>CAIWFK010000351.1 GCA_903911905.1 uncultured Myxococcales bacterium
AAGGGGTTTTGGCTCCTCGACCTGGGCTCGAACCAGGGACCTACGGATTAACAGTCCGCCGCTCTACCGACTGAGCTACCAAGGAATATTTCTTTCGCGGCGCGGGCTTGTAGGGTGGACGACCTACCGTGTCAACACTGACGATCGTTCCGTTCGATTTTCCTGCTCCGCTCCTGTCGGCCGCCTCGGTGGCGTACGCCCACCCCCGCCGGGCCTACCACCACTTCGGCCACGCGAAATCGGTCCTGAATCTGGTCGCGACGGTGCCCGAGCTCGAGCACCCCCGGGAAACGGCCCTGGCGGCGCTTTTCCACGACGCGGTCTACCTGGCCGGCCGCTCGGACAACGAGGCCCTGAGTGCCGACCTGGCGGTGCAGACCATTCCCCAGCACCTGACCGGGGTAGACCTCGACCGGGTCCGCCACCTGATCATGCTCACCGCCCGCCATGGCAAGCTGACCGCCGCCGACCTCGACCCCGACGCCGCGCACTTCGTCGACTGCGACATGGCCATCATCGGAGCGCCCCCCGCCGAATTCGACGCCTACGACGCCGCCATCGCCGAGGAATACCGGGGCGTGGTGCCAGGCATGGTGTACCGCTTCAACCGCCGCCGGTTCTTGAAGCACCTCCTCGACGCCGACCGCATCTACTTTTCCCCCCGCTTCCACGCCCAGTTCGACGCCCAGGCCCGCGCCAACCTCCGCCGTGTCCTCGATTCCTGAAGCCCGGCTGCGCACGGTCCCCTGGCACGCGCTCGAGGGGCTGCTCGACGACCTCGGCCCGGCCCTCGCCGCCACCCTGGCCGGCAAGGCCGCCGACCGCACCCTCGACCGCTTCCTGCGCGACCACCGCCTGCTGACCACCGAAGGCCGAGCCGCCTGCGCCGAGGCCCTCTTCGGCGTCTCCCTCTGGCGCCGTCGCCTGCGCGCCCTGGTCGGCGCCGACGCCACGCCACTGCAGCTCCTCGGCGCCCTGGTCCGCGACCTCGCCGGCCACCCACCACCGACCGCCACCCCCGACCCGCGCTCCGTCACTGACTGGCGCGACCTCGCCAGCCTTCCCGACTGGCTCGCCGACGAGCTGACCCAGGCCTTCGCAGACGACGCGACCGCCGTGGCCGCCCCCCTCAACACCCCCGGCCCCATCTTCCTGCGCGCCAACACCGTGATGAACACCAGGGAGCAGCTCGCCGACAAGCTCCGCGCCCTCGGCGTCGACTCCATTCCCACCGCGCTCGCCCGCGACGGCCTGAAGCTGACCACCGCCCGACCGAACCTGCTCGGCCTGGGCCTCGACGGCGCCTTCGAAGTGCAAGACGAAGGCAGTCAACGCCTGGCGGAGCTGGTCGACGCCAGGGCGGGCTCGGCTGTGCTCGACCTCTGCGCCGGAGCCGGAGGGAAATCACTCGCGCTCGCCGCCCACGTCGGTGCGACCGGCACGGTGCACGCCGCCGACGTCGACCTCGCCCGCCTCGAGCGCCTGCGTCACCGCGCCACCAAGGCCCACGCCCACGTCGTCATCGAAGGCGCCACCTGCCGCCCCTCGTTGAAATTCGACCGGGTGCTGGTCGACGCGCCGTGCTCCGAGCTGGGCGTCTTGCGCCGTGGCCCCGACGTGCGCTGGCGGTTGAACCCCGCCGACTTCGCACCGCTCCCCGCCCTGCAGCGAACCCTGCTCGAGCGGGGGCTCTCACACCTGAAACCGGCAGGCCGCCTCGTCTACGCGACCTGCACCTTCCGCCGCGCCGAGAACGAGGCCGTGGTCCACGACCTCCCCCCGGGCTTCACGCTGGTGGAGCAGCACACCTTCCGCACCGACCGCGACGGCACCGACTGCTTCTACGCCGCCATCATCGAACGGAAGGCCTGACCCTCACGGCCGACCAGGCGAGGGCGGCACCACGCCACCATCCAGCCCCGCCACGCAGGCGTCGATGCAGCCGTCACCGTTGGTGTCGACCGGCGTCCCGCCGATGGCGCAGGTGAACGAAATCGCCGGGCACGCCACGCCGCCGTCGTCGGACGTCGTCGCGCCACACGAATCGACGCACCCGTCACCGTTCAGGTCTTCCGGCATCGAGCCCGTCGGGCACAGAATCGCGATCGGCGGGCACACGCCACCATCGGTCGAGCCGAAGCACGCGTCGGCGCAGCCATCACCGTCGGTGTCGACCGGAGAGGTCCCCGACGCGCAGGGCGCGACCGGCGGGCACAGCGCCACCTGGCACGAATCAGGGCAGCCATCGCCGTCGGTGTCGACCAGCACGTCACCCGCGGGGCAGAGAATCGCGATCGCCGGGCACACGCCGCCATCGGTCGGCTGGCACGAATCAGGGCAGCCATCGCCGTCGGTGTCGATGAAGGCCGTGCCCGCCGGGCAGAGCACCGCGATGGCCGGGCACGCGAAGCCGCCGTCCGAGTCCACGCACGCATCGACGCAGCCGTCGCCGTCGGTGTCGGTCCACTGCTGGCCGGCCGGGCACGCGTAGCGCGGGAACGCGGGGCACGAGTGAATCGGCTGGCACGAGTCGGGGCAGCCGTCGCCGTTGGTGTCGGTGAACACCTGACCCTGCGGGCACGCCACCGGAGGCGTCGCGCAGGGCACCCCGCCGTCATTCGCCACGCAGGTGTCTTCGCAACCGTCGCCGTCGGTGTCGGCCGGGTGCAGGGTGTTCGAGCACAGCAGCCCGCCCACGGGGCAGTGGTTGGGCACGCACTCGTTCGAGCACCCGTCGCCATTCGCGTCGCCCTGGTGCTGGCCTGCAGGGCACTGCACCGCAATCGCCGGGCACACCACCGGCACGCCGCACTCCAGCGCGCAGCCGTCGTGGTCGAGGTCGATGGGCTGTTGTCCCGGCGGGCAGCTGGGTTCGACCGCGGGGCAGGCCACCGGAGCGCAGCTGTCGACACAGCCATCGCCGTTGCTGTCGGCAGGCAAGGTGCCCTGAGTGCAGTCACCGAGGAACGCGGGACAGTTGGTCAGCGGCGCCGCCAGGCACTGCTGCACGTAGGGGTTGAGGGCGCAGAACGCAGCGTGCACCTGGCTTTGGGCGTCGAGCCCACAGCCAGCCAGCAGCACCACCGCCGGCACCACACTTCGAAGGATCAGGGAGGTCTTCATACCCGCCCGCTGTGCAACCGCGCGGCCAGCCGATTGCGCCCGCAGATCCGCAGACTTGTGCGCGGCTCGCCTCACGGAGAATCAGCGTGGGCCTCAGGTTTTTGAGCGGGTAGTGTGCCGCCCACCGATGAACGTCGAAAGCCGCGTCAGCGATCTCCCCAACCTCCGCTTGCGCGTCTTCACGCCCACTCGCCCCGGGAAGTGGCCGGCCGTGGTGGCGTACTCCGACATCTTCCAGCACACCGGTCCGCACCTGCGCCTCTGCACCCGGCTGGCCGCGCGCGGCTTCACGGTGGTGGCTCCCGAACTCTACGGCCGCATCACCCCCGCCGGCACCGTGCTGCGCTTCGAGGAAGACCGTCAACGCGCGCTCGACTGCGCCGCGCAGATGTCGCTCGAGTGGTTCGACGCCGACCTCGCCGCCGCGCTCGCCTTCACCCGCGCGCATGCCTCGGTCGACCCCTCGCGCGTCTACGCCGCTGGCTGGTGTATCGGCGGCCACCTTGCCTTCCGCGCCGCGCTCGACCCGCAGGTCAAGGCCACCACCTGCTTCTACGCCACGGGGCTCCACTCCAACTCGCTGGGAGCCGCGGTCGGCGCCGCCACCAGCCTCGCCCAGGCCCACCGCATCTCGGGCGAGCTGCTGATGGTCTGGGGCACGCGCGATCCCCACATTCCGAAGGAGGGCCGACAGATCATTCACGCCGCGCTCGCCAACGCCGGCACCTCGTTCCAGGTGCGCACCTTCGACGCCGAGCACACCTTCATGCGCGACGAGGGCGCGCGGTGGGAGCCCGCCGCGGCCGATGAGGCCTTCGAGGCCATGGTCGCGCTGTTCTCTCGCGGATGAAGAAGGGGGCGCTCTCACTGCTGGTGACGCTGGCGGTGACCGGCGGCGTGTTCACCTTCATCCGCTCGCTGGGGCCGGGCGGGGTGGTGACCAGCGCGCACCTCGCCGTGCCGCACGGCACCTCGTCGCTGGCGTCGGTGCTCTTCGCCATCGCGGTCATCGTGGTCGTCTCCCGACTGACGGGCCGGGTCTTTCATCGGGTCTTCCGGCAGCCCGCGGTCATGGGCGAGATCGCCGCCGGCGTGCTGCTGGGGCCCTCGGTGCTCGGCGCGCTCGCGCCCGCACTGCAGCACGCGCTCTTCTCGGCCGACGTCACCACCGCGCTCAACACCGTCGCCAAGCTGGGCGTGGTGCTCTTCATGTTCCTGGTGGGCCTGGAGCTGGACCCGCGCCTCTTCCGCGGCCAGGAGCGCGCCACCTGGGTCGTCTCGCAGGCCAGCATCATGGTGCCCTTTCTGCTCGGCTCCGCGTTGGCGCTGGCGCTCTACGGCCGCTACGCCCCCGCTGGCACCACCTTCACCGAGTTCGCGCTCTTCCTGGGCGTGTCGTTCTCGGTCACCGCGTTTCCCGTGCTGGCGCGCATTCTCTCGGAGCGGCAGTTGACCCAGACCACGCCGGGGCTCGTCGCGCTCGGCTCGGCGGCCATCAACGACGCCGCCGCCTGGTGTCTGCTCGCGCTGGCCAGCGGCGTGGCGACGTCGCAGGTCGAACAGGCCGGCACCACCGTGCTCGCCACGGTCGGTTTCGTCATGGTGACGTTCGTCGTCGTTCGCCCGTTGGCGCGCTGGCTCGCCGAGAGGGAGGAGTCGCGCACCACTGACGTCTCGCCTTCGGTGCTGTCCCTGGTGTTCGCGGTGATGCTGCTGGCGGCCGTCGCGACCGAGGCCATCGGCATTCACGCGCTCTTCGGGGCCTTCCTGTTCGGAGTGGTGATGCCCTCGCATGGGCGCCTGGCCGAGCAGTTGCGCATTCGCACCGAAGACGTGGTGACGGTGCTCTTCCTGCCCGTCTTCTTCGCCTTCACGGGGCTGCGAACGTCGTTGGGCCTGGTCGATACGGCTGACGACTGGCTGATGCTGGGCGCCATCATCGGCGTGGCCTCGCTGGGGAAGCTGGGCGGCTCGGCGCTGGCAGCGCGCACGGCGGGGTTGAGCTGGAGCGATGCGGGCACGGTCGGCATCTTGTGAACACCCGCGGGCTGATGGAGCTGATCGTGCTCAACGTCGGCCTCGACCTCGGCGTGCTCTCTCCGAAGCTGTTCGCCATGCTGGTGCTGATGGCGCTGGTCACGACCTTCCTGACCTCGCCGCTGCTCGACCTGGTGAAGCCGAAAACCGCGACACCGGCGCCCTGATTGAGGCCCTGCACCCGGGATGCGCCCGACCGGACGGCGCCTGCATGGCGGGCGCTCACTCGAGGTGCACGCGGGTCGTGCTGGCTTCGCGCGATGGTCGACGGCCGCCCTCGAGGCAAGACGCGCATGGCTCACTGGTTGCACTGGAATCTCCCCATGCGAAAGCTCCTCGTCTTCCTGCTGGCCAGTTGCACCTTTTCGACCGACCCGCTGACCGAGTGCCAGAAGCAGACCCTGGGCCAGACCGTGATGATCGACTTCGGCGAGTGGCTGACCGCCGGCTACAACGGCGCCGCGTTCTCGACCTCGAGCGTGGGCACGACGGTGCACTTCTCGGCTCGCGAATTCGGCGGTCGACTGCAGGGCAACCTGCACCAGCCGCTGACGCCCGGAGCACTGCCTCGCACCGTCGACCCCACCGGCACCTGCCCCTTGCCCGACCTGCTCCAGTGGCGCGCCGATGCCGACGGCACCCTGCACCCCATGTCGGGCAATCTGAACGCAGCGGCCATCGATACGAGCGACGGTGGCGCCACCCTGACGCTGTCGTTCTCGAGCCTGAAGTTGACCGACGACGCGGGGGTTGCCGCCTCCATCACCGACGCGACGCTGGCGTTGCCGCTGACGGATGCGGGCTCGTCACCGTGAACTGCGACGGGTAGATGCTGCGCCGACCAGTCAGCATCGAGGCCACCACGCACACCAGCAGCACGTGCGGCAGAATGGGCAGCCCCAGCAGCTCCACCGCCATGATGGCCAGCGCGAAGGGGGCTTTGGCGGCAGCCGCGAAGACCGCCGACAGCCCAACGCCGGCCGCCAGTGGCACCGGCAGCCCGAGCGCCGAGCCCAGCGAGCTGCCCAGCGTCGCGCCGATGAAGAACAACGGGGTCACCTCGCCGCCGATGAAGCCGGTGCCGATGGTGACGATGGTGAAGACCAGCTTCCACGCCCAGGCGAAGGGGAGCGGCTCGCTGAAGCTCCTCACGATGCCGGGCACGCCGAGCCCCAGGTAGTCGCTGGTGCCGCAGATGCGCCACAGGGCCACCACCACCGCGCCGCCAAGCGCCATGCGAAGCGGCTGGGCGATGGGCTCGAGCCGGGCCTTGAGCCGGTGCGTCGATTCGACGAAGAGCACCGCCACGATGGCCGCAGCCTGGGCCAGCAGCAGCCACTTCCACGCCAGGCTGAAGGTCAAATCGACCGCCGGCACCTGCGGGTACGCGGTGTGGGCGATGCCCAGGTGTCGGGTGGTCCAGTCTCCGACGAAGGCGGCCACCAGCGAGGGCAGCAACGCTTCCAGCAACACGTCGAAGGCGATGAACTCGAGCGAGAACACCGCCCCGGCCAGCGGCGTACCGAAGACGCTCCCGAACCCGGCCGCGACGCCCGCGGTCAACAGCAGCTTGCGCAGCTCGGGCGACTGCCTGAAGGCCACCACGTCGGTCAGGCTGGCGCCAATCTGCACCGCGGTGCCCTCGCGCCCACCCGAGCCACCGAAGACGTGGGTCAGCAGGGTGCCCACCAGCACCATGGGCGACATGCGGAAGGGCAACTGGGCCCCTCCCTGCCGAATGGTGTCGATGACCAGGTTGGCGCCGCGCTTCACGTTCGCGCCCCAGCGTTGGTAGGCGAAGCCCACGCCCGCGCCGCCCAGGGGCAACAGCCACACCAGCCACTCGTGGGCCAGCCGCAGCTCGGTCACCTCTTCCAGCAGGAACAAGAAGAGCGCAGACGCCGCGCCGCTGGCCACGCCGATGGGCGCCGCGAGCGCCAGGGCCAGAGCGAGGTTCTTTGCGCGTGCCACGGGGCTACCGTGGGCGAAGCCCCGACGCGCGTCAATGTTTCCGCTGACCGGGGCGCGATTGGGTAAGACGGGCGGCCCCATGGTTTCTCAGCTCAACACCCGCAGCGACGACTTCGCGGCCAACGCCAGGGCGATGCGCGCGCTGGTCGACGATCTCAAGGCGAAGGTGGCGAAGATCTCGGAAGGCGGCGGCGAGGAATCGCGCAAGCGCCACACGTCCCGCGGCAAGTTGCTGCCCCGTGAGCGCGTGAACCAGTTGCTCGACCCGGGCACGCCCTTCCTCGAGTTCAGCCAGTTGGCCGCGTACGGCGTGTACAACAACGACGCTCCGGGCGCGGGCATCATCACCGGCATCGGCCGCGTGGCGGGCCGCGAGTGCGTCATCGTCTGCAACGACGCCACGGTGAAGGGCGGCACGTACTACCCGCTGACGGTGAAGAAGCACCTGCGCGCGCAGGAAATCGCGCTCGAGAACCACCTGCCGTGCATCTACCTGGTCGACTCGGGCGGCGCGAACCTGCCCAACCAGGACGAGGTGTTCCCCGATCGCGAGCACTTCGGTCGCATCTTCTTCAACCAGGCCAACCTCTCGGCGAAGCGCATTCCGCAGATCGCGGTCGTGATGGGCTCGTGCACCGCCGGCGGCGCGTACGTGCCGGCGATGAGTGACGAGAGCGTGATCGTCAAGAACCAGGGCACCATTTTCCTGGGCGGGCCGCCGTTGGTGCGCGCCGCGACCGGCGAAGTGGTCACCGCCGAAGACCTCGGCGGCGGTGACGTGCACACCCGGCTCTCGGGCGTGGTCGATCACCTGGCGCAGAACGACGCGCACGCGCTGTCCCTGACCCGCACCATCGTCTCGCACCTCAACACCGCGAAGCGCCCCGACGTGCTGCTGCGCGAGCCGGTCGAGCCGAAGTACGCGGCCGACGAGCTGTACGGCGTCATTCCCACCGACACCAAGAAGCCCTTCGACGTACGCGAGATCATCTGGCGCCTCGTCGACGGCAGCCAGTTCGACGAATGGAAGCCGCGCTACGGCACCACGCTGGTGACCGGCTTCGCCCACCTCTACGGCATGCCGGTGGGACTCATCGCCAACAACGGCATCCTCTTCAGCGAGTCGGCGCTCAAGGGCGCGCACTTCATCGAGCTGTGCTGTCAGCGGAAGATCCCCCTGGTCTTCCTGCAGAACATCACCGGCTTCATGGTGGGGCGGAAGTACGAGAACGAAGGCATCGCCAAGAATGGCGCGAAGATGGTGACCGCCGTCTCCACCGCGCAGGTGCCGAAGCTGACCATGATCATCGGCGGCTCGTTCGGCGCCGGGAACTACGGCATGTGCGGCCGGGCCTTCGGGCCGAGGTTCTTGTGGATGTGGCCGAACGCGCGCATCTCGGTGATGGGTGGGGAGCAGGCCGCCAGCGTGCTCTCGACGGTCAAGCGCGAAGGCATCGAAGGCAAGGGCGGCAGCTGGTCGAAGGACGAAGAAGAGGCCTTCAAGCAGCCCATTCGGGCCCAGTACGAGACGCAAGGGCACCCGTATTACGCCAGCGCCCGCCTGTGGGACGACGGGCTCATCGACCCTGCTGATTCGCGGCGCGTGCTGGGGCTGGGGCTGTCGGCGGCCCTCAACGCCCCCATCGCTGAAACCACCTTTGGCGTCTTCCGGATGTGAGTGGCAAAGCCCCCTGGGGGGCGACGCCGTAAGGGGAGAGAAAACAGTGTTCCACACCATCCTCATTGCCAACCGTGGAGAGATTGCCTGCCGCGTGGCCACCACTGCGCGGCGCCTTGGCGTGCGCACGGTCGCGGTCTATTCCGACGCCGACGCGGGTTCGAAGCACGTCGCGCTCTGTGACGAAGCGGTGCACGTGGGCGGCGCCGCCGCGCGTGAGAGCTACCTGGTCGAAGACCGCATCATCGCCGCCGCCAAGGCCACCGGCGCGCAGGCCATTCACCCCGGCTACGGCTTCCTGTCCGAGAACGAAGACTTCGCCGCGCGCTGCGAGAAGGAAGGGCTGGTCTTCATCGGTCCTCCCGCGTCGGCCATCTCGGCGATGGGGCTCAAGAGCGCAGCCAAGGCGCTGATGGAAAAGGCCCACGTGCCGCTGGTGCCCGGGTACCACGGCGCCGATCAGTCGCCCGCGCTGCTCCAGAGTGAAGCCGAGCGCATCGGCTTCCCGGTGCTGATCAAGGCCTCGGCCGGCGGTGGCGGCAAGGGCATGCGGGTGGTCGAGAAGACCGGTGACTTCGCGGCCGCGTTGGAGTCGTGCAAGCGCGAGGCGATCAACGCCTTCGGTGACGACGCGGTGCTGATCGAGAAGTACCTCACCAGGCCCCGGCACGTCGAAGTGCAGGTCTTCGCCGACACGCACGGCAACTGTGTCTATCTCTTCGAGCGCGACTGCTCCGTGCAGCGCCGGCACCAGAAGGTGCTCGAAGAGGCGCCCGCGCCCGGCCTGTCGGAAGCGCGACGCAAGGCGATGGGCGAGGCCGCGGTCGCGGCGGCCAAGGCGGTCGGCTACGTCGGCGCCGGCACCGTGGAGTTCATCGTCGAGGGCGACGCGTTCTTCTTCATGGAGATGAACACCCGCCTGCAGGTCGAGCACCCGGTGACGGAGATGATCACGGGTTTCGATTTGGTCGAGTGGCAACTGCGGGTGGCCAGCGGCGAGAAGTTGCCGGTCAGCCAGGGCGACCTGCGCATCACCGGGCACTCGCTCGAGGCCCGCATCTACGCCGAGAACCCCGAGAAGGGCTTCCTGCCTTCCATCGGCACGCTCGCGCACCTGCGCTTTCCGCCGCACGTGGCGTTCGCGCGCGGTGGGCTGCCCGGCGAGCCGGCGGCGGTGCGCGTCGACTCGGGTGTGCGGCCCGGCGATGCAATCACGCCCAACTACGACCCGATGATCGCCAAGCTGATCGTCTGGGGGCACGACCGCGCCGAAGCGCTCTCGCGCATGAGCGACGCGCTGGGCGGCACGCAGATCGTCGGCCTGTCGACCAACGTCGCGTTCTTGAAGCGCCTGGTCGAATCGAAGCCCTTCTCCTCGGGCGACGTCGACACCGGGCTCATCGCCCGCAACCACTCCGCGCTCTTCCCCGAAGGCACGCCGGTCTCCACCGAGACCCTGGCGCTGGCCGCGGCGGCGCTCATCGCCCGCGATGTGAAGCAGGCCGGCAGCGATCCCTGGTCGCACCGCGACGGCTTCCGCCCCAACTCGAGCTGGACTCGTTCGCTCGACTTCACCTCGGTGCCGGTGAAGGTGGTCTACGGCAAAGCCGGCTACCGGCTCATCACCCCCCGCGCCGACGAGCGCTTCACCTTCACGGCCTCGGGCGAGGATCTGCGGGTGATGCTGGGCAGCCGTCCGGTCAGCGGCACCGTGGTGCTGGCCGGTGAATCGGTGCACGTCTTCGCGCTTGGCGTCGAGACGGTGCTGGTGCTGCCCGACCCCGGCGCGCACGCGGGGCAAGACGAAGGGAAGGGTGGGCTGGTCGCGCCCATGCCCGGGAAGATCGTCGCGCTGCTCGCGAAGGCCGGCGCCACGGTGGTCAAGGGGGCGCCCCTGCTGGTGATGGAGGCGATGAAGATGGAGCACACCATCACCGCGCCGGCCGACGGCCTGGTGGCCTCGTTCCTCTACCGCGCGGGCGATCAGGTCGCCGAGGGCGCGGCCCTGCTCGAGTTCACCCGGGCCTGAGTGAAGGTGGGCGCCGCGCTGCGTCGCAACGCGCCCGTGACGTGAATCGTTCGACGCGGGGCGCGGTTTGGTTGCACACTCCCGGCACCGTGCTCCGAACCCTGATCGTTCCACTGCTGGTGCTGGCTGCCTGTCGTCCGCCCTCGAGCGTGTCGAAGCAGCCGGCCTTCGATTTCGCTGCCCACCCCACGCCCACTCCGGCTGATTTCTCCACGGAAGCGACGCTGCTCTCGCGGTGGAACGACCCCGGCCCCGACAACCTGAAGGACTTCTGGAATTCGGGCGAAGCCGGCACCTTCACCGGTGTCGACGGCAAGACGCTGACCTGGCGCATTCACCGCGTGCCCAACCCCAAGGCCGGCGTGCTGGTGGTGCCCGGCCGCACCGAGGCCATCATCAAGTTCGCCGAGGTGGTGCGCGACCTGACGAAGCAGGGCTATTCGACCTACGCGCTGACCTTGCGAGGGCAGGGCGAGGCCGAGCGCCTGCTGGCCGACCACGACAAGGGCTACGTGGTCTGGTTCGACGATTACGTGGCCGACACCCACCAGTTCATCACCCAGAAGGTGCGGCCCGAGCAGACGAAGATCTTCGTGCTCGCGCATTCCACCGGCGGTGGCGTGTTGGCCAACCTCGTCGACCAGCACCCCGACGACGTCGACGCGTTGGCCACGACCTCGCCCATGCTGCAGATCAACGAAGGCGCGTTTCCCCCGCCCATCGCCGGCTCGCTCGCGGCCGAGGCCTGCGGCGCCACCGACGGCACCGGCTACACCATCGGTGCGGGGCCGTACGTGAAGGAGACCGACTTCCCCAACAACACCGTCACCCACAGCCAGGCCCGCTTCGACTGGAAGGTGCAGCAGTTGACCGATGACCCGACGCTGCAGTTGGGCGGCGTGACCTGGCACTGGCTGTGTCAGGCCTTGGTCGGCTCGAGCCACGGCGCGCAGTTGGGCCGCTATTCCTCGCTGCCCACCCTGGTCTTCGAAGCCGAGCAGGACACCATCGTGAAGCTCGAGGGCGAGAAGAAGTACTGCGACGACGCGCCCCGCTGCACGTTGGTGCTCGAGGCCGGCGGCAAGCACGAGCTGCTGCAGGAAACCGACGCCATTCGCAACGACGTGATGAGCAAGGTCGTGGCGTTCTTCGACGCGCAGGTGACGCCATGAGGGCCGTGGTGCTGATGGTGCTGCTCGGTGGGCTGGCTCGCGCCGAGGGCCCCGAGGTGCGCGTGCACGTCGGCGGTCAGGTGGGGCTGCCCTTCGTGGTGGGCGTCACGTCGATCACCAGCTTCCTGCACGAGGGCCGCGCGCGCTTCGACGTCGACGCCACCTGGGAACCGAGCCTGCAGTTGCAGTCGTACAGTCTGGGCGGCGCGTACCACGTGCTCGACTCGGTGTTCTTCGTCGGAGGTCGGCTGCGCCTGGTGCAGACCCAGCCCTCGTGGGCGCGCGGGGGCGGAGACGCGTTCTTCGGCATGGGGCTCGAGCTGGGCGTGCGCCTGCGCGTGGGCCCGCAGGACCATGGCCTCATCTCCATCGCGCTCGGAGGGACCTTCCTGCCCGGGCAGGCGGTCAACCTCACCACGCTGCTGGGGCTGAACGTCGGCTTCTCGTGGGCGGTCTTCGAGCGCTGAAGGCGGGTCGGCGAAGTTTCTCGGGTCGGTCGCGACCCGTGGGGGCTCCAGCAGATCTCCGCGCTTGAGCCGGGTGTCGTGCGGCCCGTCACGTGCAGTCGAAGCCCGCCGTGAGCGCCGCGAAACAGCTCGAAGCGCAGGAACTGGCGAGCGCGCTCGACTGGTTGGCCGAGCGCCAGGCCATCACGCCGGCGCAGGCGCAGCGCTTCTCGAGCGAAGCCCAGGCCTTGACCTCGAAGGAACCCGAAGGCGGCGGCGAGGTCCGCCCGCTCCCTCACGCCGGGCAGTCGCTGGGCCGCTACGTGCTGCAGGAACTGCTGGGTAACGGCAGCACCAGCCTCATCTTCCGCAGCTTCCACGAAGCGCTCGGGGTGCCGGTGGCGCTCAAGGTCTTCCACCCCGCTGACGGTGGCTTCGAGCCTGCGGCCAGAGAGCGCTTTCTTCGCGAAGCCCGGGTGCTGGCCCGACTCGACCACCCCAACATCGTGCGGGTGCTGGACGTCGACGAGGTGGGCGGCGTGCCCTTCATCGTCTTCGAATTCGTGGGGGCGATGTCGCTCGACGAGCTGGTGCGGGCCATGGGCTGCCTGTCGAACGAGCGCGTGCTGGCGCTGGCGCACGAGCTGGCCTCGGCGCTGCGCGCGGCGAACCTGCAGGGGCTGCTCCATCGCGACGTGAAGCCCGCCAACGTCCTGGTGCGCAAGGACGGGGTGGTGAAGCTGGTGGACTTCGGGCTGGCGCAGGCCGAAGCCGAGCTGGACTCGAACCCCGAAGTGGTCTCGGGCACGCCGTCGTTCATGGCGCCCGAGGCCATCGTCGCGCCCGCCACCGTCGACACCGGCGCCGACATGTACAGCCTGGGCTGCACGCTCTTCTTCGTGCTCACCGCGCGCGCCCCCTTCGAGCGCTCCAACCCCGCCCAGACCATGCGCGCCCAGGTGGAAGACGAGCCTCCGCCGGTCTCGGCCCTGCGGGTCGACGTGCAGCCGGGTCTCGAGACCATCGTGATGCGACTGCTGAACAAGGACCGCACCCGCCGCTACCCGACCTGGGACGAGCTGCTCACCGCTCTCGACGGCGTGGAGCGCGCGCGCCAGGTGGTCAGCCGCGCGAACCCAGGCAGCCTCTCCACGGTCAACGGCACCGTCAGCCACCTGTTTCGCACTGGAGGTTCGCGATGAGCGTCGACCCCGAACGCCTGACCGTCATGCTCGCCCAGGGCACCGAGCACGCCTGGCGCGCCACGGGAGCCCGTCAATTCGCCTGGCGCGTGCGCGAACCCACCATCGACCCGGCCTGGTACCTGGGCACGTTGCAGGCCATGCACCCGGTCTACCAGGTGCTCGAGCAGCGCCTGGCCTCGGCCCCCACCGACCCGCGCCTGGCACCGATTTCGCTGCTCTCGCTGGCCCGGACGCCCGCCCTCGAGGCCGACCTCGACTTCTTCGGCGTCACGCCCGGTCGCCCGGGCCCGTCGTCGCTGCGCTACGTGGCCCACCTGCACAAGCTGGCCGCGTGGTCGCCGCGGTTGTTGGTGGCGCATGCCTGGGTGCGCTCGCTTTGTCTGCTCGAAGACGCCGCCGCCCTGCGCGACTGCGTCCGCGCGGCCTTCGGGCTGACCACCGCGAAGGGTACCGCGCTCTTCGACTTCGGCGGGCTCGACCTGGTCACGTGGCGCGAGGGCTACGACGCCTTGCCGCTGGCCCGCGCCGATCGCGAAATGCTGGTGGCCGAGGCGGTGTACGCGTTGGAACTGGGAGCGGCGCTGTCGCCGGCGGCCGTCTCGAGGCTGACCCTGGCCGCCTGAGCCCCGCAATCACCCGGGGTTGCTGGGGAATCACCGCGACTGGCGATTGGCCTTCCCGCCCATGACAAGCCGCGTTGCGTCTGTTACTCGACGGGCGCGTCGCACGGTGAGCCGTGCGGCCTGGACCTGGGTAAGGGAACGCTGATGCTTCGCTGGAAGAACGTCTGTCTCGAGGCCGTGAGCTACGTGTTGCCCGAGGAGCGCGTGACGACCCACGAGCTCGAGACGAGACTCGCGCCGCTCTACCGGGCGCTGCACCTGGCGCCGGGGCAGATCGAAGCGCTGACCGGCATTCGCGAGCGTCGGGTGTGGCCGCGTGGGCCGGTGATGTCCCAGTGCGCGGCCATGGCGGCCCGCCTGGCGCTCGCCGAGTCGGGCGTTCCGGCCGAGGAGCTGGGCGCGGTCATCTACGCCGGCGTCTGCCGTGACAACCTCGAGCCGGCGACGGCCTGCGCGGTGGCCGACGCGCTGGGGGTCAACAGCCAGGCGCTGATCTTCGACGTCAGCAACGCGTGCCTGGGCGTGCTCAACGGCATGGTCGAAATCGCCAACCGCATCGAGCTGGGCCAGATCACCTCGGGCCTGGTGGTGTCTGCCGAGTCGTCGCGCGAAATCGTCGACGCCACCATCGAGCGCCTCAACGCCGACCCCACCATGGAACGCTACCGCCTGGGGCTGGCCACCATGACTGGCGGCTCGGGCGCGTGCGCGGTGGTGCTGACCCGGGCCGAAGACTCGAAGCAGGGCCACAGGCTGATTGCCGGCGCGGCGCTCAACGCCAGCTCGCAACACCGGCTGTGCCGCTGGGGCCCGTCGCGCGGGCTGCTGGGGTGAGACCGTCAACGTGATGGACACCGACGCCAGCCGGGTGCTCGAGCATGGCGTCAAGCTGGGCAAGGCCACCTGGGACGCGCTGCTGACCGCCACCGGCTGGAGCACGCAGGACGTGGATCGCGTCATCGGTCACCAGGTCGGCGCCGGTCACCGTCGCGAGGTGCTGGCGGCCTTCGGCGTCGACGAGCGGCGCGACCATTCGACCTTCGAGCTGCTGGGCAACATCGGCACGGTCTCGGTGCCCCTGACCGCGGCGCACGCCGTGCAGCAGGGGGCCATCACGCGCGGCGACCGGGTGGGGCTGCTCGGCATCGGCAGCGGCCTCAACTGCCTGATGCTGGGAGTGCAGTGGTGAGCCAGACGTCCTTCGACATCGCGCCGTACAAGTCGCTCTACCCGTGGAAGCCGAACTTCTTCGACGTGGGCCGCGGCGTGAAGCTGCACTACCTCGACGAAGGGCAGGGCGACCCGGTCGTCATGCTGCACGGCAACCCGACGTGGAGCTTCTATTGGCGCAACCTGGTCAGCGCGTTCTCGGGCACCAACCGCGTCATCGTGCCCGACCACGTGGGCTGCGGCCTGTCGGACAAGCCGGGTGACGATCAGTACGACTACGTGCTCGATCGCCGGGTCGACGACCTCGAGGCGCTGCTCGATTCGTTGGGGCTGACGAAGAACCTCACCCTGGTGGTGCACGACTGGGGCGGCATGATTGGGCTGGCCTTCGCCACCCGGCACCCCGAGCGGGTGAAGCGGCTGGTGGTGACCAACACCGCGGGCTTCGGGTTGCCCGAAGGGCGCGCGTTGCCCTGGCAGATCGGCGTCGTCCGCTTCCTGCCGTTCTTCCCCGTGCCGGTGCGGGCCTTCAACGCCTTCTCGCGCGGGGCCAACGCACTGTGCTCCACCCGACCGGGCCGCATGACGGGGCTGGTGAAGCAGGCCTACCTCGCGCCCTACGACAGTTGGGCCAACCGCATCGCCGTGCAGCGCTTCGTGGAAGACATTCCGCTGCAGCCCGGTGACCGCAGTTGGAAGACGGTGAGCCAGGTGTCCGAGCGGCTCGAGCAGTTCCGCGCCATTCCCGTGCTCATCTGCTGGGGGCGGCGCGACTTCGTGTTCGACGACGCGTTCCTGGAGCAGTGGAAGGTGCGGCTCCCGCACGCCGACGTGCACGTGTTCGAAGACGCCGGGCACTACGTGGTCGAAGACGCCCACGAGGAAATCGTGCCGCTGATGAAGAAGTTCTTCGCCCAGCACCCGATCGGCGGAGCCGCGTCGTGACCTCGAGCAACATCGCCTCGTATCTGCCGGCGATGGCGAAGCTCGATGGTGCCAGGCCCGCGCTCATCGCTCCGCATCGGGGCGGTTGGCGCAGCATGAGCTTTGGCGAGCTCCAAGCCCTCAGCGACACCTACGCGCGGGGGCTCGAGAAGATCGGCATCGGCCGCGGCGTGCGCACCGTGCTGATGGTGCCTCCCACGCTCGACTTCTTCCCCCTGGTGTTCGGGCTGTTCAAGGCTGGCGCGGTCATCGTGATGATCGACCCCGGCATCGGGCGGCGCGCGCTGCTCTCGTGCCTCGACGAGGTGCAGCCCGAGGCCTTCATCGGCGTGCCGGCCGCGCACGTGGCGCGCCTGCTGTTCCCCCGGCCGTTTCGCGGGGTGAAGGCCACCGTGACCGTGGGCCCGCGGTTGTTCTGGGGAGGGCACACGCTGACTGGCTTGCGCGAGCTCGGTGGGGTGGGCCCGTACGAGATGGTGGTGCCCACGCCCAACGAGACCGCCGCCATTCTCTTCACCTCGGGGTCGACTGGGATTCCGAAGGGCGCGGTCTATTCGCACGAGATCTTCGACGCGCAGGTGAAGGCGATTCGCGAGCTGTACGACATCAGGCCGGGTGAGATCGACCTGCCGACCTTTCCGCTCTTCGCGCTCTTCGACCCTGCGCTGGGCATGACGGCCGTGCTGCCCGAGATGGACGCCCGCTTTCCCGCGCGCGCCAAGCCCGAGAAGCTCATCGCCGCGATTCAGGCGCACGGCTGCACCAGCATGTTCGGCTCGCCGGCGTTGCTCGACAACCTCGGGCGGTACGGGGTGGAGCACGGGGTGACGCTGCCCACCATCAAGCGGGTGTTGTCGGCCGGCGCGCCGGTGCGCAACGACGTGCTCGAGCGCATGACGAAGCTGCTGGGGCCTGACGCGCAGATCTTCACGCCCTTTGGCGCGACGGAGTCGTTGCCCGTGGCCAGCATCGGCAGCAGGGAAGTGCTCGGCGAGACCTCGCGCGGGGCGGCCGAAGGTCGTGGCGTGTGCGTCGGCAAGCCGGTCCCTGGCTCCCTGGTGCGCATCATTCGCATCACGGACGAGCCGATCGCCGAGTGGAGCGATGAGCTGCTGGTGAAGCCCGGCGAGGTGGGGGAGATCACCGTGCGCAGCCCGGTGGTGACGCGGGAATACTACGCGCGCCCCGAGCAGACCCGAGCGGCGAAGATTCGTGAGGGTGAGGCCATCGTGCATCGCATGGGCGACGTGGGCTGCTTCGATGCCCAGGGCCGGTTGTGGATGTGCGGGCGCAAGAACCACCGCGTCGAAACGGCGGCGGGCACGCTCTTCACCGTGCCCGTGGAAGAAGTGTTGAACCAGCACCCTGCCGTGAAGCGTACGGCGTTGGTGGGGCCGGGCGCGCGCGGGGCCCAGCGGCCGATGGTGCTGGTCGAGCGGGAGGTCGGCGCGACGCTCGACGATGCGACGCTCACCGCCGAGGTGCGCGCGCTGGCGGCGAAGCACGACGTGACGCGCTCGCTGACCGAGGTGCGGGTGTACCCCGGCACGTTCCCCGTCGACGCGCGGCACAACGCGAAGATCGAACGAGAGAAGCTCACCCGGTGGGTCGAGGGCGGCTCGTGAAGGCGCTGGTCACTGGTGGTGGCGGCTTTCTGGGCGAGGCGCTGGTGCGCGCGCTGGTGGCTCGCGGTGACACCGTGCGCACCCTCGCGAGGAGTGATTACCCGGGCCTCACCGCGCTGGGCGTCGAGACGCTCCGTGGCGACCTCTCTGACGCGGCGGCCGTCGAGCGCGCGTGCCTGGGCGTCGACGTCGTCTTTCACACCGCAGCCAAGGCGGGCGGGTGGGGGCGCGCGGAGGACTTCGAGGCCACCAACGTCACCGGCACCCGGCACGTGCTCGACGCGTGCGCGAAGAATGCCGTGAAGGCGCTGGTCTACACCTCGACGCCCAGCGTGGTGCACGCCCACCGCGACCTCGAAGGTGAGAACGAGTCACTGCCGTATGCGGAGCACTTCACGGCCGACTACCCGCGCACCAAGGCCATCGCTGAGCGCGCGGTGCGGGCGGCGAAGGTGCCCAGCGTCTCCATTCGGCCGCACTTCATCTGGGGGCCGGGCGATCATCACCTGTTGCCCCGGCTCCTGGCTCGTGCGCGGGCCGGGAGGTTGCGCCAGGTCGGGTCTCGCGACGTGAAGACCGACACGGTCTTCGTCGACAACTGCGTGCAGGCGCACCTGCTGGCGGCCGACGCGTTGCTGGCGGGGAAGGTGAGCGGCAACCCGGTCTACTTCGTCAGCGATGACGCACCGGTCGGGGTGTGGACCATGGCCAATCGCATGCTGGCCGCTGCCGGAGCGCCGAAGGTCGGCAAGCCGATTCCCGCGTGGGTGGCCAGTGCGGTCGGCGCGACCCTGGAAGGCGTGCACGCGCTCTTTTCCATCGAGAAGGAGCCGCTGATGACCCGGTTCGCGGCCAGCGAATTGAGCCACGCGCAGTGGTTCGACATCTCGGCCATCAAGCGGGACCTGGGGTACGCGCCGAAGGTGACGCTGGACGAGGGGTTCGCGAAGCTCGAAGCGTGGTGTCGGGAACATCGGCCGTAGCGGTGGCGTTCGCCTTGCATCGGTGGGTCGCATGCGACTGATGCCGTGGCTCCTGGTCCTCGCCGCTTCGACCGTGACCGCGCAGGAAACGTGCGCTCCGGAGTCGACCGTGCAGTTCGACCCCGCGAGCTGGGAGAAGCGCATGCGGGCGGCGACGACCTGTGCCCAGGTGTCGGCCGGTCTGGACTCGGTCGGGCTCCAGCAGTTCCGGTGCGAGGGCTCAGCCGCCGACGGGACCGTCGAGGATCTCGGCAAGCGACCGGTGAAGGTCGTCGTGGCCAGGGCCTTTCGTGCCCGACTCTCGGCCGATGGTCGTGACGTGCGCGTGCTCGACGTGGTGACGAATGGGGACCCGACGGAACCGGCCCTGGGCCCGATTCAGCGCAGCTCCATCTTCGTGGCCGTCGGTCCCGGGACCTGGTGTCGCCTCGAGCTTCCCGAACTCAACCGTGGCCCCGACGACTTCTGTACCAGCACCGTGTTCGCGTTCGAATCGCTGGTCGCCAGGGGGCGCGACGCGCTTCACGTGACCGACCACGAACGCGGCTGTCAGGTCATCGGCGCGTATCGCGCTCACGTGACGACCCAGACCTGGTGGGAGGTGCGCGGGTTCCGGCTCGTGCCCCTCCTTTCCATCGAGACGAGCTCGTCGTTCGACCTGCACGACGGTCAAAGCGACTCGACGGTGCAGAAGCTCACCTGGTCGGGACCGTTTCCGCGCGTCGCGACGATTTCCACCACGAACGCGTGGTGCCGGCTGACCGTCGAGGAACGGGAAAACCTCGGCTCGACGCCGGCCGAGTGCCACCCCGGCTCGTCGTTGAGGGTGGAGGCGTGGCAGTTCGACGACGCGCAGTCGCGGTACGTGCTCGCGAAGACGCTGCGGGAGGAGCACTCCGACGCGGGCTCGGAGTGAGGCGGGAAATGGAAGCGATACGTCGATTCCATCTTCAGAAACGCCGCTGCACCTGAATCACCGCTCCCCGCGCTCGGCCGCAGTCGGCCTGCGCTGCGAAGGCGGCTGCCGGTCCCCGGAGCGCTCCCCGAGCACACCGACTCAGGCGACGACGCACGAGCCGCTGTGGGGCCCTTTTCGCGGGCTCACCACCGCGCCCGCACCGCCGCCAACACCCGACCACCCGCATGCTCCGCCACGCACTCGAGCACCGGAGGCGGCGTGACGAACAGGGTCACCTTCGGCCGCGTCGTCACCTCCACCGACGTGAAGTCCACCACCTCGTCGCTGCTGCGCACGCCCGACAAGTCCACCTCGACGCGCGCTTCCTCGAACCCCACGTACCGCCGCAGGGTGGG
>CAIWFK010000352.1 GCA_903911905.1 uncultured Myxococcales bacterium
CATCTTGAACCAAGCACGATAAGAACAAATACAATTAGATTTTTGACGTATAACGGAATAGTAAAAGAAAAAGAAATGTCTGCTGATCGTGGTGGACAAGCTGCTCACCGGCTTTGACGCACCCTCTGCCACCTACCTCTACATCGACAAACAGATGCGCGACCACGGCCTGTTCCAGGCCATCTGTCGCGTGAATCGCCTCGACGGGGAAGACAAGGAATACGGGTACATCGTCGACTACAAGGACCTCTTCAAGAACCTCGAGCAGTCGGTCGACGACTACACGTCGGGCGCGCTCGATGGGTACGACAAGGCCGACGTGGCCGGCCTGCTGGAGAACCGCCTCGAGAAGGCGCGAGAGCGCCTGGAGGAGACCCGCGAGCAGGTGAAGGCGCTCTGCGAGCACGTCGAGCCCCCGCGCGATTCGCAGGCGTACGTTGCGTATTTCTGCGCGAAGGAGTCCGGAAACGCGGTGCAGCTGAAGGCCAATGAGCCGCTGCGGTTGATGCTCTACAAGCAGGTCGCGGCGTTCGTTCGTGCATACGCGAACCTGGCCAACGAACTGGCCGACGCCGGCTACTCGAAGGACGAGGCTGCTAAGCTCGCCGAGGAGGTCGAACACTACGAGAAGGTCCGGAAAGAGGTGAAGCTGTCCAGCGGCGACTACATCGACCTTAAGCTGTACGAGCCGGCAATGCGGCACCTCATCGACACCTACCTCCGTGCCGAGGAGAGCCGCACGGTCTCGGCGTTCGAGGACACGTCGCTGGTCGAGCTCATCGTCGAGCGAGGGGCTGAGGCGGTGAAGGACCTGCCCGAGGGCCTTCGAAAGAGCGAGCAAGCGGTCGCCGAGACCATCGAAAACAACGTCCGCAAGCTCATCGTCGACGAGCAGCCGATCAACCCGAAGTACTATGAGCAGATGTCGCAGTTGCTCGACGCACTGATGCAGCAGCGCCGCGAGCACGCGCTCGAATACCAGGAGTACCTGCGCCAGATCGTCGAGCTGACGAGGAAGGCGAAGAACCCGGCAGCCAGCGGCGCCTATCCGAAGTCGATGGACACCTCAGGGCGACGGGCACTCTTCGACAACCTGGACCGCAAAGAGGCGGTGGCGCTCGCCGTCGATGCCGCCGTGCGCGGGAGCCTGCAGGATGACTGGCGGAACAACCCGTTCAAGGTGAAGCGGGTCCGCAACGCCATCAAGGGCGCTCTCGACGGTGATGAGGTCGCCACCGAACGCATCTTGGAGTTGGTGAAGAAGAACAATGGATACTGAGCACGCCATCACCGTGCGGGACATCAAGGTGCAGGTGGTCCGGAAGACCATCAAGAACCTGCATCTGGGTGTTTACCCGCCGAATGGGCGGGTGCGCGTCGCCGCGCCGATGGCGGTGTCGCTGCAAGCCGTGCGGCTGGCGGTCATCGGGAAGCTGGGGTGGGTCAACCGGCAGCGGCGGAAGTTCCTGGCGCAGGCGCGGCAGTCGAAGCGGGAAATGGTCAGCGGCGAGAGCCACTACTTCCTCGGGCGGCGTTACCGGCTGCGGGTCGTCGAGTTCGAGGGGAATGCGGCGCAGCACGTCGCGAAGCGCCCGTTGGCCATCGAGCTGCACGTGCGTAGCGGTGCGCCGACGCGGCTGCGGGAGGCTGTGTTGGATGACTGGTACCGCGAGCAGCTCCGAGAGGTGGCGCTTGCGTTGATGACCAAGTGGCAGAAGAAGCTGGGCGTCGAAGTCTCGAGCTGGGGCATCAAGAGGATGAAGACCAAGTGGGGCGCGTGCAACGCGAAGGCGAGGCGCGTGTGGCTCAACCTGGAACTCGTGAAGTCCCCTACGGAATGCATCGAGTACATCGTCGTTCACGAGCTGGTGCACCTGTTGGTCCGCCGGCACGACGATCGGTTCTTCGCCGTGATGGACCGGCACCTCGCGAACTGGCGATCGCGCCGAGACTTGCTGAACTCGTTGCCGCTCCCGCATGTGGAGTGGCCTTGCTGATAGCTACGAACGAAGGAGGGGCGCGTGATTCTCAAGAGCTTCCGGATTCAGATGTACAAGAGCGTATTGGACTCGGGCTGGATCGACGTGCCCCAGTTGACCGTCATCGTTGGGAAAAATGAATCCGGGAAGACGACACTTCTGAAGGCGCTTCACAAGTTCAATCCCTACAAGCCTGAGCCCTACGTCCGCGAGCGCGAATGGCCACGCGGCCACCGACGCCAACAGCGCGATGACCAAGTCGTATGCAGCGCCCGCTTCACTCTGAGCAACGACGAAG
>CAIWFK010000353.1 GCA_903911905.1 uncultured Myxococcales bacterium
GAGCGTCGCGCCCGATTCGACCGGCACGCGAATGCTGACCGAAATGGCGCCGTGGTTGAACAGGCGCGCGGTGACCTGGGCGTCGACCTTCGTGCCACGCAGGGTCAACGCCCGGGCCCCCAGCTCGACGCCCAGCGGCGGGTTCGAGAGCTGAATGTATTCACTGCCCTCGCGCTTGAGGCTCAGTCGCCGCGCTTCACCGGTCTTGACCAGCTCGCGGCACTTCTCGAGGTCGATCTCGTCGGCCACGTCGAAGATGCGGTAGCAGCGGAAGTCGGCCTCTTTCAAGCGAAGCATGGCCCGAGGTCTAGCGCGTCGGCGGCTCGGCCGCTTGCGTGCGCTGTTCCCACACCCCGCGGGCCTTGAGTACCCGCTCGACGAACAGCGCGTGGAAGGCGGTCAACCCGGCCGACACCTGCGGCCCCTCGAGCAGCTCGAGCGCATCGGCGATGGCCTCGAAGGTCGAGCGCCCCTCGGCCAGCTTGCCCGCCCGCAGGCGAAGCACCGCCTGGGCCTTTTCGGGCAGGGTCAGCCGGGGCAACCCGTGGAGCGGGGGCAGCCGCTGGTACATGCGCCGCGTCTGGCGCCAGGTGCCGTCGAGCACCACCAACCGCTTCACCTGGCCCTTCGCGGCGGCCCAGGGGGTGCTGGGCTCGCCAGGGAAGAGCACGAAGGTGCCCGGGTCGGTCAGCGCTTCCAGGTCGTGGAGCGCGGGGTGGCCGGTCTCGCCGTACTCGAGGCAGGTCAACTGGGGCAGCACCAGGGCCGCCGCCCGCACCGTGCCGGTCGACTTGAAGGCCTCGCGCACGTGCCGCACCACCACCAGCTCGGTCGCGGTGCGCTGCTCGACGATGGCGCTGCACACGCAGAACTCGAGCCGCACCCAGCAGCGCTTGCAACGGCCTGGCAGGTCGGCGGCGGTGGAAGAACGCATCGAGCCCTCAGTCCGCCGGCGGCGGGTGTCGCCACAACCACACCGCGTTGGCCAGCAGCACCGAATTGGCGCAGGCCATGATCACCACGTCGGCCTCGGGCAGGTTCCAGGTGGCGAAGGTGGCCACGAAGTAGGCCAGGGCGCTGGGCCACGCGCTCGAAATCAACGTCACGGTGATGAGCGTGGTGACCGCGCACCAATAGCCCGCCAGCAGGGGCACGGTGTGGCCGCCGGGGTCGGCCGAGCGGGGCAGGGTGAGCGCGACCACCAACTGGAACCCCAGGCCCGCCAGCACGGCTCGGGTCAGGCGCCGGTTCAGCCGCGAGCGCACCTGCCGGTTGCTCACCACCACCGCCGCGATGAGGCCAATCGACGCCACCAGCGGCGCGACGCTCATGCGCAGCATGGTGTCGTACGGCGTCATCAGCTTCCGCAGCAGGGGCGTGATGACCCACAACAGGCCGATGGCCATCAGGGTCAGCCCGCGCACCGTCGCCCCGCGCGTGGGGTCGAGGTCGTGCTCGAGCGCCTTGAGCCGCTCGAGGTCGGCAGCGCGCGCCTGCTCGCGCGCCAGGGCCTGGGCCACGCGCTGCTCGAGTGCCGCGTCGCGCGTGCGAAGTTCGGTCAGCAGCAACTGCGCGGTGGCGGCACTGCCGTGCTCCACTTCCCATGGTACCATGGCGCGAATGGCCCGCTCGAGGCCCTCACGCGCGCGCGCGTTCTCGGGCCACTCGCGCAGGGCCTGGGTGAAGCCGAAGCGGCACTCGGAAAAGGCGGTGAAGACCGCGCGGGCCTCGGTGGGCGCGCCCAGCGCCGTCAGCAGTTCGTCGAGCCGACGCTCGCTCTGCTGGCTGAGCGTCAACGAGCCCTGATGCGCCAGGAAGTCTTCGAGCGCGGTGCGCACCTCGAGGGCACTGGCGGGGCGATGCGCCGGGTCGACCGCCATGCAGCGCCGCACCAGCGCCGCCAGTTCGGCTGGCGCATCGTCGGGCAGCGAGACGTTCGAGGCGGTGACGCTCGCCACGAAGTCCTCGAGCGACGTGCCCTCGTGTGGCGCGCGCCCGCTGAGCACCTCGTGCAGGGTGGCCCCCAGCAAGTACACGTCGGTGCGGGCCGACAGTTCGCCGCCGTTGCCCAGCATTTCGGGCGCCAGGTAGACCGGCGTGCCCGCCAGGTGCGTCGCCGGCCCGGGCGCGGTGGCCACGCCCCAGTCGAGCAGGCAGACCTCGCCGAACGCTCCCACCATCACGTTGTCGGGCTTCACGTCGCGGTGGACCACCCCGCGCTGATGCGCGAAGTGCAGCGCGTTGCAGACCTGCATCACGATGCGCAGGTGGCCCTCGAGCGGCGGCCGGCCGGGCGCGTGCGCTTCCATCGCCGTCGGGTCGCGCAGCAGCATCGACCAGGTGGTGCCTTCGACCCGCTTCATCACCAGCACCGGCAGGCCCTGCTGGTCGAGCCAGAGGTCGTGCACCGGTACGATGTTCGGGTGCTCGAGGGTGCCGGCGATCCACGCCTCGGCGAGCAGCGCTTCGACGTCGGCCTGCTCGCGACGGTGCTCGTGCAGGGTCTTCACCGCGACCTTGCGACCGAGCGCGACCTGGGTCGCGACGTGCACCACGCCCATGCCGCCCTGGCCCAGCGGGCCTTCGTCGACCAGCGCGTTGGGGTCGCGCGACAGCGTCTTGAGCTTCTCCATCGCCTCGCGGCCGCCGCGGCGCGTGTCGGCAGGCACCACGGTCGAGCGCGGGTTCTTCAGCAGCGTTCCGGCGTCGCCGGTGATGGTCTGCAGCAGCGACTCGGCCGTCGACATGGCCGGGGCACTCTATGCCAGGTGCCGCGCCCGGCCTTTACTTGATGAACACGAAGCCCAGGGCCACCACCGCGAACGCGGCGGCGCTCACCGTCCACACGTCGAAGCCGAAGGGGGCGGCGGCGTCGACCGGCGCGTCGTCCTCGTCGTCCTCGTCTTCTTCGTCGTCGTTGGCCACGTGGAAACGGACCCCTCGGCGAACCGGGGGCGGGGGCCTCGACGCGGCCGTCACCGCACGGGGCTTCGCGGGCACGTCGTACTCGTCGAGCGTGAGGTCGAGCGCGGCCTCGAGCACCCCCAGCGACACCTCGTCACCGGCCAGCAGGGTCAGCACCAGTTCGTCGAGCGTCTCGTCGATGAGCCGATTGAGCGACGACGGTGCCGCCGGGCGGCTGCGCGGCGTGCCGGTGAGCAGGCAGAAGAGCAGTTCGCCCAACACCGTCGGGTCGAGCACGCCGGGCCGCCATGCGAACTGCACCTCGCCCTCGGCGTCGACCACCACCGGCCCGCCCACGGTCTGACCTTGTCGCTGGGCCTGGCCGACGGCGACCACCAGCGAGCGGGCCCGGGCCAGCGCCACGGGGAAGGGCAGGCCCTCGCAGGGCACGAGTGGGTCGAACGACGGGGTCGGCGGCTTCGTCGCGAATCGGCGCATGCGCGGTACCAGAGCAACTCGTCGGCCAATCGCAGGCACCCGGTTTCACTGGCATCGACAGGTCATGCGCCTCGTCACTGTCGTGCTCAGGTGGAGCACCGGTACGCCACCGCTGCTCAGCGTCGTGACACCCGGGTGCTACGTTGCGAAGCGTGGGGCACCCAACCTGGCGAGTGCTGCTTTCGAGCGTGGCGCTGGGGCTGGCGGCCTGCACGCCCAACGGGCTGACGCTCGAGGTGACGCCCAGGGCCATCAGCGCCGCCGACGGAACGGCCGTGGTGAAGCTGCGCGCCACCACCGGGGCGGGCTTCGTCGGCACTGGCGTGGTGACGGTGACCTCGTCGGCGGGCTCGGCGCGCGAGGGCCTGCGCGGGCAGCTCGACGCCTACGGTTCGTTCCGGGCCGAGGTGACCTGTCGCTCGGTGGAAGACCCCCGCTGTGACACCACGCCGACGCTCAGGCTGGTGGCGGTCTGGGAAGGCGCTGGCGCGACCGCCGAAGCGTCGATTCAGGTGGTGGCCTCGAGCGCGCACGAGACCGACTGCACCAACGGAAAGGACGACGACCTCGACGGCGAGGTCGACTGCAGCGACGCGGACTGTGACGGGCGGCTGTGCTCGCCCACCGACCGGTGCCTGACGGCCGGCGTGTGCGCGCACCAGCAGTGCACCGGCGGCCTGGCGGTGACCTGTACCTCGCCGCCGTCGCCTTCGTGCCAGTCGAGCGTGGGCACCTGTGACCGGGCGAACGGCTGCGGGTACCCGCCCGCCAACATCGGCGCGCCGTGCGACGACCGCGACGCGTGCACCTTCGGCGACGTCTGCCAGGCGAGCGGCAGGTGCGTGGGCGTGCCGCGCCTCTGTGCGCCCGCCACCGATCAGTGTCACCAGCCGCTGGGGGTCTGCGACCGCGTCACCGGCCAGTGCGAGAACCCCGTGCTGCAGGACGGCACGGCGTGCGACGACTACGACCAGGGCCGCTGCTGCTCGGGCGCGTGCACCGACGTGCTGCACGACCCGAAGAACTGCGGGAGTTGCCGCCAGACCTGCCCGAGCGGAAAGTGCCTGGCCCCCAGTGCGATGAACCCTGCGCCGACCTGTGGTCCGTGACCCGACCTGCCGGGCGAGCACCGCGCGAAGGTCACCCCTTCGAGGGGCGACCTGGTCAGGCCAGCGAGCGACGGGAGGGCTCTCTTTGCGGGCACTCGCGTCGCCGCCGGCGGTGCCGTGGGCTCGTCGACGTTCAGAACCGCACGTGCCAGCAGCATTCGCGGGCGCGCTCGGCGAACACCGCGAACCGCCCGTCGGCGGGGCCCTGCTCGAGCAGCTCGACCCTCGCGCCGGCGTAGTGCGTGCGCAGCTCGGCCTCGGGCACCGAGAACGGCGGGCCCTCGGCTTCGGCCTGGGGGTATTCCAGCGTCACCACCAGCCCCTCGCTGCCCTCGGGCACCACCTTGCGCAAGTGCGAGACGTAGCGGGTGCGCACCTCGGGCGGCAGGGCGATGATGGCCGCGCGGTCGTACACGGCGGTGACCGCTCCCAGCGCCGCGCGGGTGGCGTGGAAGTAGTCGCCGGCGAGGAGCGTGATGGCGCCAGCCTGGTACTGGGTCAGCGGGCCCTGCGGGGTCACGGTGGGCGTCAGCTGCTGCTCGGTGAAGAAGGCCTTCACCGCGTCTTCGACCAGCTCGACCCCCACCACCTGGTGGCCCTGCGCGGCGAGGAAGACCAGGTCGACCGTCTTGCCACACAACGGCACGAAGACCCGCTTCGCAGCGCCCAACAGCGCGTGGTGACGCTCGAGGAAGGGGTTGGGCCGGCCCTGGTGAAAGCCAATCTGCCCGGCGGCCCAGCGCGAGCGCCAGAAGTCGTGGTTCATGGCCCAACCTCACGCGAAAGCGGGGCCACACACAACCTTCTGCTCAGCACCCCACGAGCTGGCCGACGATGGTGAGCGTGACCGTCTCGTCTTGCGCGGGCGTGATGGTGCACGAGGTCGACCCCGCAGCCAGGGGCCCCGGCGCGCAGTTTGCCGAGAACGTCACCGAGCCCTTGCAGCTGAAGAAGTTCACCTTCGGCGCGGTGAGCGTGACGGTCGAGCCCGACACGTAGGTCGTGACACACGCCATGTTGTTCGAACCATCACAACTGATGGGGGTCGAGCCAGGCGCGAGCGTGCCGCCGCTCGAGGTGGTGTTCAGAATGACGCCGGTCCCGGTGCTGTCGGGCACCACCGTCAGCGTCCACACCCGGGTGAAGGTCGCGGTCACCGAGCGCGCCTGGTCCATCGTCACCACGCAGGTGCCGGCGGCGTTGGTGCACGCGCCGGTCCACCCCTCGAAGATGGTGTGCGCGTCGGGGGTCGCGGTGAGGGTGACCAGCCCGTCGGTGCCCCAGGGCACGTCGGCCTGGCAGCCACCCGAGGCCGCGTTGCTGCACGAGATGCCGGTGGGCGCCGAGGTCACGGTGCCTCCGCCCGTGCCGGCCAGGGAGACGGTCAGCGGGAAGGTGATGGCGGTCAGCGTCGCGGTCACCGCGTGCGCCTGGTTCATGGTGACCTTGCAGGTCGTGCCGACGACCTGGGTGCAGCCCGACCAGGCCAGCGAGAAGTGTGCGGGCTGGGTCGCGGTCAGCGACACCATCGTCGCCGGGTCATAGACCTGGGTGCAGGTGCCCGAGCTGCAGGTGCTCATCGCCCCGCCAGCGGTGCTGGTGACCTGCGTGCCTCCCACCACCGTCACGTCGAGCGCGTAGCCGAACGCCGCGCCGACTGGGTGGGGCGAACCCATGAGCAGCGTGCAGGTCGTCGCCGTGCCCGCGCTCGCGCAGTCGCCGGTCCACCCCATGAAGGTCGCGCCGTTCGAGGGCGTCGCGGTCAGGGTCGCCATGCTCCCGCGGGGGAACGTCGCGGTGCAGGTCGGGCCACAGGTCAGCCCCGCGGGGCTCGAGGTGATGGTGCCCGGACCCGTCACGCTGGCGAGGACCTGGGGCGAGAAGTAGGCCTCGACGACGGTGTCGGCGAACATGCTGACGCCACACGTCGCGCCCGTGCCCCCGGTCCCTCCGACCCAGCTGTCGAACTGCCAGCCGGTCGCAGGCGTGGCGACGAGCGTCACCTGGCTGCCAAAGACCTCGGCGGCGGAGCACCCGGTGTTCGATCCCCCGCACGAGATGGGTGAGCCGGAGAGCGAGGTGATGAGGCCTGCATTGAAGGGCGTCGGGACCACGCTGAGCCTGCGCGACCCGGGGGCGAACGTGGCGGTCACCGTGCGGGCCTGGTTCATCAACACCGTGCACGGCGCAGTGGTGCCGGCGCAGGCGCCCGAGTCGGCCCCCGACCACCCGCTGAAGCTGTCGGTGCCCGAGGGGGTCGCGGTGAGGGTCACGCTGGCGCCCGCGTTGACGGCCGCGCTGCAGGTCGCGCCGCACGAGATGGGGCCGCCGCTGACCGTGCCGACCCCGAAGCCGCTGGTGACCACGCTGAGGGTGTACGTCGAGGGGCCGAAGGTCGCGGTGACGGTCTGGGACTGGGTGGCGGTGACGGTGCAGGTCGGGTTGGTGC
>CAIWFK010000354.1 GCA_903911905.1 uncultured Myxococcales bacterium
CGGTGGTCAGCCCCTGCACGGCCTGGCTGAGCGACGCCTCGTCCTTCGCGTCGTCGTCGGCCATCTCGAGCAGTGAGCGGGTCAGCGCGATCTTGTCTTCGAAGAGCTGGCCCATCACCTCGGCCAACTGCTCGTCGTCGAACATCTCGGGGCAGGCCTGTTCGATGGCGCGGGCCAGGTCCTTCCCGTTCGCGAAGCGCTGGGCGCGGTCCTTGGCCAGCATCTTGAGCACGACCTGGGCGAAGTCGGGCGAGACGGCCTCGTTGACCAGCGTGGGGTCCTTGGCGTCTTCGTCGACGATCTTGATCATCATCGCCGCGTCGGTGTTGGCGGTGAAGAGCCGCTCACCGGTCAGCATTTCGTGCAGCATCACGCCGGCCGCGAAGAGGTCGGTGCGCCCGTCGAGCGGCTCGTTGCGCACCTGCTCGGGCGACATGTACCCGCTGGTACCCTTGACGATGCCGACCTGGGTTCGGTTGAGCCGACCCTTGGCCTTGGCGATGCCGAAGTCGATCATCTTCACCTGGCCGGTGTAGGTGACCATCACGTTCTTCGGGCTGACGTCGCGGTGCACCACCGCCATCGGGTTGCCGGTGGGGTCCTTGAAGGTGTGGGCGTAGTGCAGGCCAAGGCAAGCGTCGCGCACCACGCGGGCCGCGAACCCCACCGGAATGGGCACTTCGCGCTTGGCGGCGCGCTTGATGATCTGCTCGAGGTTCTGCCCGGCGATGAATTCCATCGCCAGGTAGAGCTCTTCGGAGTTCTCGTCTTCGCCCAGGTCGAAGACCTGCCCGATGTTGGCGTGGTTGAAGGCCGCGGTGATGCGCGCTTCGTCGAGGAACATCTTGACGAAGGCGTCGTCGGCCTTCACGTCGGGCAGAATCTGCTTGAGCGCGACGAACTTCTTGAAGCCGCCGGGCCCGGGCAGGTACGCGAGGAACAACTCGGCCATGCCTCCGACGGAGAGGCGGGTCAGAATCTCGTACTTGGCGATGCGCCGACCCCGGTTGAAGTCAGCAGCGGCATTCCCAGCCATGTGGTGACGCAAGAGCCTAGCAGAACTGGCGGCGTTCTTCAGGGCCCGAGTTCACGCCACAGCACGAACGGCCGAATCTCGGACACGTCACACAGGGTCGAGGTCGGGTAGGCGCCGTCGTTGACCGAGAGCACGGTCCAGGTGCCGCCGTCCAGGGTCAGGGTACCGCGCTGGCCGGGCTTGACGCTGACCTGGGTGGTCCCGCTCGAGAAGGTGCGGGTGAAATACAGGAACTTTCCACACCCATCGCTCATGCAGCCGACCGGGGTGGTGTCGGTCGAGGTGGCCAGGGGCGCCAGGTCGCTGGCCGAGAGCAGCGGCGCGCCGGTCGACATGTCGGCCGCGAAGAGCACCGCCTTGGTGGCCGTGTCGCGAATCACCACCGCGCGATCGGGAGCGCTCTTGCCGAGGTCGAGCAGCAGCACGTCGACCGCGGCCCCCACCTGCAGGGGAGCCCCGGTCGCGGGGGGCAACTGCACGGTGAGCTTGCCGGTCAGGGTCTCTCCGGGGGCCCCCGGGCGGGCCAGTGACACCTCGAGCGAGGTGCCCACGTAGACCACCGAGGTGATGGTGCCCGAGCCCGCGAACTGCTGGCCCAGGGGCCGCGCGCTCTGGGTGAAGAAGCCCATGTTGTCGGGGCTGGTGACCAGCAGCGAGAAGTCGGCCCCGGTGGGGAAGCCGTTGGCCGGGCAGCCGGCGGTGCAGGCGCCGTCGAGGCACAGCTCGCTGCCCTTGCAGTCGGCGGTGGTGGTGCAGGCCGCGCCCTGCTGGGGGCCGATTTCCACCACCCCGTCCTGAATCATGAACTGCTTGTCGACGCAGGTGGTGGCCGAGGGCTGCAGCTGGCCGAAGCCGACGCCCGCGTCGTCGAAGCGCACGCCGGCGGGCACCTGCGCGAGGTAGCACAGATGAAGCGTGAAGGGCTCGTTGGTGGGCGCGTTTTCCTGGGTGAGGCAACTGCCCGTGACCGAGCAGGACGAGGTGCCCGACACCTGCACCACCCCCGACCACTGGCGGCCCAGGGTCTGGCCCGGAGCGACGCGCTGAATGAGCGAATCACCCGCGTCGGGGCAGTCGCAGGCCTGGGCGCAGGCGTTCGAGCAGAAGAGGCATTCGCAGGCCAGGTCGTCGAACGGGTAGAGCGTGCCGCCCACGTCGCGCTGCACGGTGAGCCCCAGCTTGCCGCCCGTGGTGTCCACGAATATCGGGTCTTTCGAGCCGTTGACCACGTTCATCGTGATCGGGACGGGGGTCGGTGGGCTACAACGACAACTGGACACCAGAACGGCGAAGGTCGCGGCGAGGCTGACGAGAAAGGTGCGCATGTCTGGCGTGAATGTCGTAGGCCCGAAGTCAGTCTGGTGCAACGTCTTGAAGGAAAAGGCCCGTTTGGTCATTGGTCGTGGGGCTTGCATGGTCGGGGCCTGAAGCGGCGGAACGTCGAGTCTGAAGGGTGCAACGATGACGAACTTTCGATCAGTCCTGGCGGTGTCGCTCGCGGTGCTTGCCGCGGGCTGCGACAACGTGGGGCGTGAGAACGGCCGGGGAACCGCGGTGCCGCTGGTGGCCCCTCCCCTGCTCTCTCCGGTCGACATCAAGCCGCCCACCGTCGAGCGCACGCCGACCGGCCGCTTCAACGTGGTCGACCCGCCCAGCGTCGACGCCACGCAGATCGACCTGCTCAAGCAGTCGGACGGCATCGTCGACATTCTGTGGGTCATCGACGATTCGGGCTCGATGGCCAACGAGCGGCGCGAGCTGGTCGGCAACTTCAACCGCTTCCTGCAGGAGCTGCTGACCCTGAAGGTCGACTTCCAGATGGGGGTCACCTCGATCATCTTCTCGGACAACGGCGTGCTGCGCGGCACCACCAAGATCATCGACCGCAACACCCCCAACCCGCAGCAGGTCTTCCAGGACAACACCACCTTTGGCGCCTCGCGCGCGCGGTGGGAACAGGGCCTGCGCATGACCCAGTTCGCCCTGACCAGCCCCAACATCGACCCGGGCGGCCCCAACTTCGGCTTCATTCGCCCCAAGGCGGCGCTGGCGATCATCGTGGTCACCAACGAAGACGACGGCAGCTTCGGCACCACCGACTACTACGCGCGGGTCTTCAAGGGCCTCAAGGGGCCGGGCAACGAGAACCTGATCACCTTCTCGACCATCGGCGGCACCATGCCCAACGGGTGCACGCCACCAGCCGAGGTGGGCCTGTACGGCAGCAACGCCTCGCCCGCCTTCCGCTACGCCGAGGTGGTGGCGAAGACCGGCGGCATCATCGGCAGCATCTGCGATTCGAGCTTCGAGGCCACGCTGGTGAAGATCGCCCAGGCGCTCAACACCCTCAAGCGCGTCTTCCCGCTCACGCTCGTTCCCGTGGTGCCGTCGATCACGGTGACCGTCACCGACACCGCCGGCAACGTCTTCGTGGTGCCCAACGACCCGGTCAACGGCTTCCAATACCGGGTCGACACCAACAGCGTCGTCTTCCTGGGAACCTACGTGCCACCGCCGGGCGCGACGGTCAGCATTCAATACGCGTTCTCCAAGGTCTGATCACGTGAACCGCGCGCTCCCGCTCCTCACCCTGTTGATCACCGTCGCCGGGTGCTCCCGCACCTCGCTCAACCCCGACTGCCCGGTCGGCTACACCACCGACGACCTCGGCCGCTGCGTGTGCGCGACCGACGAAGGCTGCCCCACCGGCTACAAGTGCGAAGACGCGGTCTGTCAGTGCCGCGACACCGCCTGCTGCCCGGCGGGCTACCAGTACTCGACCGACGCCTCGGCTTGCGTGTGCCGCTCGTCGGAATGCTGCCCGCGCGATCACCGCTGGCTGCCCGACGAGCTCAAGTGCGTGTGCGGTTCGGCCGAGTGCTGCCCGACCGGCTACGCCTTCAACGATCAGAAGAAGGAATGCGAGTGCGCGGGCGATGCCTGCTGCCCGGTGGGCTTCACGTTCGACGCGACGAAGAACGCCTGCAACTGCGCCGACACCTCGTGCTGCCCGGTCGACTACACGTGGGACCCGATCAAGAAGGACTGCGTGTGCGCGAAGACCTCGTGCTGCCCGGCCAACCACCTCTACGACCCCGCGCTGGCGGCCTGCGTGTGCCAGGGCGACAGCTGCTGCCCGGCCGGCTTCGTCAAGGGCTCCAACAACCGCTGCGTGTGCGTGAACAACGCTTCGTGCGCGGCGAACCAGGTCTGCGACCCGGTCAGCGGCGCGTGCCGGTGCAACAGCAACGCGGGCTGCCCCAGCACCGACTTCTGCAACGCGCTGGGCTTCTGCCAGTCGTACGCCTCGTGCACCTCGAACCTCGACTGCCCGTCGGGCACCTTCTGCGACGTGAACACCAGCAAGTGCATTCCCGTGGGGCCCTGCACGCTCGACGACCAATGCGCGCTGGGGTCGGTGTGCAGCACCGCCACCCTGCAGTGCCGCTCGGGCTGCCGCGACGACGGGGACTGCCCCACCAAGCTCAGCTGCGTCAACGGTGCGTGCCAGTTCTTCTGTCGCGACAACACGTTTTGCCCGGTCGACCAGTTCTGCAACACGGCCACCGGCACCTGCGCCACGCGGCCGGGCCGGGTCGACTGTCAGACCTGCACCGCCCTCGGCGGCGAATGCGGCCCCAGCACGGTCGCCCAGTGCCTGAGCTTCGTGACCGAAGGCCAGACCGGCACCTTCTGCGGCCAGACCTGCACCGACAGCGTCGACTGCCCGTCGGGCTTCGATTGCGGCGGGGTCATCTTCAAGTGCGGCGGCGTGGGCAGCGGGTGCGACCCGGTGCCGGGCGACACCATCACCTGCAAGGCCTTCCAGGTCGAGAACGAGGTGGGCGACCAGTTCTACTGCGCCGACTCGACCGGGCAGCCGCACGTGTACTTCAAGTCGTGCGCGCCGAGCTCGGGCTTCTGCCCCGCGGTCGCCTCACCGTGACTTGAGCTGCAGGCCCAGCCGGTACACGTCTTGACTCGACCACCCGCCGCGGTGGGCCAGGTCGGTGGACAGGCTCTTGAGCCGCTCTCCGGCCGACAGGCCCAGGGTCAGCGCGCGGGTCATTTCCTCGTCGGACCAGCGGGCCTCGCCCACCCGGCCTTCGACGATGATCACGATCTCGCCCAGCGGCTCGTGGGCGCCGAAGCGCGCCGCGAGGGCCGAGAGCGTGCCGCGCTCGAAGGTCTCGTGCAGCTTGGTCAGTTCCCGCGCCACGCAGGCCCGGCGATCGCCCAGCAGCTCGTGCAGGGTGACCAGGGTCTCGGCCACGCGCCGGGGTGATTCGTAGAAGACCAGCGTCGCGCTCAGGCCCGCCACCTCGGCCACCATGGCCCGCGCGTCGGACTGCTGGCGCGGCAGGAACCCCAGGAAGTGGAAGCGCCCGGTGGGCAGCCCCGAGGCCGAGAGCGCGGCGATGACGGCTGAAGGCCCGGGCACCGGCACCACCGTGGCCCCCGCGGCCACCGACAGGGCCACGAGGTGCTCGCCGGGGTCGCTGATGGCCGGGCTGCCGGCGTCGCTGATGATCGCCACGTCGGCGCCCGCCGTCAGCCGGGCCACCAGGCCCTGGGCGCGCTCGGTCTCGGCGAAGGCCGGCAGGCTGGTGGTGGGCGTGCCGATGCCGTGGTGATCGAGCAACACCCGCGAATGCCGGGTGTCTTCGCAGGCGATGAGCGAGACCTGACGCAGCACCTCGATGGCGCGCGCCGAGAAGTCACCGAGGTTGCCGATGGGCGTCGCCACCAGGAAGAGCCGACCTGCCATGGCTCGAGGCCTTACTAGAACCCGGCCTCGAAGGCGTCTTCGAGGTAGTCGACCGCGCCTGACCGGCCCCGCCCCAGCACCGAGGCCACGTCGAAGCGAATGACCCGCTCGAAGAGCCGGTGGCGCTGGCAGTACTCGGTGGCGGCGGTGATCACCTTGCGCTGCTTGGCGCGCATCACCGACTCGCTGGGCTCACCCCACAGCGCCGAGCTGCGCATGCGCACCTCGACGAAGGCCAGCACCAGCCCGCGCTCGGCGACGATGTCGAGCTCGCCGAAGCGGCAATGCACGTTGCGATCGCGCACCCGGTAGCCGTGCCGCTCGAGGTGCTCGGCGACCAGTTGTTCGGCCGCGTTCCCGTAGAATTTTCGTTCCTCCATGCGCCCTCCCCCCGTCGAACGCGCGCAGTCTACCGCGCGGGTCTGACACGAAGGGCGGGCTAGCAGGTTGCTGAGTGCACGCCCAGATTGGGGAAGCCGCAGGAAGTCCGGGGGGATCGACAAGAGACGGAGGGGATGATCTGACGCTCGCCGAGGAGGACGCATGTCACGACGACGGACGACGAAGTCGACAGCCAACACGAAGGCACCGAATGACGGGACCGCCTGGGGTC
>CAIWFK010000355.1 GCA_903911905.1 uncultured Myxococcales bacterium
ACTGCAGCAACTGGTCGCCGAGGGCATGCGCAAGGTCGACGGCCGGGTGGCGGCGCTCGAAATCCTCCGGCGCTCGCCGGCAGCGCAGCAGAGCGAGATTCTGGCGGCGATCGAGAAGGACGACCCGACGCTGGCCCAGGAGCTGCGCTCGAAGCTCTTCACCTTCGAAGACCTGGCGCGCCTCGGCGATCGCGACCTGCAGAACCTGATGAAGGACCTGGACATGAAGCAGGTCACCGTCGCGCTCAAGGGTGGCAGCCCCGAGGTGAAGGACAAGTTCCTCAAGAACATGTCGTCTCGAGCCGCCGAGCTGCTCGAAGACGATCTGTCGGCGATGGGCCCGGTGAAGCTCTCGGAGGTCGAAGCGGCGCAGGGCGAAATCGCCAAGGTCGCCATCGAGGCCGCAGAGAAGGGCCGCATCACCATCGTCCGCGCGACGGACAAGATGCTCTGACGCCATGAAGCGACCTGCCTTCATGGAAGGGGTGGTGATGACCAACGGCGCGGCGACCCGGGGCAGCGATCTGCCGCCCGGCGCGCTCAAGCCGGTGTCGTGGGCCGCGCCGATCGAGGCCGCGGCGGCGTTGGGCGCCCTGCCCATGCAGCCGCTGACGGCACCGACCCCCGTGCCCGTGCCGATGCCCAGTGTGCCGGCCCCCAGGGCCTCTCCGGCTGCCGACGGCTTCGAAGCGCTGGTCTCGCACCCGGTGGCCGCGCCGCTGCCCAGCGCTCCCCTGCCCCAGGCCAATGCGCAGAGCGTGGCGCGGCTGGAGGCGGCGCTGACCGAGCTGCGGCTGCGTGGGGAGCGGCTGGCCGAGCAGGCCCGCAGCGATTCGCTCGAGCTGGGGTTGATCGTGGCGCGCAAGATTCTCGAGCGGGAGATCGCCACCAACCTCGAGGCGCTCTTCTCGCTCATCAAGAGCGCGATTCGGCGGGTGGGCGAATCACGGACCACCGTGGTGCGGGTGAGCGCGGCCGACTTCGAGCGGCTGCACGGCTCGGCCGACACCGCCTTCACGCTGGGGCGGGTGGAGCTGAAGATCGACCCCTCGCTGGGCGCGGGTGACGTGATGGTGGACGGCGAGCACGCCACGGTCGACGGCCGGTTGGGCACGCGGCTCGAAGAGATCGTGCGGTCGCTCGCGGGTGACGAAGCATGAGCACGGGCCTGGACCTCGATCGCATCAGGCGATCGCTGGGCACGAGCGAGCCGGTGGTCATTCAGGGGCGCATCGTCAGGGCCACCGGCCTCATCATCGAGGCCTCGCTGCCCCGGGTGGCGATGGGCACGGCCTGTGAGATTCGCGCCGAAGGTGGGCGCACGGTGGCGGCCGAGGTGGTGGGCTTCAACGGGTCGACCGCGCTGCTGATGCCCTTCGGCGACATGGAAGGCATCTGCGAAGGGTGCGCGGTGGTGCCGCGGGCCAGCGCCGGCGAGATTCAGGTGGGTGACGCGCTGCTGGGTCGGGTGGTCGACGCGCGCATGCAGCCCATCGACGGCGGCCCGGCAATGGTGCTCAAGGAACACGCCAGGCTGTCGGCACCGCCTCCCTCGGCGATGAAGCGCCGGCGCATTTCCGAGCCGTTGGTGCTGGGGGTTCGTTCGATCGACGCCTGCCTGACGTTGGGCGAAGGCCAGCGGGTGGGCGTGATGGCGGGCCCCGGCGTCGGCAAGAGCGTGTTGCTGGGCATGGTGGCCCGGCACGCCAAGGCCGAGGTGATCGTGGTGGGGCTGATCGGCGAGCGCGGCCGCGAGGTGCGCGAGTTCGTCGAGCGCGACCTGGGGCCCGAAGGCCTGCGCCGGTCGATCGTGGTGGTGGCGACGGGCGACGAGCCGCCGCTGGTGCGGGTGCGCGCGGGCATGGCGGCCACCGCGGTCGCCGAGCACTTCCGGGCGAAGGGCAAGAAGGTGATGTTGCTGGTCGACTCGCTCTCGCGCATCGCCATGGCGCAGCGGGAAATCGGCCTGGCTGCGGGTGAGCCGCCGACCTCGAAGGGCTACCCGCCCTCGGTCTTCGCCGCCCTGCCCCGCCTGGTCGAGCGCGCCGGCAACGACGAGGGCCGTGGGAGCATCACCGCACTCTACACGGTGCTGGCGGAAGGCGACGACCTGGCCGACCCGGTGACGGACTCGGCGCGGGCGGCGCTCGACGGGCACTTCGTGCTCTCGCGGAAGCTGGCGAACAGCGGTCACTTCCCGGCGGTCGACGTGCTGGCCTCGGTCAGCCGCTGCATGACCGACGTCACCACCGGCGCGCATCGCGAGGTCGCCTCGACCGTCAGGGACCTGCTCTCGGCGTACGGGGAAGCGGCAGACCTGATCGAAGTCGGCGCGTACCAGGCGGGCACCAACCCGCGCGTCGATCGCGCGATCGCCTGCATGCCGGCGCTGCTCTCGTTCCTGCGCCAGGCCCCCGGCGAGCACTTCGCGCTCGAGCAGACGCTCGCGCAGGTGAAGGCCGCGTTGACCGCGCCGGCGTCGATGCCTGCGCGTCGCCCGACGGCCTGACGCACCTCGCGTGGTGCCCGGTGGTTTCTGCCGCCGGGTCACGCACCAACGCCATCGCGAACGACCTCGGCAGGGCACGTCAGCAGGCTGACGACGAACCGCGCAACCCGCTGATCCCCAACGAGCGCGTGGACGGCCCCGAAGATGCATTTCGGCACAGCGTGGTTCTTCATCAAGCGGAGGCAGCATGTTGCTCCTGATTGCCCTGGTCCTCGCCGCCGATCCGACGCCTCCGAAGGCGCCGACGGTGCCCGAGCCGAAGGTGCCCACCGCCGAGAGCAAAAAGCCCGCGACCGACGAGAAGAAGGCCGAGGACAAGAAGCCGGCCGACGACAGGAAGGCCCTCGCCGCGGCGGCGCCCGAGAAGAAGACCGACGAGAAGAAGTCGGACGACAAGAAGGGCGAAGAGAAGAAGACCGACGAAAAGAAGAGCGACGACAAGAAGAGCGACGAGAAGGTCGCGGCGAGCCCCGAGAAGCCGGCCGACAAGCCCGCGACCGCCGATGCCCCGCCGCCTCCCGCGTTGACCCACAAGGCGCTGTGCGGCGAGTTCGCCAAGAGCGGCAAGGAGCTGGCGGCGGCCCGCAGGAAGCTCGACGACGATCGCAAGGCCTTCGACGCCGAGAAGGCCACGCTGGACAAGCTGAAGGTCGAGATCGCCGACGCGCGCATTCAACTGCGACTCGAGACCGAGCGGCTCGAGAAGCTGTTGGCCAAGCGCGCCGAGGGCGGCAACGAGAGCGAACGCCCCGCGACCGCGAACACCTCGAACGAGAAGCCCAAGCCGGCGGCGCCGGTCTACGCGACCAGCGAGCTCGAGGGCCTGGCGAAGACGCTCAAGGGCATGAAGGCCGAGTCGGCGGCGGCGCTGTTGCAGAAGACCGACCCCACCCTGGCCGCGGCGGTGCTCAAGCGCATGAAGCCGGGCGACGCGGGGGCGGTGCTGGACAAGCTCAAGCCCGAGCTCGCGGCCGAGTTGATGGGAATGATGGCCACCACGGCGTCATCGCCCAGGGGGAAACAACTGTGAAGGCCTCGCCCATCACAGTCGCCACACCCGACGGGTCGCACCGCGCGGCGCATGCGCCGGCCTCGGGCATCGCGGGGGCCTTCGAAGCGCTGCTGCACACCGCAGCGGGCCCCGGTTCGCCCTCGCCTCACCCAGCGCTCGAGCCTCGTCGGTCGTCGACGGCCTCGGCCAACGCCGGAACGAGGGAGCAGGTGGCAGTCGACACCCTCGAGTCGCCCCCCGGTGAAAAGCCGCCAGTGAGGGATTCGACTCCCACCCCCCGGGGACGCAGCACTGCGCACGGGCCCCCGGCGACTTCCGCCAGCGCGCAGGTTGCCACGCCGGCCACGCCGCACGAGCTGACCTTCGCCCGACCTGCCTTCGGCACGACCCACCAGCCGAACGTGGCGAATGCGGGCCCGGCCAACGAGCGCCCCGCGCTGCCGCAGCCCCTGGCGCTCGATCGCTCGAGCCCACACACCGCCACGACGACGCCGGCGCCGGGTGGCGAACGCGCTCGCAAGGTCGACCGCGCAACACGGCCCTTCGAGGCGACCCCGGCCGCGACGCTGCTCGCCCCCGCGAACCACGCGCCGGCCCCGGTGCCGTCGAACGTGCCTGCACCTCACCTCGCCGCGGCCCCCCTGACCACCCCTGGCCGTTCGGCGCCCGAGGTGAAGAGCCGGCAGGTCCTCCCCCCGGAGGAAAAGGTCGTGAGTGCTTCCCGCCGGTCCACGGATGACGAGCGGTCTCCTTCTGCGCAGCCCCCCCCGGCACCGACGCACCTGCCTGTCCACCACATCGGCACGGGGTCGCCCGAACTGAAGGCGCCGAAGGCCGCGCCGAAGACGGGCGGCGTGGAAGCAAGTCCACGCGCGGCGGCGAAGGCGACCACGGCGCCGGGCCTGGTCGACCGCCTGGGCACCTTCGAGCACGTGGCGACGCGGGCGAAGGCCCGTCACGATTCCCAGCAGCGGCTGGCCGGCACG
>CAIWFK010000356.1 GCA_903911905.1 uncultured Myxococcales bacterium
CGCTGGTCACGTTGGGCAGCGTGTAGTGCTCGATGACCGCGCCGGTGCTCGGGTCCAGGCGGCCCAGCTCGGCAGTGCCACCGGCGATGCTGGCGGGAGAAAACGCCCACAACTGGCCGTCACCGGTGCCGGCCAGCTCGCTGCTGGGCAGGTTGAAACTGCCGACCGGCGTCACCCGCAGCGACGCCAGGTCGAGAATGCCCAACTGCGAACCGCCCCCGTTCCCCGAAATGAACAGCGTGTCGGTCGCGGTCTGCGAGTTCCACATCGACCCCATGCCGTAGGTCGAGAAGCCCGCCTGGTTCGGCACGTAGCTGGTGGCCGTGCAGGCGCCGGTCGAGGTCTCGACCCGGAAGAGGTGCTCGTCCGAGAAGATGACCCACGCGATGCCTGACTGGTCGACGTTCATCGAGAACGGGTTCGAGCTGCTCGGGCAGCTCAGGTGCGGGGTCACGTCGACGTAGGTCAGCGTGCGGGGGTCGAAGCGTGAGAAGCGGCCGTTGCTGTCGACGGTGAAGATGAACTGACCCGCTTCGGTGCAGATGGTGTTGATGAACGCCGACAGCGGCACCTGGTGCTGGGCCGCAGCGTCGGTGGCCTCGAAGGTCACCGTGCCGGTGCGCAGGTGGGGCGGCGCCGAGTCGGTGGCGGCGAAGCGCAGCGGCACCGCGGCGCTGGCCAGCGGGTCGAGGTGCAGCGGGCCCGGCGTGGTGGCGAAGGAAAAATGCGAATCGGTGCCCGGCGCCAGGGCCAGGTTCGACACGTCACAGCCCAGGCTGCCGGTGTTCTTGAGGGTGAGGCTGCCGGTGGCGGTGGTGTTGAGCGCCACGTTGCCGAAGTCGAAGGGCGAGGGCGCGGCCACCACTTCGCAGAAGCTCACCTTCGCCGAGAGCGCGACCTGCACCTTCGGTTCGTCGGGGTCGGTCGAGGTGAAGGTCAGGGTGCCGGTGCGGTCGAAGGGCTGCATGGGCGCGCCGGCGCTGAAGGTCACCGGCACCTCGAGCGCCTGGCCGGGCGAGAGCTGGTGGGGCAATTTGGGCAGGGTGACGGTGAAGGTCGGGTCGTCGAGCGCGCCCGCGGTGATGGTCTCGAGCGCGCAGAGCACGCGGCCTTCGTTCTTCACGGTGACCGAGAGCGTCGAGGTCTGCAGGGGCGCCACGTCACCGAAGGCCAGCGCGCGGGGCTCGACGCTCAGGGCGCAGGTCGGGCCGGGCACGTACGGTGAGGTTCGGCCGCACGAGAGCAGCACGACGAGGGTACCGAGGAGCGCGCGGGTCTGCATGCCGGACTCCTTACGGGAAGGCGGGGCTCAGCGGCAAACCTGCTCGAGCTGTTCCTCGAGGCCCCGCAGGTAGATGGGGCGGGCTTCCACACCCCGCGCCTTCGCCACCAGGTAGGGGAAGGCGGCTCCACCGCGAAACCCCTGGTCGGGGTCGATGGCGTAGAACGGGTCGTCGAGTGCGCGGCCGAGGGAGACCCAGCGCACGCCTTCGTGCTCGTAGGCCGTCAGCAGACCGTCGAGCGCGTCGACCTCGGCCACGCCCAGGTGCAGCAACAGCACGTGGCGCAGTTCGCGGTGTTCGAGCTGCAGGCCCAGCGCGCGCATGCGGCGCAGCTCGTCGACGTGCACTTCGACGAACTGCTCGTGCAGGCGGTGCAGGGTGGCCTGGTCGCCCTTCGCCGCGCAGCGCACCCGGGGCTCGCTGAAGGCCCACCCGTCGCCGTCGAGCGAGACCTCGGCGGTGCGGTACCCGTGCTGCCGAAGGAAATCGCGCACCGCGCGGCGCCGGGCGGCGTCGGCCCCCTCGTGCAGGAAGGGGTAGCGGTAGAAGTGGCGGGCCGCGGCGTCGGGCTCGAGCTGCTCGAGCAACGGCTCGTTGGCGGTGATGTCGGCCAGGTACGGCTCGAGCTCGGTCTGGTCGAGGTTGCGGTGCGACCAGCCGTGGTTGCCCAGCGGCTGGCCAGCCGCGCGCCAGGTCTCGAGCACGGCTCTGGTGTCGGGAAAGGCCTCGACCCGCACGCCGTTGACGAAGCCCACCACGGGCGGCAGGTGGTGCCTGGCGAGCACGGCCAACATGCCGCGCGCGAGGTCGAGCCGGGTCTGCCCGGGCAGCAGCGGGCCGTGCAGGGGCAGGTCGTCGACGGTCACCGCCACCTCGACCTCTCTGACCGTGGGTGGGGCCGTCGTGGGTGAGTGGGTACAGGCCGCCAGCAGGAGGAGTGAGAAGGCCAGGCGCATGTCGGGGTCATAGTCGGTTGGCCGGGATGCGGGTGGGCCACTGGGCGCCCAGTCGTGAGGCAGGTCCGTCGGGTCGATGGAGTCAGGTCGAGGGCGTCGCTGGTGGAGCGAGCTGCCGGCGACGGCGACTGCGACTGGTGCGCCCAGTCGTGTTCAGCGTGCGACGGACGAGGGTCGACGCGGAAGTGAGGAGACGACATCGAGCGTTCTGCGCCATGCGTGTCTGCGACTGGGCGCCCAGTCGTGAGGCAGGGTCACGTCGGGTCGATGGAGTCAGGTCGAGGGCGTCGCTGGTGGAGCGAGCTGCCGCCGACGGTGACTGCGACTGCGCGCCCAGTCGAGTTCAGCGGGCGACGGACGAGGGTCGACGCGAAAGCGACGCGACGACATCGAGCGTTCTCCGCCGCGCGGGTCTGCGACTGGGCGCCCAGTCGTGAGGCAGGGGCCCGTAGGGTCGATGAAGTCAGGTCGAGGGCGCTCGTGGAGCGAGCTGTCGGGGACCGCGACTGGGCGCCCAGTGGCGCCCCTCGTGCGACGGACGAGGAC
>CAIWFK010000357.1 GCA_903911905.1 uncultured Myxococcales bacterium
ACGAACGAGAGCCCCTGGTCGCGCGGCGCCTTGTCGAGCGCGCGGCCATTCTGGTGCCAGCGCCCATCGCGAAGCTCGACACGGCCACCCTTCACCTCGAGCACGAGCAGCCCGGCGTTCGGGTTGACGATGACGAAATCGCCCTCGCCTTCCCAACCGTCCTTCGAGCGCATGCGCAGCGAGTGGAACGCCAGCCAGGGCTGCTGACACTTCGCGAGGCTCGCATGCAGGCCGACCTCAGCGTGGCTCTTCGTCGGGCGGGGCGAAGCAGCGGGGAAAACTCGCATGGGCGCGGTCAGCTTCGCACCTTCACTGACCACCATCGAGCGCCCAGTCCTCCGGGCAAATGATGCCGATCTCGACCCGCCGATTCGGCTGCTGCGCGTCGGCATCTCCGTACGGGACGATCGGCTGGCGACTGCCGAAGCCAACAATCTCGACGAGCGGGGCCCTCACGTGAGCGTTGACGACGAGCCAGTCCTTGATGGCCTGCGCCCGCTGCTCGCTGAGGGTTTGATTCCAGGACTCGATTCCGGTGGTGTCGGCGTGGCCCTCGAGGACGACTCGCGCTCCCGGGCGGTAGCTCAGCAGTCGAGCCAACCGCCGAAGACTCGCCCCCGCGCGCGGCTGGACCTCTGCCTCGCCATACGCGAACAGGAGGTCAGCCGAGAGCGAGACCCGTCGAGAGCAGTTCCGGTAAAAGTCCTGAGGGTTCTTCATGGCATCGTCGAGCGTCATTCGGAGCTCGGGGAGTGGCGGAGGCGAAGGTGTCGCTGCTGCCGGCTCCTCGACGCGCTTCTGCTCGAGCACGCGTCGGACGGGACTCGCAGCGCTCAAGCCAATCGCGCACCAACTGATGAGTGTCGCGATGACGGCGATGGTCGCGAGCAGGCTTCCAACGCCCGACCCGGCTCGACCAGCCCAGGTCGGTCTGCCGAGAATTGAGCAGAGAATCGCAACGAGCGTGACCGTCGCACACATGCCCAACGACGTCGGCGCGGCGATCATCGCGGCCAACGCAAAGAGCGCCCAGATCAGCGTCAGGATACCCGAGAATCGCCACCGCGACGGGTTCCCCCCGAGCCACCACATCAACCCGAGCGCAGCAATCGCGAGCAGCGCCAGCCCGCACCCGCCGCTGAAGATGAGCGGGAGCGCCGCGAGCAGGGCCAGGAACCACCAGGTGCCCGTAAACGGCACCTCGGAGGTTCGCAAAAAGACATCACTGCCCCCGCCGCCCCCGATGAACGCGCCACCGGTCTCGTATCGAGGGCTGCTGTCGATGACCTGCTCGAGCGCACGGCTGGTCGGCTCTGTAGGCAGGTCGATGGTGCACTCGAGCTCGCCTTCGAGGCGCCCAAGGACGTGCGTCGTTTCGTCGCTGCGCGCGAGCACCCGCCAGTCACGAAGACGCACGTCCACCACCGTGCAGACGACGAACTCCTCCACGCCGTCCACCTGCGTTCCGGTCGCGACGTACACTTCCTGGACGACGGGCTGCGAGAACTCCCTGTCTTCGGGCGTCGCAGACATCGAACCGGAAACGACCTGCGTCAGGGCCCCACGAATCAGGTGCAGGTCGAAGTGTCGGTGATAGGCGCGGCGCCGTTCGGCCGGGAGCTCCGCCAGTACCGACGCGTTGCCTTCATAGTCGCCGACGAATCGGCCGCGGACCCGTACCGACGTCATCGCTTCCCTGAGTCCACACCGCGAATGACCGTCGTTCCTGATGGCCGCACGACGAACCCGCGGAACAGGCCGAGCAGCAGGGGGCGCTGTCTGAGCGCTGGCACTTCGAAGGGCGAGGGCCGTAACGCGTCGACGCCGAAGCGAGCGAGCATCCGCCCCTGTGCCTCACGAGTGCGGGCGTAGTGCTCGATCACTGTCCGTTGGCCCGCCGAAACACGGTAGCGCTCGTATTCGCGAACGGTCGTCAGGAACACGTAGCGCATGAGAAAGGACATGCTGAACAGCAGCGCACCG
>CAIWFK010000358.1 GCA_903911905.1 uncultured Myxococcales bacterium
AGGGCAGCACCTTCGTGCCCAGCGACATCCACACCTCGGTGAGGTTCCTGGGGCGGGGGCGGGTCATGCGCGCGTGAGCTCCAGCGATTGCGACTTGTAGAAGGCGGTGTTGATGCGGGTCGAAGCGCCGACGGTGAAGCCGGTGAGCGCGGGGTGCGCGCCCAGCAACTGGCGCAGCGTGGCCTCGCGAATGGGCTCGAGTTCGGGCGAGCGATCGCCACGGGGTAACAGCTTGCCCGCCCACCCCATCAGCGTCAGCAGCAGGGTTCGCGGCGCGAAGGTGAAGACCACGCCCCGGTCGGCGCAGGCCGCCAGCTTCGCCACCATCGACGCCATGTCCTTCGCCTCGTAGTGAATGAGCGAGTCCATCGCCACGACCCAGTCGAAGCGGCCCAGCGTGGGGTCGAGCATGTCGGCCACGCGGAACTCGACCGTGCCCGGCCCGTCGATGGCCGGCAGGCGCTCGCGCGCCAGGTTCACCAGGGTCGCCGAGAGGTCGGTCGCCACCACGTGGGCGCCGCGCCGCGCCGCCTCGACCGCGAGCGCTCCCGTGCCACAACCCGCATCGAGCACGCGCAGGCCGGTGAGGTCGGCCGGCATCGCCGAGAGCAGCGTGGTGCGCATGCGCTCGCGACCTTCGCGAACGGTGGCGCGAATGCGGCTGACCGGCCCATCGGCGGTCAGCTTGGCCCACGCGTCGGCCGCAGTGCGATCGAAGTACGTCTCGAGGCGCTGCCGGCGCGCGAGGTAGGTCGCCGTTTCCATCATTCGTACCCCAGGAAGTCGAAGATCTCGCGGTCCTTCATGGCCTTGCCGACCAGCGGGGGCGTGCCGTCGTAGAGGCGCTGCGCGAGCTGCAGGTACTCGGTCTTGACCGCCTCGAGCTCGGGAGTGCTTTCCATTTCGAACAGGGTCGCCTTCTTCAGGCGGCTGCGGCGGATCACGTCGAGGTCGGGGAAGTGCGCGAGCCGGTTGAGCCCCAGCTTGTCGTTGAAGCGGTCGACCTGGTCGGTCTTCGCGCTGCGGTTGCAGATCACCCCGCCCAGCCGCACCGCGTAGTTCTTCGCCTTCGCTTCGATGGCCGCGATGATGCGGTTCATCGCGAAGATCGAATCGAAGTCGTTGGCGGTGACGATCAGCGCGCGCTGGGCGTGCTGCAGCGGAGCCGCGAAGCCGCCGCACACCACGTCGCCGAGCACGTCGAAGATCACCACGTCGGTGTCGTCGAGCAGGTGGTGCTCCTTGAGCAGCTTCACCGTCTGGCCCACCACGTAGCCGCCGCAGCCGGTGCCCGCCGGGGGGCCGCCCGCTTCGACGCACATCACGCCGTTGTAGCCTTCGACCACGAAGTCTTCCGGGCGCAGCTCTTCGGGGTGGAACTGCACCGACTCGAGCACGTCGATGACGGTCGGCTGCAGCCGCTTGGTCAGGGTGAAGGTCGAGTCGTGCTTGGGGTCACAACCGATCTGCAGCACCCGCTTGCCCAGCTTGCTGAAGGCCACCGAGAGGTTCGAGGAGGTGGTGCTCTTGCCGATGCCGCCCTTGCCGTACACCGCGAACACGCGGGCTCCGGTGATCAGCCCCTCGGGCCGCTCGGGGCGGAACTGCACGCTGCCTTCGCCATCGCCGGCGGTGGTGCGGTTCTGCGGAATGAGTTCGGTCATGGGTCTGGGTTCTCGGGTGCTGCGTTCAGCTGCGGAAATGCGCTTTGGCGTCGTAGAGGGTTTCGAGGGTGATGCTCGAGAGGCCGCGTTCCTGGGCGAAGCGCTCGGTGTTGCGCTTGGCCTTGCCGCGCACGAAGAAGGGGATCTTCTTGAGCTCCTTCTCGGCCTCGGCCGTCCAGCCAGGGGCGAGCGCGGTCGCGCCGGCCGGAGCCTGCGCGGCAGCGGCAACCGGTGCCGGCTGGGGGCTCGCAGCGACCGGAGCGGCGACCACGGGCGCGACGAGCTCGGGCTCGGCGAGCTTCGGCGCCTGGGGCGCGTGGCCTCCCAGGTGCGAGGCGCCGACCCCGTCGGCGAACTCGAAGTCCTCGCGGAACATCGTCAAGAGGTGCTCTTCGAGCCCCATCATCAACGGGTGCACCCAGGTGTCGAAGATCACGTTCGCGCCTTCGAAGCCCATCTGGGGCGAATAGCGCGCCGGGAAGTCCTGCACGTGCACGGGCGCCGAGATGACGGCACAGGGCACGCCCAGCCGCTTGGCGGTGTGCCGTTCCATCTGCGTGCCGAGCACCAGCTCGGGGTGCAGGCGGGCGATGGTCTCTTCGACCTCGAGGTGGTCGTCGCTGATCAGCGCCTCGACGCCATACTTCGCGGCGGCGGCGCGCACCTCGCGCGCGCGTTCGCGGCTGTAGGTGCCCAGGCCCACCACGGTGAAGCCCAGCTCTTCGGTCGCGATGCGAGCCGCGGCCACTGCGTGGGTCGCGTCACCGAAGACGAAGACCCGCTTGCCGGTGAGGTAGGTCGAGTCGACCGAGCGCGTGTACCAGGGCAGCCGTGAGAGCTGCGCGTCGAGCACCGGCTGGGGGTCGACGCCCGCCAGCGCGGCCACTTCCTTCACGAACTCGCGGGTCGCGCCGACGCCCAGCGGCACCACGTTCACCGACGGCTGCGCGTACACCTTGGTCAGCCAGCGCGCGGTGGTCTCGGCAACCTCGGGGTAGAGCACCACGTTGAAGTCGGCGTCGGGCAGGCGCGCCAGGTCGGCGGGGCTCGCGCCCAGCGGCGCCACCACGTTCACCGCCACACCGAGCTGCCCCAGCAGGCGGGTCACCTCGGTCACGTCGTCGCGGTGGCGGAAGCCGAGCGCGGTGGGCCCCAGCAGGTTGCAGCGCTTGGGGCCGGGAGGACGCTCACCGCGCGGCGCGCCGTTCTTCGTGCACGCGCGCACCAACCGATAGAGCGTCTCGGACGCGCCGTGGTTTTCCTTGTGCTGGTACGCCGAGAACTCGACCGGCACCACCGGCACCGGCAAGCCGATGGTCTGGCCGATGCCTGCGGGGTCGTCCTGAATCAGCTCGGCGGTGCACGACGCGCCGACCATCACCAGGTCGGGCTTGAAGCGCTCGTACGCGTCGCGCGCGGTGCGCTTGAAGAGCTCGGCGGTGTCCTTGCCGAGATCGCGCGCCTGGAAGGTGGTGTAGGTCACCGGCGGGCGGGCCTGCCGCCTCTCGATCATTGTGAAGAGCAGGTCGGCGTAGGTGTCGCCCTGCGGCGCGTGCAGCACGTAGTGCACGCCACGCATGGCGGTGGCGACGCGCATCGCGCCCACGTGCGGGGGCCCTTCGTAGGTCCAGACGGTCAATTGCATGTCAGACCTCCAGCCGGGTGCGGCGCACGAGGGGCCTGGCGAACAGCTCGGCGAGATCGCCGGCCTGCTCGTAGCCGTGCACCGGAGTGAAGACCAACTCGATGGACCACTTGGTGGTCAGCCCTTCGACCTCCAGCGGGTTGGCGAGGCCGAGGCCGCACACCACCAGGTCGGGCCGCGCGGCGCGGCAGCGCTCGAGCTGACGGTCGACGTCTTGCCCTTCGCTGACCGTCACGTCGGCCGGCAACATCGCCAGGTCGGGGCCCAGGTGGTCCTGGTGCAGGAACGGGGTCCCCACCTCGACCAGCGACATGTTCAGCTCGCGCGAGAGGAAGCGCGCCAGGGGCACTTCGAGCTGGGAGTCAGGGAAGAAGAAGATGCGCTTACCCGACAGGCGTTCACGGGCCTGGGTCAGCGCGGTGCGCGCCCGCTGCTCGGAAGGTTCGACCACCCTGGCCAGGTGCTCGTCGGACACGCCGAAGGCGCGGGTCGCGGCGGCCAACCAGGCGCGGGTGCCCTCGACGCCGAAGGGGAACGGCGCGCTCAAGCGCTTCGCGCCCCGCTCTTCGAGCGCCTTCGCGGTGGCCGCGAGGAAGGGCTGCGCGAGCAGGAAGCGGGTTCCAGGCGCGAGCGTTGGCAACGCGGTCGAGCGCCGCGGCGGGAAGAACGTGACCGGCACGCCCAGTGCGTCGAACAGCCGCTTGAATTGATCTTCGACCACGTCGGGCAACGCCCCCACCACCATCAGCGGGTCGTTGGCCTGTGCAGCCACCGTCGGCAGCTCGGGAACCATCGACGCCAGGCACGCATCTTCGCCCTGGGTGAAGGTGGTCTCGATGCCGCTGCCCGAGTAGTTGAGCACGCGCACCTTGGGGTTCGAGCGGCTCAGGCGCAGCGCGGCGCGCGAGAGATCGAGCTTGATGACTTCGCTGGGGCACGAGCCGACCAGGAAGAGCAGCTTGATGTCGGGGCGGCGTGCGAGCAGGCGGCCAACCACGCGGTCGAGCTCGTCGTTGGCGTCGGTGAGGCCCGCGAGGTCCTGGTCCTGCAGAATGGCGGTCGCGAAGCGCGGCTCGGCGAAGATCATCACGCCGGCGGCCGACTGAATGAGGTGCGCGCAGGTTCGTGAGCCGACCACCAGAAAGAATGCGTCCTGGATCTTGCGGTGCAGCCACACGATGCCGGTCAGGCCGCAGAAGACCTCATGCTGGCCGCGCTCCCGGAGCACTGGGCGAGCGGCGAGCGGCGCCGAGGGAATGGTGGGAAGCGAGGGTACCGGCGCGTTCATGACTGACCTCCGACCGCCTGCAGGCTGGCCGAGGCGCGAGCGGCGTCGGCGGCGGCCGCCCCCAGGCGCGCGGCGCGAAGCTTGAGCACGAACTGGGTGGCGTTGACGACGTAGGTGCCGTACGCGGCCAGGGCCAGCAGCAGCAGCGCATGAGGCCCCAACGCCCCGGTGAACAGCGCGCCGAGGTAGGCGGTGTGCAGCGCCAGCACCAGCATGCTGAACACGTCTTCCCAGTAGAAGGCCGGGGCGAAGAGGTAGCAGTCGAAGACCCGCTTTTCCCAGATCGCGCCGGTGATCATGATGGCGTAGAGCACCAGGGTCTTGACCACCACCGACGCGGTCGCCGCCCCCACCCCTTCGCCGGTCACCAGCGCTCGCAGCACCATGGTCAGGCTGACCAGGAAGACCAGGAACTGAACGGGCGCCAGAATGCCCTGCACCAGCGTCCACGGCGTGGCGTCGCGGCGCTGCCGCTGCTCAGGCGTGTAGAGAGGTGCGGCAGGCTTCTTCGTGGTCACGGCGAGCCCTGAACGGTGGCGAGGAGACGACCGGCGCACCTAACCATGGGTGCCCCAAAAGCGTCAAGCTGGCTTTACGTCAAGCGCGCTTCACACTCACACGCCGCGTGTGGTACTCGTCGGGGCGCGCATGTCCAACCTCACCATCGAAGCGCTCTCGCCGCCCGCAGTCACGACCCCGGTCGCCCGCTGGCCGAAGCCTTCGGCGCTGGTCGAACTGCTCAAGCCGGTGACCTGGTTCGCCCCCATGTGGGCGCTGGCTTGCGGCGTGGTGTCGGCGGGCGTGCCGCTGCTC
>CAIWFK010000359.1 GCA_903911905.1 uncultured Myxococcales bacterium
GCCCGCGGGCGGAGCGTACGCGCCGACCAGCAACTACGGCTGCGGGTTGTGAGGCCGTAGCAGCAGGAACGCTGGAGCGGCCACCGGTCGCTCCAGCCGCAGCGTTGGGGGCACCACATGGAGCTGGTCGAACGCATCGCGCAGTTGCTCGGCGACGAATCTCCCCGCAAGCGCATCGCCGCGGCGGTGGTGTTGGGCGAGCTCAAGGTGAAGGACTCGGCGGTCGTCGCGAAGCTGGTCGAGATGGCGCGCGACCCGGTGGACGCCTACGCCGAGCCGGCCATCGAGGCGCTGGGGCAGTTGAAGGCCATGAAGGGGCTGCCGGTGCTGCTCGAGGGCCTGGGGCGTTCGCGCGAGCTGGCGGCGGCGGCGAAGAAGGCCATCGGAGAACTGGGGCCCGACGCCGTGCCTGAGCTGCGGGCGCGGCTGGCTGACGCGACGCCCGCGGTGCGCGCCGCGTTGAGCGAGGTGCTGCCGGCCGTCGGCGGGCGCGAGTCGTTCGAGCTGGCCCTCGAAGGGCTGCGCGGCCAGGGCTGGGAAGCAGCCAACCGCGTCGCACTCTCGGTGCGGGCCGAGGCCAGGTCGATGAGCGAGGCCGAGCGCCGGGTGATGAAGACCCAGGTCGAGAAGTTCCTCGGCAAGAAGAAGACCGGCGACGACGAGGTCGCCCTGCGCGCTGCACTCAAGGTGCTGGGCTTTCTCGAGCTGCCCGAGACCAGCGACCTGCTGCTGGGCTACCTGGCGGTGAAGCAGCCGCCGGCGGTGCGGGTCGAGGCCACCACCGCCTTGCGCTTCGCGATTGGCGCCGCGCCCTCGAAGAAGGCCCTGCGCCGCCTGATGGAACTGCTGGCCGACCGCGACGCGCTGGTGGTGCGAGCGGCCCGCGATTCGTTGACCGTGCTCGACATCGGCACCGAGTTCGCGGCCGAGCTGGCCGAGCTGTGCGGCGCCGACGACGGCGACGTGGCGCTCTTCGCCATCGGTCGGCTCGGGGCGCTCGCCGCCGCGGGCAAGGGCGCCGAGGCGAAGCTGGCGCAGAAGACGCTCGAGCCGGTCGCGCGAGGCACCGACCGGGTGCGCGCCGAGGCCGCGGCGAAGGTGCTGGCGGGGTTGCCCACGGGCCAGGCCTCGATGGTCAGCGCGCTCGCCGACGCGAAGGAGGAGAACGGCGCCCAGGTGCTGGCCGACGTGCTGGGGCCGCTCTCGGGGAAGCTGACGAAGAAGGAGCTGCAGCAGTTGTTGGCTGCGGGTGAGAAGAACCTGGGCTCGTCGCTCGCCGTGGCGCGAAAGCAGCTCGAGCCGGTGCGGGCGGCCGCTCCCGACCTGTGGGCCGAGCTGCTGCGAAACAAGATGAAGGCGCTGCAGAAGAAGGACTCGGCGCGCGCCGATGCCATCGGGCAGTTGTTGGCCCGCTCGGTGGTGGCGACGCCGGAAGACCGCTACGCCATCGCCGTGCAGCAGTTGGCGCACCACAACCTCGACCCCCACCCTCGCGCGCGACAGCGTGACACCGTGCTGGCGGAATTGGAGAAGCTGCACCACGAGGGGTTCAAGGTCGGTGACGCGATGGTGAAGGACAAACGCGTCAGCGACGAGGCCCGGTATTACGTCGGCGTGCACTTCGGCGAGAAGCCCGGGTTCGAATTGAAGAACCTGGGGGCGGGGTTGCTCGAGGCGCTGGCGCAGGGGCGCACCAAGCTGGCGAAGGCCGCGAAGAACAAGCTGAAGTTGCTCGAGCTGTAGGGCCAGGGAGAATGATGCGTGACAAGGGAACCAGGCCGATTGCGTTGGTCCTCGCGTTCAATGGGCTCGTGTGGGCGGCGCAGGCGCTGTTCTTCATCTTCAGGCAGGCCGAGGACGGCACGCTCGAGCATCAACTGCTGCATCGCGCCGGTCAGGTCCCCGGCGCGTTTCAAAGCCTGCTGATGGCGAACGTCTCCATCGCCGGGTTGAGTCTGATCGTGTGGCGGCTCGAGCGGCGCATTGCCGATCTCGAGAGCGATCGCGACCTGCAGGTTCAGCTCACGGCGCGCACGGAGAATCGAAGCTGAGACCGACGACCTGCCTCGAGGGTGGGCGGTCGACTGGGGGCCCCTCGCACTGCTCCTCGCGGGGTTGCCCCTCGGATTCGGGGGGCGAAGTACGCGCACTTCACTGCCGCGAAACGCTCTTGGTTGCAATAGGCACCCCGGGGCGCGCCTAAAGCAACCATGAATGATGAAAAGGCAGTACGTGCGCATCTTCCCGTCGGACGAGGGGCTGATCGGCGAAGCCAGCGGGACCTGCACGCCATCCGACGCCACCTGCCCTCGAGGTGCCTTCCGACGACCTGCCTCGAGGGTGGGCGGTCGGCTGGGGGCCCCTCGCACTGCTCCTCGCGGGGTTGCCCTTCGATTTCGGGGCGAAGTACGCGCACTTCACTGCCGCGAAACGTTCTCGGTTGTAATAGGCACCCCGGGGCGCGCCTAAAGCAACCATGAATGATGAAAAGGCAGTACGTGCGCATCTTCCCGTCGGACGAGGGGCTGATCGGCGAAGCCAGCAGGACCTGCACGCCATCCGACGCCACCTGCCCTCGAGGCGCCTTCCGACGACCTGCCTCGAGGCCCGATGTCAGCCCCCTCTGCTACACGACCCGCCGGGAACGGGGGGGGGCCGCATGGGGGTCGATCACTGGTTGGCAGCATCAGCATTCGCACAAAAGCAATTCGGCGTGATTTCGCTCGCCCAACTGCGTGAGAACTTTCGCGTCACCCGAAGCGCTCTCCGCGCCGCCGTCGCCAGCGGTCGCATCGAGCACCTCTTCGAGTCTGCCTACCGTTTCCCGGGCACACAGGCCGGCTGGAGGCAGTACGCCCTCGCAGGCACCCTGGTCGCGGGAGAGGGCAGCGCGTTGTCGCACTCAACGGCAGGCGCGCTCTACGAGCTCACCGGGCTGGCGCAGCGCACGACGCCGATCCACCTCAGCGTGCCGAACCGGAGGTCCGTGCGCCTGCCCGAACGATTCGTCCTGCACCGACCTGGCGCTCCCTTCCTGCGCGCGGAGCGGCACGGGCTCCCCACCACCTCGGTCCCCCGCACCATCATCGATCTCGCCGGCATGCTCGACCCCGAGGCCCTCGAACGAATCCTCGACGACGCGCACCATCGCTTTCCGGGCCTCGACCGCCGGCTGGAGGAGGTGCTGACCCGCATCGGCAGTGGCTTCAAGGGCCTGCGCGTGCTCCGCGCCCTGCTGGCCGAGCGCCAAGGCTCGGGCACCGAAAGCCCGCTCGAGCTCGACGTCTGGCGCACGCTCCGGCAGTCCGACCTCCCGCGCCCGACGCTGCAGCTCGAGGTCCGCGCCGGCGACGAGCACGTGATGACGGTCGACTTCGCCTGGCCGCAGCACCGCATCGCGCTCCACGTCGACGGCTACCGCTGGCATGCCCGCCGCGTGAACTTCGACACCGACGCGCGCCAGCGCACCCGGCTCGCCGCGCTCGGCTGGGCCAGCCTCATGGTCACCAGCCAATCGCTCGAGGAGGGCGACTGGCTGAACGACCTCGAGCGCCTGCTCCACGACCGGGCCCCACAACGACGGCTCGAGCTGTGACGTTCAGCGCTCGTCGCCCATCACGTGCACGGTCTGCGGCAGCAGCTTCGCCGGCCGCCCCCCCAGTAGCTGCTTGCAGGTTCGGGTGAGGTGCGCGGAGTCGGCGAAGCCCGCGCGATGGGCCGCGGTGGTGAGCGTCGTGTCACCGAACCTCACCTCGCCGATCGCCCGGCGCAGCCGGAACCAGGTTCGCCAGGCGCGTGGAGGCACGCCGAGGGTCTCGGCCATCAGGTGGGTGAGCCGGCTGTCGGACAGCGCGCTGCGGCGCGCGACCTCGCGCACCGAGACTTCGCCAGCCTCGAGGAGCTCGAGCGCGCGGCACCCGCCGGTCGACCCGTCGCCGCGGGGCGCGCAACGCATCACCGAAGGCCTCGCGCACGTCGTCTCGCCCCGGCTCGAACCCCTGCCAGGCGCTGGCCAGGCGCTGCGCCTCGGCGAAGTCGTACCGCCGCGCGTCGAGGGAGGCCACGAAGGCGAAGGGCCCGCCGAGCTCGCGCAGCAGGTGGGGCGTGCCTGCGGGCAGCGCGACCGAGGTGACGGTGCGCTCCGAGCCCGCCACCACCAGCCGCGAGCGCCCGACGATGACGCCGTGGGCCGGCAGACAGCGCGAGAACAAGGGAACGCCTGCGGTCGGCGAGGCCGCCATCGCCACCGACGGCCCAACGGCCCAACGGCCAACACCGGTGGCGCCGCCGCTTCGGGTGAAGACGAAGGCGCGGACGGAGTCTCGAGCGATGCCGCGAAGGACACACGTCGCAGCAGCTCGGTTCAATTCTTCCGACCCCACCCCATGGCAGAAGCAGGTCATGCCCCCTGGGCGTTGGTTCAGACCGATTCTCACCGTCGTCGGCGTGCTGACCCTGGTCTTCGCCCGGGTGGTGACCGAGCGCCGAGGGCAACTGCTGGTGGCCCGCGTCATCATCGACCTGCTGCTGGCAGTGGCCTTCGGGGTGCTCTCCACCGCGCCGCAGGCGCCTTCACCCGCATCAAAGCGCTGACGAGGCCGGTGGCTGGGCGTACCGTGTCGCCCATGCGCGCCTCCTACGTTCACGGCACCTCGACCACGCCCCTGCTGGGCCTGACCATCGGCGAAGCCCTGCGCCAGACCGTCGAGCGGCACGGCGATCGCGAAGCGCTGGTGGTCTCGCACCAGGGCTACCGCGCCACGTGGCGGCAATTCTTCGAGCAGACCTCACTCGTCGCGCGCGGGTTGATGGGCCACGGCGTCAAGAAGGGCGACCGGCTGGGGCTGTGGTCGCCCAACCGCTTCGAGTGGGTGGTGTTGCAGTACGCCGCGGCCCGGGTCGGCGCGATTCTGGTGAACCTGAACCCCGCCTACCGCAGCCACGAGCTCGAGTACGCGCTGACCCAATCGTCGGTCAGCCTGCTGGTGTGCGCGCGCAGCTTCCGTCAGACCGACTACGTGGCGATGGTGCGCGAGGTGCAGCCGCGGCTGGCCTCGCACCTGAAGACCCTGGTGCTGGAGGACGACTGGCAAGCCCTGCTGGACGCCGCGAAGGAGACGTCGGCGTCAGCGCTCGAGCAGCGCGAGGCCTCGCTCTCGTTCAACGACGCCATCAACCTGCAGTACACCAGCGGCACGACGGGCTTTCCCAAGGGCGCCACGCTCTCGCACCACAACATTCTCAACAACGGTTACTTCGTGGCACGCACGCTGCGGTACACGAGCGACGATCGCGTCTGCATTCCGGTGCCGCTCTACCATTGCTTCGGCATGGTGATGGGCAGCCTGGCGGCGATGACGCACGGCGCGTGCATGGTCTTTCCAGCCGAGGCCTTCGACCCCGAGGCGACGTTGCGGGCGGTGGCGGCCGAGCGCTGCACCTCGCTCTACGGCGTACCGACCATGTTCATCGCCGAACTCGAGCACCCCGCGTTCGCGACGACCGATTTCTCGACGCTGCGCACCGGCATCATGGCTGGCTCGCCCTGTCCGGTCGAAGTGATGAAGCGCGTGCAGCACGACATGCACCTGCCCGAGGTGACCATCTGTTACGGCATGACCGAGACCTCACCGGTCTCGACGCAGAGCCAGGTCGACGACCCGCTGGAGCGGCGGGTGAGCACGGTGGGGGTGGTGCACCCGCATGTCGAACTCTGCATCGTCGATCAGACCACGGGCCTGGTGGTTCCGCGTGGCACGACGGGAGAAGTCTGCACGCGCGGTTATTCGGTGATGTTGGGGTATTGGGAGGACCCGGCGAGCACCCGCCAGGCCATCGACGCGGGTCGGTGGATGCACACTGGCGACCTGGGCGTGATGCACGACGACGACACGGTGAACATCGTCGGCCGCATCAA
>CAIWFK010000360.1 GCA_903911905.1 uncultured Myxococcales bacterium
AGGTAGTTCACGTGCCGCGAGACCCCCCAGAAGCCGTTGACCAGCACGTGCCGCTGCCCGTCGGTGAGCGCTTCGGGGGTGATGCCCAGGAAGGTGCGGCTGCGGTCGCGCTTGAAGAAGAACTTCTGCAGGTTCGCCCCGCGCGAGAGCGCCCAGCCGGTGAAGAACATCAGCGCGAAGAGCGCCAGCAGCGGCGTCGGCAGGTGCGGGTTGGGCTGGTCGGCCAACGCCCACAGGCCCACGCCGTAGAAGAAGGGGTAGAAGACCAGGCAGCCCCAGCCCAGCTTGAAGCCGACCTTCTCGGCCATGAAGTCGTAGGTGTAGAGGTGCACCTCTTCGAAGGTCAGGTACTCGGTCAGGAAGAAGGTGAAGAGCCCCACGTACAGGTACACGCCGGGGTTGGGGTCGTCGGGGAACTGCTGCAGGTGGTACGCCGCGAACGAGAGGATGTTGAGCTCGAGCAGCGTCGCGCCGATGAGGTACAGGTACATCTTCGCGTCGACCAGCCCGTCGCGCAGCTGCGGGTTGTCCAGCCGGCCCAGGTAGAGGTCGGCGAAGAGGTTCGAGCCCGGCTTCGCGGGCACCGGCAGCACGATGGCGAAGGTGACCAGCAGCCCCACGATGCAGGCGCTGATCACCATTTCCCAGCGGTGCTCGTAGAACGCGGTCCACGCCAGCACGCCCGAGCGGCAGGCCAGGGCCCACAGCAGCAGGGTCACGAAGAAGACCCGCAGGCCGTTGAGCCGGTAGCGCAGCTTCTTGCCGGTGACCGAGTGCGAGACGTAGCCCTCGACCCAGCGGCCGGGCACCACGGCCATCAACGCCAGCACCACCACGAACATCAGGGGGGAAAACGTCCAGCCAGGCAGAGCGTTCAGCATCGGGAGGCGCTACGTGCCAACCGCGCCGCGCCGCTGCAACTGCTTTCCGCGTCAACCTGTACTAACGCTCATGGGAGCCATGCTCCGACTCCCGCTCTTCGCCACCGCTTCCCGAGGCACCGAGCCCATGCTGGCCGCCGAGCTGGAGTCTCTTGGCGCCAAGCGCCTGCGCCAGGACCGGGGCGGCGTGCGCTTCATGGCCGCGCTCGACGAGATTCTGAAGGTCTGCGTGCACTCGCGCATCGCGATGCGGGTGTTGTACCCGATGGGCACCTTCACCAGCGAAGGCGCCGACGGGCTGTACGAGGCCGCGCACGGCGTACCGTGGGAAGAATGGCTGACCCCGAAGACGACCTTCTCGGTCGACGCCACGCTCAAGAACTCCGAGCACGACCACTCGGGTTTCGTGGCGCTCAAGCTCAAGGACGGCATCGTCGATCGCCTGCGCGAGAAGCTGGGCAGCCGCCCCGACGTCGATTCGCGCGACCCGGTCTTCCGCATCGTGGCGCACCTGTCGGGCAAGAGCCTGACGCTCTCGCTGGACCTGTGCGGCGACCCGCTGTTCATGCGCGGCACCAAGCAGGCGCAGACCATCGCGCCGTTGAAGGAAACGGTGGCAGCCGCCATGTTGCAGGCCGCGGGCTACGCCGGTGACGAGCCGCTGGCCGACCCGATGTGCGGCTCGGGCACCATCATCACCGAGGCCGGCGCCATCGCCACCCGCCGCGCGCCGGGCGTCAGCCGCGGCTTCGCGCTCGAGCGCTGGCCCCAGTTTTCCATCGCCGCCAGGCCCCTGCTCGACGACCTGCGCCGCGAGGCCCGCGCCGCCCAGCGCCCTGCGCCGCACCCGCTGCTGGCCAGCGACTACGACGTCGACGCGCTCACCGCCACCACCCGCAACGTGGCCAGCGCGGGCCTCAAGGACTTCGTGCGCATCGAAGAGGCCGACGTGCTGCACGCGCCGCCGCCCGAAGGCCCGCCGGGCCTGCTCATCACCAACCCGCCGTACGGTGAGCGCCTGGGCTCGGGTGGGCAGAAGGGCATGAAGTCGTTCTTCTACGGGCTGGGCACCTCGCTGGCGAACTGGCACGGGTGGCGCATGGCGCTGCTGGCCGGCAACCCGGCGTTCGAGAGCGCGTTCCACCGCAAGCCCAGCAAGCGTACCGCGCTGTGGAACGGGGCCATCGAGTGCGAGCTGCTGCAGTACCAGGCGCGCGCGGCACCTGCGGCCCCGACGCCGCCGACCACCCCGGCGGCCGAGTAGGGGGCGTCCGTCGATGCGTTGTCCTCACGGCCTCGAGCCACCCGCGTGCCCGCGCTGTGCCGCCACCCGGGGAAACTCGTCGGTCGCGCTTTCCAGTGGCGAAGGCGACGGCGATTCGCGCACCCACGTGCCCGAGGGCGGCTCGAAACCACCGGCGCCGCCCGAGGCCTCCCCACCGGGCACGACGCTGGGCCGCTTCGTGGTGCTCGACGTGCTGGGCAGCGGCGGCATGGGGCTGGTCTATTCGGCCTACGACCCGATGCTGGACCGCAAGGTCGCCATCAAGGTGCTGCGCACCAGCGAGGCAGACGGCGCGTCGGGCTCTCGCGACACCGCGGGCACCACGCGGCTGATTCGCGAAGCGCAGGCGATGGCGAAGCTGTCGCACCCCAACGTGGTGCCCGTCTACGAAGTGGGCCAGCTCGACGACTCGGTCTTCGTGGCGATGGAGCTGGTCACCGGCCAGACCTTCCGCCAGTGGTGTCGGGTCAACGAGCCCGACTGGCGGCGGGTGCTGGCGGTGGCGACCGACGCCGGGCGAGGGCTCGAAGCGGCGCACGCGGCGGGGTTGATTCACCGCGACTTCAAGCCCGCCAACGTGCTGGTGGGTGACGACGGGCGGGCCCGGGTCAGCGACTTCGGGCTCGCGCGCTCGACGAAGGGCGGCGAGCCCGAACCGCCGCCGCCGCTGGCCGACGCCCTGGCCACCGCGCCCATCACCATCGACACCCCGTTGACCCGGGTGGGGGCGATCATGGGCAGCCCCGGCTACATGGCCCCCGAGCAGTACACCGGCTCGCATACCTCGGCGGCCACCGACCAGTTCGCGTTCTGCGTGGTGCTGTACGAGGCGCTCTACGGGCAGCGCCCCTTCGTCGGCAGCGACCTCGAAGAACTGGGGCGCGCCACCCTCGGGGGCAAGGTGCCGCCCCCGCCCCGGGGCGCGAAGGTGCCGCCGTGGCTCTTCCCCATCATCGAGCGCGGGCTCTCGCCGGACCCGGCGCGGCGGCACCCCGACATGACCGCGCTGTTGGCGGCGCTCAGCCGCGACCCGGTGCGCGTGCGCAACCGGCTGCTGGTGCTGGCGCTGCTCGGCATGCTCGAGCTGACCGCCTTCCTCTCGGTCTCGCTCTCGCGCAAGAGCGCCGTCGCGCGCTGTGCCGGGCGGGGTGACGAGGTGCACCAGGTGTGGGACGCGGCGCGGCGCGCCCAGGTCGCGCAGGCCTTCGGGGCCACCGGGCGCTCGTACGCGCCGCTGACCTTGAGCCGCGTGACCGACGCGCTCGACGCCTGGTCGAACGAATGGGCCAGCGAGCGCATCGAAGTCTGCACGGCGCGGCGCATTCGCAGCGACGTCAGCCAGCACGACACCGACCTGCGCGTCGGCTGTCTCGAGCGGCGCTTGAGCGAATTTCGAACCCTGACCTCGCTGTTGACCACCGCCGACGGCGAGCTGGTCTCGCAGGCCACCATGGCGGTGCAGCACCTGACGCCGGCCTCGTCGTGTCGGAACCTGGCGATGCTCGAGTCGCGCGCGCGGCTGGCGCCCACCGACGAGCAGGACGTGCGGCGGCTCGAGCAGCAGGTCCTCGAGGGTCGGGTGCTGACCCATGCCGGGCGCTTCGCCGACGCGCGCTCGCGCATCGAGCCGGCCGTCGAGAAGGCGCGGCTGCTGGGCGTGGCGTCGGTCGAGGCCGAGGCGCTGCTGAGCCTGGGGGTGCTCGAGGCCGAAGCCACCCGCTTCGCCGAGGCCGAGAAGGCCCTGGGCCGGGCGATGGAGCGCGCCCTGGCCGCGGGCGACGACCGCAGCGCGCTCGAGAGCATTTCGGAACGCGTGACCGTGCTGGGGTGGCGGCTGGAGCACCCGCAGGAAGCGTTGTTGCTGGCGCAGGTGGGGCGGGCGCTGCTGGCGCGGCTGGGCGGTGACCCGTTGCTCGAGGCCCGGCTCGACGAGAGCACCGGCGACGCGTTGTGGCAGGCCGGCGACCGGCTCGCGTCGCTCTCGAGCTATCGCCAGGCGCTCTCGCTGACCCAGGCGCTCGAAGGGCCCGAAGCCATCGACGTGGCGCGGCTGCGCTCGGCGCTCAGTTGGGTGCTGATGGAACAGGGGCACCTGCGCGAGGCGCGAGAAGAGAGCGACCAGTCGCGGGTGACCCGCGAGCAGTTGCTGGGCGCCGAGCACCCCAGCCTGGCGACGAACTGGAACGAGCTGGGCACCCTGGCGCAGGAATCGGGAGACCCTGCAGAGGCGGTGCGCTGTTTCCAACGGGCGTTCGACATCGCCAGTCAGACGCTCGCGCCCTCGTCGCCCACCGCCATGGGGTACCTGCTCAACAGCGCCGAGTCCCTGGTCGACGAAGGGGCGGTCGACGAGGCCGAGCGCGCGGCCGAGCGGGTGTCGTCGGCGGTGGCGACGAACGAACAGGCGGCGCTGGCGCGAATGGCGCAGCTTCACCGGGTGCGCGCGAAGATCGCGCTGGCGCGAGGGCAGGGCGCAGCGGCGGTCGTGGTGGCGCGCCAGGGCTTGCAGCGCCTGGTGGCCAGCCTGGGCGCCCAGCACCCCGACACGGCGCTGTTGAGGGTGGAATACGCCATGGCCCTGGCCGGCGCGGGCCAATGCGCCGAAGCGGTGGTCGAGTTCGAGCAGTACCTCGAGGTGGCGCGGGCCCTGTCCATCGACCGAAGCCCCGACGCGGTGCGCGCCATGGTGCGCGGCGCGGACTGCCTGACGGCCCTGGGGCGCTCACCCGAAGCGGTGGTGCGGGGCGAGCGCGCGATGACGACGCTCGAGCACCTCGAGGGCAACGAGCGGCTGCGCGCCGAGGCCGAGCTGACCCTGGCGCGGGCGCGTTGGCGGGCCGACCCGAAGGACCCACGCGTGGTGTCCCTGGCCGAACAGGCGCGGGCCCGCTGGCAGCAGGCCGGGCGTCAGGTCGAGGTGGCGAAGGTCGACGCGTTCCTCGGCGGACTGAAGCGGTGAGGGCGATGGCCCCGGCCGCGCTCGAGCTGGCGCTCGGAGATCTCGAGCCGGCGCTGCGCCGCTTCGCGTTGCGGGCCACCCGCGATCCCGAGCTCTCGAAAGACCTGACCCAGGAAACGCTGCTGACGGTGGTGCAGGCGCACGCCGACTTCCAGGGGCGCTCGTCGCTGCGCACCTGGGCCCTGGGCATTCTGTCGCACAAGGTCATCGACCACTTCCGCGCGCGGCACCTCACCCTCGACCTCGAGGGCGACGACGAGCAGTTGCTCGAGACCGCGTCGCCCGACGACGTGGAGCGCACCGTCAGCGCCCGCCAGGAACTGGGCCGGGTCGAGCGCGCGCTGGGCCAGTTGCCGGGGCGCGAGCGGCTGGCGCTGCTGCTGACCGATGTCGAAGGGCTCGATCGCGAAGCGGTCTGTCACGCGCTCGACGTCAGCCCGACTCACCTGCGGGTGATTCTGCATCGCGGCCGCAATCGGCTCCGGAGGCTCGTATGACGCTCATCGACAGACTCTGCCGCGGCGTGCGCCCGAGTTTTTCGGACCACCTCGACGGCCAGCCCCTGCCGCTGCACCTCGCGGTGCAGGTGCGGCTGCACCTGACCTTCTGCCCCATGTGTCGGCGCACCTACCGCGCGCTCGAGGCCACGCGCGAGTCGCTGGGCGCCCTGCGCGAGCTCGACGTTCAGGACAGCGAGGTGTCGTCGAAGTCGACGAACCCCAGCGACACCAGCGGCAGGTAGTGCTCGCCGAAGGTGCCCAGCCGCATCTCGATGCGCGAGGGCACCGTGAGCCCGTCGACCTGCTGGTAGGCGTGCACGAAGCGCGCGCCCCTCGCCAGGCGGCTCATGATGCCGACCCAGTAGTCGTGTCGCCGCAACAGCCCCCGTTCGGCCGAGAAATAGAACGTCTGCCGGGGTGAATGCGTGGGGAAGCCCTCGGGGAAGTCGACCACCACCTTCTCGCAGCGCTCGCCCCGGACCAGGGTGCTGCCCGCGTCGGTGAAGGTCAGCCCGCCTTGCAGCAGCAGGAAGGGCAGTTGCGCGTAGTTCCACAGCACGTAGCCCGCGAAGTAGAGCATCTCGACGTCGTTCCACCACAGCAGCGAGCGCGGCGAGGCGAAGGCGTCGCGGGGCGCGGCCAGGGCCCGGGCGCGTGGCCCCTGCACCTCGACGCGTTGGGCCTGGAAGACGCCTCGCCCACCCGGCCCGGGAAAAGAGTCGATCTCGACGCGGGGCTCGCGGGTCGAGATGGTGGCGCGCAACCGCCGCAACGACGCCTCGCGCAGCCGCAGCTTGAACATCATTCCCCGAAAGGTCCACGTGGTGTGCAGCGCGGCGACCTGGCGCCAGCGCGCTTCGGTGCCATGCGCCTCGAGGGCGCGGTCGACGACCTGGTTTCCGGTAGGCATGCGGGTGAGTCGGCCCACCCGGGCGCGCGTTACAGCCCTGCGGCTCGCAACGGCAGAATGGGCGCGTGCAGCCGGGCCTGCACCTTCGCCGGGTCACCCAACGAATGGAGTTGGCTGACCATGGGCAGGAAGGCCGGGCGCAGGCCGGCCGCGGGAATCCACGTCAGCATCAGCCACTCGAAGAGCGGGTGCACGGCCTCGAGCGGCCCCTCGAAGTCGAACGTCGCGTACCAGTCGGGCGTCGAGCGCCACGGAAAGTGCGGTGCCTCGAGCGGCGTGTCCAGCGACGACACGAAGCGGGCGGCGCGCAGGTCGCGGCGGAAGCCATTGTCGAGCCAGCCCCAGGGGTGCGCGACGCAGCCGAACTGCCAGGCGCCATCGGGAGGCACCGCCGTCAACAGCTCGGTCATCACCGGGAGGAAGGCGGGCGGGTCGAAGCTGACCAGCCGACGGGTGATGGCGGTCAAGGGCCGCAGCGGCGCCAGCGTCGGCTTCGACAACCCCACGGGCCACCCGCCCTCGAAGGGCAGCGCTTCGGGGCGACTGGTCACCGACAAGGTCAGCGGGCGCTCGCGGTATTCGGTGGGCCCGACGCCCCAGGCTTTGCGAAAGGCACGGGTGAAGGCCTCGGCCGACCCGTAGCCGCTTTCCACGGCCAGCTCGAGCACCGAGGCCGAGGTGGCCCGCAGGGCGGCGGCCGCGCGCTCGAGCCGCAGCGCGCGCACGTACTGGGCCGGAGGCTGCCCCACGACGGCGGTGAAGGCGTGGGCGAAGTGGTGCAGCTCGTAGCCCGAAACCTGCGCGGCTTCCTCGAGCGACCAGTCGCGGTCGACCTCGAGCTGCATGCGCAACAGCACCTGGGCGATGGTGGGCCACATCGCGCGAGCGGGGCCCGCCACGTTCTCGACCGTCATGGACGGCAGCATGCCGTCGGCTGGCCCCGCGAGGAACTGCCATTCGCAAGAACGGTCAGGTGGCGGGGCGCCCCGTCGTGCACGGTGCCGTCATGTGGTCGAACCGACGAGACGCGTGGGGCCTGCTGGCCGTGTTCCTCTTCGTGCTGTGGGCTGCCCGGTGAGCTTCCTTCGTCGCCGGTGGGTGGTCACGCGCGACCCGCCCGAGGTCGGCGACCCGATCGCCTTCCAGCGAGCGATGGGGCTTGCCGGTGGCGTCAACCTTGCTGGCGCTGGGTCGCATGAGGGACCTGAGCATCGAGCGACTCACCGCCTTCGTCGATCGCCGGCTGCCGGGGCGGTTCACCGCGAGCACCGACGACGACGAGCTTCGCCGCGCCCGGCTGGCCCTGCTCTTCTCGTTCGCGTTGACCGCGCTCGCGCCGGTCTTCGTGCTCAACGACCTGAAGGCCGGGCGGTGGCTCAACGCCGGCATCATCTTGAGCGCGGTGCCGTGCGGCGTGTTCGCGGGGCAGGTCTTTCGGCGCTGGCCGTCGCTGACCTTCATGGGCAACTACGTGACGGGCGTCTTCGGCGCGGTGCTCGCCGCGCGCTCGTTGATGACCGGTGGCATCACCGCCTTCGCCCCGTTCTGGATGTGCTCGTTGCCGGTGATGGCGCTGCTGCTCGCCGGTCGACGCAGCGCCTTCGGGTGGCTGCTGGCCTGCGCGGCGTTCTTCGGGGGCGTGCTGGCCGCGACGAAGGCCGGCGTCTCGTGGATGGATACATGGACGCTGGAAGAGCGGCAGCGCGAGTTCGTCATCGCCACCACCATGCTGTGCGCCTTGATGCTGATGCTCTCGTCGCTGTTCGAGGCCGCGAAGGAAGCGATGCGCCGACAGGTGGCTCGGCGCGAGGCCGACATTCGCCGCATGCTCGACGTGATGGGGCAGGGCTTCCTCACCGTCTCGCCCGAGGGTCGCGTCATCGGTCCGCATTCGGCGGCGCTCGAGCAGTGGTTCGGTCGGCCCGAGCCCGGCGCCCAGGTGGTGGACCTGGTGGGCGCGCACGACCGCTTCACGGCCAACTGGCTGGGGCTCTCGTTCGCCTCGGTGGTCGAAGACCTGCTGCCGCTCGAGGTGGTGCTCGATCAATTTCCCCGTCGGGTGAAGGGCCCGGGCGGGCTGCAGTTTCAGCTCGAGGTCAAGCCGGCCGTTCGGCACGGCACGCTCGAGGCCCTGGTGCTGGTGCTCACCGACATCACCGCGCAGCTCGAGCGTGAAGCGTCGGAGCTCGAGCAACGGGAACTGGTGGCGGTGCTCGACAAGGCGCTGAGCGATCGCCGCGGGTTCCTGCTCTTCTTCACCGAAGGTGCGCGGCTGGTGGAAGAACTGGTCGAGCACGGGCGGGTGCGCGACGTGCACACGCTCAAGGGCAACGCCTCACTCTTCGGCGCCTCGACGGTGGCGACCCGGTGCCATGCGCTCGAGACCCGCGCGGTCGAGCAGGGCGTGACGGTGCTCTCGCCAGAGGAGCGCACCGAGCTGGGCGCCATCTGGACCTCGTTCGCCAGCCGCGTGGCCCGCCTGGTCATGACCCGAAACGACGTGCTCGAGGTGCCCACCGGCGAAATCGCGCAGCTGCGTGACGACCTGCTGCATCACGTCGACTACCTGGCGCTCGAGGCGCGCGTCTCGGGCTGGGTGCTCGAACCGCTGCGACTGCCGCTCGAGCGATTGGGCGCGCAAGGCCGGGCGTTGGCGCAGCGGCTGGGCAAACCCGCGCCACGCATCGTGGTCGACGACGCCGAGCTGCGGGTGCACCCCGAGACCTGGAACCCGGTGTGGGCGGTGTGCGCGCACCTGGTGCGCAACAGCGTCGACCACGGGCTCGACTCGACGCGCGAAGGCACGCTCCACTTCTCGGCGAAACGCGATTCGGCCGGGCGATGCGTCATCGAGCTGGGCGACGATGGCCGTGGCATCGACTGGCAGCGGGTGGCGCAGCAGGCCCGGGCCCGGGGGCTGCCGGCCGAGCAGCGCGCCGACCTGGTGCGTGCGTTGGTCTCGGAAGGGTTCTCGACGGCCGAGCAGGTCACCGACGTCTCGGGTCGAGGGCTGGGCCTGGCGGCGGTGGTCGAGCTGTGCACGCGGCTGGGAGGCCAATTCGAAATCGAGTCGTCGCCGGGGCAGGGCACGACCTTCCGCCTGACGCTGCCGGGCCACGGCGTCGGTGGCGCCACCATGGCTCGAGCGCGTGCGGCCTGACGCCAGGTTCCACCATTCTGAGCACCACCCTCGACCAGGGTGATGGAGTCGACCCCGACCGCGCTCGACGCTCCGCGGCACAGGGGTTGCTCGTTCCGCCCTGGTGAAGAACCCCGACTCCGACTCCGACTTCCTGATTCTCGGCGCTGGCTGGGGTGGGCTGAGCGCCGCGGCGCTGCTGGCGAAGGCTGGCCATCGGGTGACGGTGCTCGAAGCCAGAGATCGCGCCGGCGGCTGCGGCCACACCTTCACCCTGCAGGAATTCTCGTTCTGCGCCGAAATGCAGTACCTGATGGAATGCGGTGAGGGCGGCCTGGTGCAGGGCTTCCTGCAGGACTTGGGTCTGCAGCACGTGGTCGAATTCAACGCGTTCGACGACGATGGGTACGACCGCATCGAGCTGCCGGGCTTCTCGTTTCGCATTCCCCACGACGTGAAGCGATTGCAGGCGGCGCTGCTCACCGCGTTCCCCGAGGACGAGAAGGGACTGCTTGGCCTCTTCGGCGTGCTGCAGAGCATCGAGACCGAGCGCGAGGGAGCGGTGTTCGAGGCCAGTCGTTTCGTGCGCCACCCGTTCCAGTTCAAGGACACGGTGCTCTACGGCCCCTGGCCCGTCACGCGCATCTTCGACCACTTCGCCCTCTCGAAGCGGCTGCGCGCCGTGCTGGCAGCGCAGTGCGGTGACGTGGGGCTGGCTCCCGACGACGAGCCGTTGATCGCGTTGCAGTCGGTGCTCTTCGGCTATTGCAAGTCGGCGCACTTTCCGAAGCAGGGCATGAAGCACTTCGTGGACTCGGTGGTGGGCTTCATCACCAGCCACGGTGGCACCGTGGTCTACGACGCGCCCGTCACCAGGCTCGACGTCGCCGGAGGGCGCGTCACCGGCGTGCAGACCACCAAAGGGCTCTTCACCGCACAGACCGTCATCTCGAACCTCGACCCCGCGGTGACCGCCTCGTTCATCGAGGGCGCGAATGTGCCGCAGTACGAGCAGTCGCAGTCGTGCTTCACGGTGTTCCTGGGGCTCGACGTCGACCTGGCGACGAAGGGCTTCACGCGCTCGAACGTCTGGCACTTCCCCGATGAAGACCTCGACGCGGCCATCACGCTGGCCAACGGCACGCACTCGTACCTCGACCCGTTCTTCTTCTGCGCCACGCCCTCGCTCAACACCGACCCGGGCGTGCTGGCACCGGTGGGGAGCACGACGGTGCAGCTCAACGTGTCATGTGACTTCGACTTCTTCGACCGCGCGGTGCAGCAGGGCACCCACGCGTTCGAGAAGGCCCGGGTCGAAGGCGAGCTGCTGCGCGCGGTCGAGCGGCGCCTGATTCCCGAGCTGGCCGCGCACATCGTGGTCAAGGAGTCGTGGAGCCCGGTCGACCTCGCGCAGCGCGTGGGCCTGGTGCGCGGCGGCATGTACGGCGGGCGGCTCGATCTGCAGAACCGGGTGCTGCACGGCGTGGGGCAAGACACCGCCTGGCCCAACCTCTTCCTCACGGGGGCGACGGCGGGCGGGCCGGGGCTGCAGGGCGTGGTGGCGTCGAGTACCCGGCTGGTGAAGCGGTTGCTCGAGCCCCCGGTGGCCTGAGTCTCTGGCAAGTTGAGCGCGCGCCGTTATCTCTCGCGCATGACCCATTCGACCCCGATGACGCTCGTGCTGGCCTGCGTCCTCCCGGTCGCCTTGCTCGAGGGGTGCACTTCCGTGGCGACCGAACGACCTTCCTTCACCCTCGTCAAACAGTACGGCTCGTTCGCGGTGCGTGAGTACCCGCAGTTGCTGGTCGCCGAAGTGACCGTGCAGGGGACTCGCGACGAGGCGAGCTCGGCGGGTTTCCGCCTGCTGGCGAACTACATCTTCGGAGGCAACCAGGGCGCGCGCTCCATCGCCATGACGGCGCCGGTGACGCAGTCGGCGGGGCAGAAGATCGCCATGACCGCGCCGGTGACGCAGGTCGAGCAGGGCAGCAGCGAATGGCTCGTTCAGTTCACCATGCCCGCCACCTTCACCAGCCTCGAGCAGTTGCCGCAGCCCAACGACGCCCGCGTGAAGCTGCGCGCGGTGCCCAGGCGGTCGATTGCGGTGGTGGCCTACTCGGGCACCTGGTCCGAAGCGCTGTATGCCAGGCAGTTGGCGGCGCTCGAGCAGGGGGTGCGCGAGGCGGGGCTGACCACCAAAGGGCCGCCGCTGTTCGCGCGGTACGACCCGCCGTGGAAGCCGTGGTTCCTGCGCACCAACGAGATTCAGCTCGAGGTCGAAGTGCCCGGAACGCCGTGAACGCCGCGCGCCGGTTTGACGAGGGCGAGCCAGTGCCGGTACCGTCATGCTCGTGTTGATCGCCCGCCATCACCATCATGCGCATCCCGCCCCCGACGGGCGTGCCTGCGTGTGTCGGTGAGCGGCCCTCACCTGAACGCGTAAGAGCACGAAACCCGTCCCCCCTCGCGGACGGGTTCTTTCGTTTCTTCGCCCCGTCCGCTCCACCCCGAAGCACGGTCCTGGAGCAGTCACATGGTGCGCGTCGCCCTGCCGAACAAAGGAAGACTCACGGAAGACGTGAAGGTGTTGCTCGAAGATGCGGGCCTGCCCATTCGCGGCAAGAGCGAGCGCTCGCTCACCGCGTCGCTGGGCGGCGAGTACGAGGCCATCTTCGTTCGCGCGCAGGACATTCCCGAGTTCGTCGCCGATGGCGCGGCCGACGTGGGGGTCACCGGGTTCGACCTGGTGCGCGAGCAGGGCGCCGAATTGGTCGAGCTGCTCGATCTCGAGTTCGGGCGCTGCCGGCTGGTGGTCGCCGCCACCGAAGAGAGCGGGGTGCGCTCGGTCTCGCAGCTCAAAGCCGGGACCCGCGTCGCCAGTTGCTTCCCGTCGGTGACCCAGCAGTTCTTCGCCGCGCGCGGCTTGCCGGTGAAGGTGGTGCCGGTGTCGGGCGCGGCAGAAATCGCTCCCCACCTGGGCATCGCCGACGTGGTGGTCGACCTCACCTCGACTGGTTCGACGCTGAAGGTGAACGGCCTGCGAGAGCTCGAGACGGTGCTCGAGTCGAGCGCCCGCCTGTGGACGCGGCCCGGGCTCGCCGATCGCCCCGAGGTGCAGGAACTGAGCATCGCGCTGGGCTCGGTGCTGCGCGCGCGGGGTCGCCGGTACCTGATGGCCAACGTGCCGAAGGCGAAGCTGGTCGAGGTGCGCGAGTGCCTGCCCGGCCTCAACGGGCCCACGCTCAGTGAAGTGCTCGACTCGGGCACCTTCGTCGCCATGCACGCGGTGGTGCCGCAGAGCAGCGTCTTTCGCACCATCACCCGGCTCAAGGCGCTGGGGTGCGAGGGCATTCTGGTGACCCGCATCGAAAGGTTGATGCCATGAGTTCGGTTCGTTTTCGCGGCAGTCTGCGTGGCCTTTCCACCGTCGAGCGCGCGGTGTTGCTCGAGCGCAGCTTTTCGAACGACGAGACGGTCGCGGCCACGGTGACGCAGGTGATTCTCGACGTGCGCACGCGCGGTGACGAGGCGCTGCGGGAGCTGGCGAAGAAGTTCGACCGCGTCGAGTTGGAGGCCTTCGAGGTGCCTGCGGCCGCGCTCCGTGCCGCGCTCGACCAGCTCGACCCGGCGGTGCGCCGTGGCCTCGAGCGGGCGGTGCGGAACCTCGAGACCGTGGCGCGCGCGACGCTACCGCCCCCGAGCGAGGTCGAGGTCGAGCCAGGCGTCGTCGTCGGGCGGCGCGCAGACCCCATCGAACGGGTCGGCGTGTACGCGCCCGGTGGCAAGGCCGCCTACCCGTCGAGCGTGCTGATGGGCGTGGTGCCCGCGCGCGCGGCCGGCGTGAAG
>CAIWFK010000361.1 GCA_903911905.1 uncultured Myxococcales bacterium
TCGGCCACGTCGGCTTCGGCGAGCATCTGCTTACCCAGGTCCGATAGGCCCGACTCGACCGCGGCCTGGTTCACCGAGCCGGTCACCACGTAGGCGGCGCCGAGCGAGAAGGCGGCGGCCAGGGCGCCGGGGGTGCCGAGACCACCGGCGGCGCCGACGCGAATGGGGCGATCGAACCCGTGCTGCGCCACCAGCTCATCGCGCAGGGCCATGATGGTGGGGAAGAGCGCGACCAACGACTGGTTGTCGGTGTGGCCGCCGGAGTCGGCTTCGACGGTGACGTCTTCGGCGACCGGCACCTTCGCCGCGAGCGCAGCCTCGTCGTTGGTGATCAGGCCCTGCGCGACCAGCGCCTTGAGCATGTCCGCGGGCGCGGGCGACATGAAGCGCGCCGCGACCTCGCGACGGGAGATCTTGGCGAAGACCTGGTGCTTGCGCGCGATGCGGCCGTTGGCGTCGAGGTGCAGTCCGGTGGCGGCGCAGCGCACGACGGCGGGGGTCAGCCCCATGAAGGCGGAGGCCGAGATGATGCGTACGCCCTTTTTCAGGAGCAGGGCAGCGACGCGGTTCTCGAGCTCGGGCTCGTTGGGGCTGTGGATCAGGTTGACGCCCCAAGGCAGGCGGTCGCCCAGGGTGGCGACCAGCTCGTCGACCGCCTGCTCGACGCGGGGGAAGCTCAAGCCTCCGGCGCCGAAGAAGCCGACCAGGCCGGCGTTGGCCATGGCGATGCACATGCGGGTGGTGGCGATGCCGTTGGCCATCTCGCCCGCGACGTAGGGGAAGCGAACGCCGTGCACTTCGCAGAACGAGCGATCGCCCAGCCACTCCGGGTAGAGCGCGGGCAGCGTGGCGAGCAGCGACAGGTCGCCCGCCGACTGGGTGGTCACGATGCTGCCGCCGGTGACCAGGCCGATGCGGGCGCGGGTCGGGTCGACGACCACGTGCACCGGTTCGCGCACCTGGGCGAGCAGCGCGTGCAGATCGGCGGGCTCGTAGACGGGTGGGAGTGCACCGGGGCGCCAAAACCCGACGGGGGTCAGTGAAGCGCGCTGCTGGGTCGACTGGGAAGAGAGCTGCATTGCGGGCCTTCAGGGTCTCGCACGAAATGGTCATCGGACCGTCATGACGAGGGCTTGCACGAACGAGAAGACGCAGGCCAAGCAAGCGAAAACACTTGACTCACTGACGGCTCACAGCCACCCGAGCTCCACACACCCTGCAGACCACCCTGTCGCGCTCGAGGACGTCGACTCGTGCCCCGCCACAGTGCTCACACCGGAGCGGTTGCCGGGGCCTCGCCTGACAACAGCTCGAGCAGTCCTGGTGCTGGTACTGCAGCGCACCCAGCACGAGCGCCGTGCGTCTCTCATCGGCGGTCGCGTCGCGGTACGTCGGCGCGCGACCCAGCACGTCCTCGATGAGCACGGACCCATCGCCCCTCAGAAAAGCCGAGGTCCCCAGGTCGGTGTAGAGCCACAAGACGGGTTCACCGAGCGACAGATCAACCGGATCGTTTTGCAACCCGGCCGGCGTCGTTCGCAGCAGGCCAACGAGTTCAGCGGCGGTCCTGGTGCCGGGCATTGGAGGACTGGCTCAGCCGCGAACCACGGTGCGCCCCGGTCGCAGGTTGAGCCGCTCGAGCTGCCGGTACAACGTACTCCGGGTGACGCCCAGCGACGCCGCGGCCTCGGTCATGTTCTTCGAGCGCTGCACCACCGCCATCAGGTGCGCGGCGTGCGGCTCGCGACCGGCCGTCGGCGGCGTCACCCCCTGGAACGGCAGGTGCTCGCGCTCGACCACCGCGCCCTGCGCTTGCACCGCCAGCCGTCGCAGCACGTTCTCGAGCTCGCGCACGTTGCCCGGCCACGCGTGGGCGGCCAACCCGTCGAGCGCGCCCTCGCTCAAGATGAGCGGAAAGCCAGCATCGCGCTCGACCCGCGCGCGCAGGTGCTCGACCAACAGCGGCAGATCGCCCGCGCGCTCGCGCAGCGGCGGCAAGGTCACGCTGAGCACGTCGAGTCGGTGGAAGAGGTCGAGCCGGAACGCGCCGGCCCGCACCGCCTCGTCGAGCGGGGCATTGGTCGCCGCCACCACCCGCACGTCGACCCGCCGCGGCAACGCCGCGCCCACCACCGCCACCTCCCCTTCTTGCAGCACCCGCAACAGGGTCGCTTGGGCCGCCAGCGGTAATTCGCCGACCTCGTCGAGGAAGATGGTGCCGCCGTCGGCGTGCTCGAACTTGCCCCGCTGACCACCGGCGCGCGCGCCTGAGAACGCGCCTTCGGCGTACCCGAACAGCTCGCTCTCGACGAGCTCGGCCGACAGCGCCGCGCAGTTCACCGCCACGAACGGCCCCGCACGGCGATCGCTGGCGGCGTGAAGCGCCTGCGCCAACACTTCCTTGCCCACGCCAGACTCGCCGCGCACCAGCACCGGCAGGCGCGTGGTGCTCGCCGCCTTGGCCGCCCCGATCGCCTTCACCAGGGCCGGAGCCTGGCCGATGAGATCGTCGAAGGTGTACCGCGTCGACGCTGGTCGGCGGGCGCTGGGCCGAGCCACCTCGAGCCGCGCCAGCACCACCGCACCATCGCGCTCTCCCACCGGGAAGACCGTCGCGTCGTGCAGCCACGCCGCGCCCGGCGTCGGCCCCAGCGTTCGACAGCCGTGCACCGGCAACCGCACCGGCGCGCCCCTCGCCCTCGCTGCAGCGTTCGCAGCCAGCACCACCCCGCGCGCGTCGACTGCGAAGAGCGCTTCGTTCGGGTAGCGCGCCATCAGCTCGGCATAGCGACCGAGCACCGCCACCTGCCGCGACGATTCCCGCGCCGCGAGCCCCTGTTCGACCAGGCCCGCCAGCAGCTGCGCGGTCTGCAGCGCCCATGGCGTGGCCTTGAGCCGGGCCCCCGAGAGATCGAGCGCCCCCAACAGCTCACCGCCAGGTCCGGTCAACGGCACCGCCGCGCAGTGCCACGCGTGCCACGCCTCGCAGTAGTGCTCCGCCCCCACCACGTGCACCGGCGCGCGCGTCGCCAGCGCGGTGCCCGGGCCGTTGGTGCCCGCCACGTCTTCGGCCCAGGTGGCGCCGGGCATGAAGTGAATGTCTTCGAGCCGCGCCAGGGTGTGGGGGTCGCCCGCGCTCGAGACCATGCGCCCCTCGAGGTCGAAGAGCGTCAGCACGTGCCCGCTCTCGCGCACCAGCGCGGCGTGCGGCGCGAGCACCTGCTCGGCCACCGGTAGCCAGTCGAGCCCTTCACGCAGCGAGCTCAAGGCGTCGTCAGTGAAGGTGAGCGGCACCGCCGCCAACCCCGGCGCCACACCCGCACGCCGACTCCGGTCCCAGCTTTGCGCCACCACCGGCCGCGCGAGCGCAGCGTCGCCCACCACCACCCCGTGTTCCCAGTTCGCGTCGCGCTCGAACTCGCCAGTCAGTCGGCTCATGGCCGAAACACAACTTCGCCACCTGAGCCGAAGCAAGACGCACTGCGGCGACAAGCCTTCGAAACGACTGCAGGAATTGCGCGTGCGACAGCTGTCCGCGCGACACCTGTCGCACGCGACAACTGGACTTGGGTCAACCGCACGAAACCTGATGACCCGCCGCTGGCCCGCGGCTTGCGAACGACGCGGTGCTTCACCGCAGCCCGCCGTTCCACCCTTTTCGACGTTCCACCTTGAGGAGAGCAACGCGATGGCAATTCCAGGCACTGTGAAGGAAGCGATGGCCCGGGCCGAAGTGAAGTCGGTCTACGGCAACTTCATCAACGGCAAGTTCATCAACGCGGTGAAGGGTCAGACCTTCGACAACCTCTCGCCGATCAACGGCCAGGTGCTCTGCAAGGTGCAGCGCTCGACCGCCGAAGACATCGAGTTGGCGCTCGACGCGGCGCATGCCGCGCAGGGCAAGTGGGGCCGCACCTCGGTGACAGAGCGCGCGAACCTGCTCAATAAAATCGCCGACCGGCTCGAGGCGCAGCTCGAGAAGTTCGCGATTCTCGAGACGCTCGACAACGGCAAGCCCATTCGCGAGACGATGGCCGCCGACCTGCCGCTGGCGATCGACCACTTCCGCTACTTCGCGGCGTGTGTGCGCGCGCAGGAAAGTGGCGCGGGTGAAATCGACCACGACACCGTCGCGTACCATTTCCACGAGCCGCTGGGTGTGGTCGGCCAGATCATTCCCTGGAACTTCCCGCTGCTGATGGCGGCGTGGAAGGTCGCGCCTGCGCTGGCCGCGGGCAACGCGGTGGTGCTCAAGCCCGCCGAGCAGACCCCGCTGACCATTCTGGCCTTCTGCGAGCTCGTCGCCGACGTGCTGCCCCCGGGCGTGTTCAACGTGGTCAACGGCTTCGGCGTCGAGGCCGGCAAGCCCCTGGCGTCGAGCAACCGCATCGCGAAGATCGCCTTCACCGGTGAGACCACCACCGGCCGGTTGATCATGCAGTACGCCAGCGAGAACCTCATTCCGGTCACGCTCGAGCTGGGCGGCAAGAGCCCCAACGTGTTCTTCGCCGACGTGATGGAGAAGGACGACGAGTTCTTCGACAAGGCGCTCGAGGGCTTCGCGATGTTCGCGCTCAACCAGGGCGAGGTCTGCACCTGCCCGTCGCGCGCGCTGGTGCAGGAAAGCATCTACGACAAGTTCATGGAAAAGGCCGTGGCCCGGGTGAAGAAGATCAAGATGGGTCACCCGCTCGACCCCACCACCATGATCGGCGCGCAGGCCTCGAACGATCAGCTCGAGAAGATCCTCTCGTACATGGACATCGGCCAGAAGGAGGGCGCCAAGGTGCTCACCGGCGGCGCGCGCGCCAAGCACGCGGGCGAGCTGGCCACCGGCTACTACGTCGAGCCCACCGTGCTCGCCGGCCACAACAAGATGCGCGTGTTCCAGGAAGAGATCTTCGGGCCGGTGGTCTCGGTGGCGAAGTTCAAGGACTTCGACGACGCGATGGCGATCGCCAACGACACGCTCTACGGGTTGGGCGCGGGCGTGTGGTCGCGCAACGGCACCACGGCGTACCGCGCGGGCCGGGAAATCAAGGCCGGCCGCGTGTGGACCAACTGCTACCACCTGTACCCGGCGGGCGCGGCGTTCGGCGGCTACAAGCAGTCGGGCATCGGGCGTGAGACCCACAAGATGATGCTCGACCACTACCAGCAGACCAAGAACCTGCTGGTCAGCTACAGCCCCAAGGCGCTCGGCTTCTTCTGAAACGCAGTCCAGTACCACGCGGGCGCCCGCCCTCCCCGGGGTCGGGTGCCCGCGTTTTTTCTGCTCACCTCGAGGCCCCATGACCGTGAAGCGCGTCGACATCACCGCAGAAGCCGCGAAGCTGCTCGGCGAGCTGGCGGGCGAGCACGGCCCCCTGCTCTTCCACCAGTCGGGAGGCTGCTGCGATGGCAGCTCACCCATGTGCTACCCGCGCGGCGAGTTCCGCATCGGCTCGCGCGACGTGTACCTGGGCGAGGTCGGCGACACGCCGTTCTACATGAGCGGCCCGCAGTTCGAGTACTGGCAGCACACCCACCTCACGGTCGACGTGGTGCCGGGTCGCGGCAGCGGCTTCTCGGTCGAGGCTCCGCGCGGGGTGCGCTTTCTGATTCGCTCGCGGCTGTTCACCGACGACGAGTACCGCGAGCTCAAGGCCGCGGGGCCGGTGCAGGTGGGACCGCAGCACGGGGCGTGAGCGCGCCTCCCGCCTGAATCTGTTCCCCACCCAGATGGGGGAGAATGGTAGATCTCGAGCATGGTTCGAATCGCGTCCAGCACCTTCGAGGGCATGTTCCTCAGGGCGCTGAAGGTCGAGGGGGCGGTGGTGGGGAAGCTGAAGGAAATCGGCTTCGACGCAGCCCGCATGGAACCCTCGTACACCGTCGAGGTCTGGCGCAAGGCGCTGCAGGTCGCCAGCCGCGAGTACTACCCGGCGCTCTCACCGGCCGCCGCCGAGTTCGAGCTCGGCTCGCGCATGGTCAACGGCTACCTCGAGACGCTGGTCGGCAAGGTCATTCACGCCGCCATGCCCTTCCTGTCGGCCGACACGCTCTGTGCCCGCCTGCCGCGCTTCTTCACCAGCGGCATCGTCGGTGAGGTGAAGACGCCGGTGGTCGAGAAGCTGGGTGACAAGCACTACCAGGTCACGCTCTGGGGTGAGGGCGGCGTGCCCTGGTTCACCGCCGGCGCGGTCGACGCCACGCTCAAGCTCACGCGCGTCAAGCCGGCGGTCAAGGTGTGGGACGTGAAGCCCGAGAGCTTCACCGTCGACATCACCTGGACGGTGTGAAGCAGAGACGCCTCAGAGGTCCCACCGCACCGAATAGACGACGCTGGTCGCGTCTTCGCTGGCGATGTCGACCTTGAGGTTCTTCGGGTCGCAGATGCGTAGCCCACGATCGAGAATGCCCCGGTAGAAGTACGCCATCAGGCCAGTCTCGTTGACCCGCAGGTGCACGTGGCCCGGAGCGACGTCGCTCGCGTCGGCCTCGCTGTAGTTGTTGGCCACCCGAAAGTTCTGGCGCATGCGCCCCAGCGCGCGACGCATACCGATCAGCTTCACCACCGGCTTGAGCGCCCGCCCGATGAAGTTCTCGAAGTAGGCCTCGGTCAGCAGCTCGCCCAGCTGGTGGTGGGCCGCTTGCGGCTTCCCCGGCATCAGCTCTTCGCCTGAGACCTTCAGAATCTCCTGCCAGCGGTCGTAGTCGAACGCTGGCGGGAGCTCAGCCTCGGTGCTCAGACCGAGCTTCAAGAGCTTGGTCTTGAGCTCGGGGGTCATTCGCGACTGCAGGCTCCGAAGCAGGGCTTCGGCGCAATGCTTGAAAACGACTCGACTCTCACCCATGCAGGTGAAGACCTTACTCAGTCGTCGTCGCCGTCGTCACATTCTTCCTCACGGCCGCCCAGATACCGCGGGAACGGAACGGCCTTGATGGCGTTGGCCTCGATCCTGGCCTTGATGCCCAACTGCACCAGGTAGTGGGCGTAGGTGCCGCCCTGCTGGGTGAGGTCGATGTAGGCCCCCGGCGCCTCGAACGTCAGGTGCTCGGTCACCGAGGTCGCACCACCCTTGAGCTTGGTGAAGGTGATGTGCTGGTGGGTGACGATGCCCGGAATGTCGAAGCTGTCGGCGTCGTAATAGTTCTGGCGACGGTGGAAGTTTTGCTGCGCGATGGTCACGCCCGGAAAGATGGTGCCGTCAGGCAGCGGAATGTTCTCGTAGGCGATGAAGTCGTACTGGGTGCAGGTGTGCCGAATGGGGGTGATGCTGGTGAGGAACGGGTGCAGCCCCAGCGCGTTGCCGACGTTCGAATAGATGTCGAAGACCTTCTTGATGGGCGCGTTGATGACGATGGTCAGGTCCGAGGTGCGGACCTCGTACTGGCGAACGGGCAGCGGAATGGACTCGAGGAACTGGTACTGCGCCCACGAGGTGTCCCAGAGCTGAA
>CAIWFK010000362.1 GCA_903911905.1 uncultured Myxococcales bacterium
CGAAGATGGTGTGGCGGTTGTTCAGGTAGGTCGGGGTGCTGACGGTGATGAAGAACTGGCTGCCGTTGGTGCCGGGGCCGGCGTTGGCCATGGCCAGCAGGCCCACCTTGTCGAAGGTCTTGCCCGACTGGAACTCGTCTTCGAAGCGGTAGCCGGGGTCGCCGCGGCCGGTGCCCATGGGGTCACCGCCCTGAATCATGAAGCCGTCGATCACCCGGTGGAAGACGGTGCCGGCGTAGAGCGGCTTGCCCTGCACCAGCTCACCGGTGGCGGGGTTCTTCCAGTCCTTCTCGCCGGTGGCCAGGCCCACGAAGTTCTTCACCGTCTTCGGGGCGTCCTTCGAATACAGCTTCACCACCACCGTGCCGAGGTTGGTCTCGATGGAAGCGAAGAGCTCCTTGCCTTCGGCGACCTTGTCGGTCCACGGCGTGGGGCGGTTGGGCTTCGCGTCGGCCGGAGCGGGAGCTTGCGCCGGGGCCTTCACCGCGACCGGGCCACCGACGGGGGCCGCGTCGTTGCCCTTGCACGCGACGAGCGAGAACAGCACCAGCAGGGACGAAATGAGCGTTCGAGCCTTCATGGGCGCGAACCGTAGTCAGCGCGCCGAGGCTGGCAACGAGTTTTTGGGTCGCTCAGCGCGGCGCGGCCAGCAGCTCGAGCGTCTTCTGGGCGGCCGACTGCTCGGCTTCCTTCTTCGACCGGCCACTCGAGCGGGCGAACACGTCGGCGCCGATCGACACCTCGACCTCGAAGATCTTCGAATGATCGGGGCCGGTCTCGCTGACCACCCGGTACCGTGGCGAGGCCTTGAGCCGACTCTGCGCGTCTTCCTGCAACAGCGACTTGTAGTCGTGCCCGTTGCGGCCGTGCGCCACGCCTTCGAGCGCTTCGGCGAAGGCGCGGTCGACGAAGCCCAGCACCGCCGCCATGCCGTTGCCGACGTAGAGCGCGCCGATCACCGCCTCGAGGGCGTCGGCCAGCACCGAATTCTTGTCGCGCCCGCCGGTCAGCTCTTCACCCCGCCCCAACTGCAGCACTTCGCCCAGGTTGATGGCGCGGGCCACCCGGGCCAGTCCCTCTTCGTTGACGATCAGCGCGCGCAGCTTGGTCAGCTCACCCTCGTTCGAGCCGGGAAAGCGCTCCATCAGCCGCTGGCCGATGGCCAGGTCGATCACCGCGTCACCCAGGAACTCGAGGCGCTCGTTGTCGGCGCAAGGCTCGTCCTTGTGCTCGTTGCAGTAGCTCTTGTGGGTGATGGCGATCAGCGCCTGGGCCTTGTCGGCGAAGTCGATCAACGCCCGGGTCTCGAGGGCCGTGACGCGCTCCGTGTCGGTCAGCCTGGGCATGGTGACTTTCTGTTACGGCTGGCGGCCCGCGAGCTCGTCGGCGAGCGCGTACGGGTCGGCCTGTCGGTCGGCGATGCGTTGAGCCACGTCGTCCAGCTTGCCTCGTTCCCGTTCCAGGCGCGAGAGCCCCGCGGCCAGCAACCGGTCGCGCAGCAGGGCCACGAACTGGGTCATGGCGCGGTTCTTCTCGCGGACCTTGCGTTCGCCCGAGCTGTCGAGGAACGCGTTGTGCTGCGCGATGGCCGCGACCAGCTCGTCGACGCCCTGGTCCCTGGCGGCGATCACCTTCTGAATGGGCGGCTCCCATTCGGGCGGGCCCACCGGGGCTTCGCTCTTTCGCCCTTCGGCCTTGGCGCGCACCATGGCGTGGTGGGCGTCGTGGTCCATCGGCGGCGCACGCACCGCGTGACGCAATTCCAGCATCGAGCGCAGCTCGCGCACCACCCGGTCGGCGCCGTCGAGGTCGGCCTTGTTGACCGCGAACACGTCGGCCACCTCGAGAATGCCGGCCTTGATGGCCTGAATGTCGTCGCCCATGCCCGGCACCAGCACCACCACCGTGGTGTGGGCCAGTTGCGCGATGTCGATCTCGTCCTGCCCCACGCCCACGGTCTCGACGATGATCACCTCGCGGCCCATGGCGTCCATCACCCGAAGGCAGTCGCCGGTGGCGCGCGAGAGCCCGCCCAGGTTGCCGCGGGTGGCCAGGCTGCGAATGAAGACGCCCGGGTCGCCCGCGTGGCCCTGCATGCGAATGCGATCGCCCAGAATGGCGCCGCCGGTGAAGGGGCTGGTGGGGTCGACCGCCAGCACGCCCACCGTCTTGCCCTGCTTGCGGTAGGCGGCGATCAGCCGATCGGTGAGCGTCGACTTGCCGGCGCCCGGCGAGCCGGTGATGCCCACCACCAGCGCCCGGCCCGTCTTGGGGAAGAGCGTCTTCAGGTCGGCGGCGGCGCGCGGGTCGGCGTCGTCGATGTAACGCATCAGGCGAGAGGCCGCGCGAACGTCGCCCTCGAGCACGCGGTGGGCCAGCGATTCGGTCATGGGGCGAGAATCTCGATGGCGTCGAGCGGCGCCGAGGTGACGGACGCGACCAGGGCCCGAATGCCGGGAAAGTCGGTCAGCTCGAAGCGATCGGCCCACAGTTTGCCGTTGGCCCCGGCCAGCAGCCCGCGGAAGGTCTGCCCCTGCACGCGCGCCGCAGCGAAGCGGTACTGCTGGTCGCCCACCTTCACCGTGGCCAGAATTTCGAGCTGGCTGCGCGGGGGCAACGAGGCCTCGCCGAAGGCATGCACCAGGTCGCGAATGGGAATCGACGCTTCGATCACCGACTGCGGCACCGGCGTGGGCGTGCTCTGCATCGGGGTGGGCGCGGGAGGCAGCCCCGCCACGTCGCTGTACATGGCGAAGAGGAAGTCTTCGAGCGCCTTTCGGTTGGGGAACTCGCTCAACTCGAAGGTGGTCGGCGCGCCGTGGCTCAGCTCGCCGCCTTCGTGCACCACCCGAATGATGCGGAATTGCCCTGCGCGGTTGGGGCCGATGGTGAAGTGCATGGGCCCGACCTCGAGCTCGGCCGACAACTGCAGGGTGCCGGGGTCGACGCGGGGCGCGATGCCGATGCTGGTCAGCTCGGTCGAGCGTCGCTCGAGCTGGTACAGGTGATCGTTGAGCGTGCTGATGATCAGGTCTTCCAGCCTGGTCGCCGAGGTGATGAAGGCCAGGTTGATCGGCTGCGCGCCCACGAACTCGGGCGGGCCGACGTAGAGCAACCGGTCTCCCATCACCGTGAAGCTGACCGAGGCGATCGCCTGGCGGGTGAGCGGGTTGATCGCCTGCCCACTGGTCAGCACGAGGTCAGCTTCGACCACGCCCTCCGCCTCCTTCACCTCCAGCTGTTCCAGGAACGCGCGATCCATGTGGGGCTATCTCAACCCTTGAGCAGGTCCTTCGCAATGATCGTTCGCTGAATCTCGCTGGTGCCCTCGCCGATTTCGCAGAGCTTGGCGTCGCGCAGGTAGCGCTCAACGGGGAATTCTTTGGTGTAGCCGTAACCGCCGTGAATCTGCACCGCCTTGTTGCAGGCGCGGGTGGCGACCTCGCTGGCGAAGAGCTTGGCCATCGACGCTTCACGCGAATACGGGCGGCCCGCGTCGGCCAGCGAGGCCGAGCGGTGGACCAGCAGGCGCGCGGCATCGAGCTCGGTGTGAATGTCGGCCAGCATCCACTTGATGGCCTGGAATTCGCCGATGGGCTGACCGAAGGCGGTGCGGTCCTTGGCGTACTTCACCGATTCCTCGAGCGCGCCGCGGGCCAGGCCGACCGCCAACGCGCCGATGGTGACGCGCCCGCCGTCCAGAATCTTCATGGTGTCGACGAAGCCGTGGTCCACCTCGCCCAGACGCGCCGAGTCGGGCAGCTTCACGTTCTCGAAGATCAGCTCGGCGGTGTCGCTGCTGCGCATGCCCAGCTTGCCGTGAATGGAGCGGGCGGTGAACCCGGGCGTGCCCTTCTCGACGATGAAGGCGGTGATGCCCTTCTGCTTCTTCTCGGGGCTGGTGACCGCGAGCACCACGCAGGTGTCGCCGACCGTGCCCTGGGTGATGAACATCTTCGCGCCGTTGAGCACCCAGTGATCGCCCGAGCGCACCGCGGTGGTCTTCATGCCCGCCGCGTCAGAGCCGCTTCCCGGCTCGGTCAGGCCCCACGCGCCCAGCGATTCGGCGGTGGCCAGCTTCGGCAGGTACTTCTGCTTCTGCGCGTCGTTGCCGAACACCCGAATGTGCGAGGTGCCCAGGCCGTTGTGCGAGGCCACGGTGAGCGCGAGCGACCCGTCGTAGCGGGCCACCTCTTCGACCACCACCGCCACCGCCAGGTTGCCCAGCGCCGCGCCGCCGTATTCCTCGGAAATGCGAATGCCCATCACGCCCAGTTGGCCGAGCTCGCGCACGACCTCCATGGGGAACTTCTCGGCGTGGTCCCACTGGCGGGCCTGCTGCTTGACGTGCTTTTCGCAGAAGTCGCGGACGGTCGTCTGCAGGGCTTTGAGATCGGACGGGAGCTCGAATTCCATAACGTGACCAGATAGGTCGGTTTTCGCGCGGGTGCCACCGGCGAGTGAGGCGGCGCTCGAAGTTGCGCTACTCGCCCCGGAAGGCGGGCTTTCTCTTCTGGGCGAAGGCGGCCAGCCCTTCGAGGCGGTCGGCGGTGCCCAGCGTCGTGGCGTAATGCCGCTGTTCGAGCGCGAGCGCTTCGTCGAGCCCCAGCGCGGCGCCTTCGTCGATGGCGTGCTTGGCGGCGCCGACCGCGATGGGGGCGTTCTGGCAGACCTGCTGCGCGAGCGCGCGCGCGTCGTCGAGCGTGCCGACGCGGTTGACCAGCCCCAGGCCGAGCGCCTCGGTGGCCGACACGCGGCGAGCGGTGAGAATCAGTTCCTTCGCCGCGCCCAGGCCGATGAGCCGGGGCAGCCGCTGGGTGCCGCCTGCTCCGGGAATGATGCCCAGCGAGACCTCGGTGAGCCCCAGCTCGGCGGTGGGCGCGGCGACGCGCAGATCGCAGCACAGCGACAGCTCGGTGCCGCCGCCGAACGCTGCGCCGTTGATGAAGGCGACGAAGACGCAGTCGCTCTTCTCGAGCGAGCGAAAGGTCTCGCGCATGGCGGAAAGGAACTCGCGAACCTCGGGCTCGCTCATGGTGGCGCGCTCCTTCAGGTCGGCGCCCGCGCAGAAGGCCTTGTCCCCTGCCCCGGTCAGCACCACCGCGCGCACCGAGCGGCCAGAGGACACGCGCTCGACGTGCCCGCGCAGCTCGCGCACCATGGCCTTCGAGAGGGCGTTGCGCCGAGCGGCGCCGTCGATGGTCCAGGTCTCGACGGCTTCGGTCGCTTCGATCAGGAACTCGGGCATGGCCCGGCCATAGCGCGAGTCGGCGAGGCCGGGCTACTCGAAGAGGTCGGCGGCGGCGGCCTCGAGCCGGTAGCTGGTGCCGGGCGCGGCGGTGGCTCCCCGCGCCAGGCCGTCGAGCAGGTCGTGCACCATTCCCGGGGGCAGCTTCGCCACCAGCGCGGCGATCTGCGGGCCCACCACTTCCTGGTGGCGCTTGAGCAGCGGGTGATCGCCCTGCCGTTCCGCGCCGGGCACCGCGCTGACCTGCTGGCCCGTCGCATCGACGACCGGGGTATTCCAGTCAGGCACCGCGGCCAGCGCTTCGGTCACCACCACGCCCAGGCCCAGCCCCAGCGCCTGACCGAACTGCTCGACCAGGCCGTGCGGCGCTCGAGGCTCGGTCAGCGCGCGGGACACGGCGGCGGTGGCGTGCGCGGTGAGCGCTGCGCGGGCCACGTCGTCCGAAACGGGGGCGGCGGTGGCCGGCTTGGGGCGAGCGACGGTCGAGGCCTGCCAGCCGGGGGTGGCCACAGGCGCCGGAGCGGTCGCCGGCTTCTCGGTGCGTGCAACGGGCGCGGCGGCACGGCTGCCAGGGTCGATCTTCATGGGGTCCGGCCGACGCTAGTGCCTTTCGTGTCGCCCACTCAACCCGAACCGCGCCCCGGCAAAATCAACGCAATCGTCGGCCGTCTTCTGCGTAGATTCCGCGCCATGGCGAATCGCCGATGGGGTGGCCGCGTTCTGCTGATGCTGGGAGTTCTCGCTCCGCTGGTGGCGCTTGCGCGTGCAGGCGGCAGTGAGCACTACAATTCCGGTCGCAGCAGTGGCAGCGGCAGCGGCGGAGGGGGCGACGCCAGCTTCATCTTCGACCTGCTCTGGCTGGCCATTCGCTACCCGTCGATCGGCATTCCGGTGCTGGTGATCGCGGTGGTCGCCTTCGTGATCTGGTCGAAGCTGCAGGGCGGCGAAGGTTCGACCCGCAGGGCGCTCGATCAGGCCGAGGCCCAGCGCCGCACCACGGTCAGCGGCACCGCCGTCACCCAGTGGGTCACCGCGCTCAAGCTGAAGGACCCGGCGTTCGACCTGTTGCCCTTCTTCGACCGCAGCAAGAAGCTGTTCCTCGAACTGCAGGACGCCTGGTTCGCGCGCGATCTCGAGCCGGTTCGCCGCCACCTGTCGGACGCGACCTATCAGCGCCTGTCCACGCAATTGAAGTTGATGGACCTGCAGGGGGTGCGCGACGCCATCGCCGAGCCGCAGGTGCTCGATCTGCAGATCATCGGGCTCGAGCAGAACGCCGCGTTCGAGACCGTGCACGTGCGCATTCGCGCCTCGCTGCGCGACACCGACGTGCTGGCCTCGTTCAGCGACGAACAGGCCCGCGCGGCGGCGATGAAGAAGCCCGCCGAGCAGTTCACCGAGGTCTGGAGCTTCCTGCGCAAGCCCGGCGCGCAGACCCGGCCCGGCGACGACGGGTTCCAGGGCAAGTGCCCGAACTGCGGCGCTGGCTTCTCGGGCGGCGCGGCGAACCGCTGCGAGTACTGCGGGGCGATCGTCAACAGCGGCAATTACGACTGGGTGGTCACCGAGATCACCCAGGCCTCGGAATACTCGAACTCCGACGAGCGGGCCGAAGGCCTCGAGCGGGTGCGCAAGACCGACCCCGCCCTGTCGACCGAGATGCTCGAAGACCGCGCCAGCCTGATCTTCTGGCGCTGGGTCGAGGCGCAGGTGACCGCCGACCCGGGGAAGATCGCCAAGCTCGCCCGCGCCGACTTCGCGCAGTTGATGATCGACGAGGCCGCCAGGCTCAAGAGCGAGGGCAAGCGGCGATGGTTCCTCGAATGCGCGGTCGGGGCGGTGAACACCCGCATGCTCTCGGCCGACCTGCCCGACGACCTGGCCAGCGTCGAGATTCGGTGGAGCGCGAAGATCGGCGTGGGCCCCGTCGGTCAGAAGCCCCCCAACCTGCCCACCCAGCCTCAGCGCTGGGTGATGGTGATGCAGCGCAAGGCCACCGCGAAG
>CAIWFK010000363.1 GCA_903911905.1 uncultured Myxococcales bacterium
GCGCGCGGCGGTCGACGAGGCGTGGCGGCGCGGGCGCTCGAGGTGCTCGAGAACGCGGCGCGGTGGCGGCCGAAGCTGCCGATGGTGCACACCAACCTCTCGCTGGCGCGGCTGATGACTGGCGACGCGGAAGGGGCGCTCGCGGCAGCCGATCACGCGCTCGTGCTCGACGAACGGCACCTGCCGGCGCGCTTCAATCGGGCGGCCGCGCTCGAGGCCCTGGGGCGTCGGGCCGAGGCGCTGGCGGCGCTCGACGCCGTGTTGGCCATCGACCCTGCCTTTGCGCCGGCGATCGCCAGTCGAAAGCGGCTTGGCGCTGCGGGCCACCCGTGAGCGGCCGTGCGTGCGTCGTCGGCGTGGCCCAGCCCGTGGTGAGCAGCGGGGTGGCCGCGCCGAACCACGAGGAGCGCTCGCTGCTCCTCCGTGCCGGGAACGCCGACGAGTCTCGTCCTCACGGGTCGCGAGACGTCACTGCGCTAAAGTCGCCTGGCGATGGCGACGAGCCGGTCGTTTGCGCCGAGGGCGCGGCGCTCAATTCACTGAGTGACGGTGTCGAGCTGGAACGACGCGTCGATGGCGTTGCCCCGAACCCGATTCGTGCCGGTGTCGCGCTCGAGGCGCGAGCCGAAGGCCTGCCGCTGCGTTCGCGGTGGAACGGCGTCGCGATCGCGGCCGTCGCTTCGCGCGCTGACGGTGTTCAACTCAATCCGCTCCGCGCTCGTTGGGATCGGGACCGAAGCGCTGCTGGCTGCACGCTCGGTGCTGACGAAAGGCTCGAGCAGTGCTCTGAAGGCCTCATGCGGAAGCTCCAGTGCGATGGCGTCGAGGTGGAACGGCGTGCTGACCTCCCTGTCCTCGCTGACTCGACCCCATTGCTCCGCGCAGCGCTGGCGCTGGTCTGTACGCTCCTGTTCGCGGGCTGCCCGAAGAAGCCCGACATCGACCCCAAGACCGAGGCCGCGGGCCACTACTTCGCGGGCCAGGCCGCGTACCTGAAGGGCAACTTCGTCGAGGCCCACAAGGAATACGACGAGGCGCGCCGACTGGACCCCGACGATCTCCGCCTGTCGATCGCCGAGGGCGAGCTGTTCCTCGGAGAAGGCCGGGTCGACGACGCGCTCGCCCGCTTCGAAACGGCCTCGCAGCGCGACCCGAAGCGCGCCACCACCTGGAGCCGACTGGGCTACCTGTACTCGGTGAAGAAGCAGCCCGCGAAGGCCCGCGAGGCGCTCGACAAGGCGTTGGCGCTCAACCCGAAGGACTTCAACGCCCTCGAGTCGCTCGCCGACCTGCAGCTCGAGCCCGGTGATGCGGGCCCGGTCGACGTCGAGGCCGCGGTCGCCAACCTGGTGAAGGCGTCGGACGCCGCGCCCGACCGCAGCCGGGGCGAGCTGCTGCTCAAGGCCACCGCCGCCCTGACGGCCCACGGTCGCGCGGCCGAGGCCCTGCCATTGCTCGAGGCCGCGGTGGGGCGGGGCGCGAAGACGTCTGACGTGCTCACCGAGCTCGCCGAGCGGCTGGTGCAGGCCGGTCGCCTCGAAGACGCGGTCGCGGTCTGGCGTCGCGCAGCCGAGGCCGACCCTCGTGACCCGACCCTGTGGGAACTGGTGGGTGAACTCGAGGCGCGGCTCGGTCGCCCCGCCGAAGCGAAGGCCGCGTTCGGCAAGGCGCTGGCGGTCAAGGACCGGGGCGTGGTGCACGTGGCGCTGGCTCGACTGTGCCTGAGCCAGAAGGACGACGGCTGCGTCAAACGCGAGCTCGATCTCGCCCTCGCGTCGGCGTCGGGTGAGGAACTGCGCGAGACACTCGAACTGGCCGACCTGCTGGTCACCCTCGA
>CAIWFK010000364.1 GCA_903911905.1 uncultured Myxococcales bacterium
CGACGCAGGCGCGCTCGACGCCGGCGAACCCGACGCTGGCACCCTCGACGCTGGTACGGACGGTGGCGCGGCGACCGACGGTGGCAACGGGTGTGGCGGTGACGGGCTGGTCTTCTTCGGGACCTGCGACACGCACACCACGTTCGTCAACGGCACGCCTTCGACCTTGTCGGTGTCCGTCGACTCCAGCACCACTGGGCTGAACAACGGTCGACCTTCGTTCAAGGTCGACGAAGGCACCTCGAACCCCTTCTACGTTCTTGGCGACTTCACGGCGAACCCCGGGCGGGACCTGAGCCACTTCAACGCCCTGACCTTCTGGGCGAAGGCCTCGAACGGCCCAACCACGTTCGACCACGTCGGCATCGGCGGCACCCAGGCGCTCCCGCAGCGGGTCATCGAATTTCACTCACTGACGGTTGGTGCCAGCTTCACGAAGATCGTGCTGCCGCTCATCAAGCCCGAGTTGCACACCGCCGAGGGAGAGCCCTTCTATTTCTCCGACGGCCTGAACCACGGGCAGTCGTTCTGGTTCAGCGACGTTCAGTACGAGAACGTCGACGCGGGTGCGTGGTTCGGCACGGTCCAGAGCGCCGCCGTGGGCTTCACCGACCTGTCGCTCGAGGTCGGGCAGTCCGTTCGCTTCGACACGTACCACAACACGCTGACCTTCGGCGGCGGCGCGACGAACGGGCCAACGTTCAGTCAACTGGGGTGGGACTATTTCACCGTCTCCTCGAGCAATACCGGGGTGGCGTCGATCAGCCCAGGCGGCCTGGTCACCGCGAACGGAATGGGCACGGCGAGACTCACCGCAACCTTCGATGGGCTCGACGCCGGTTCGATGGCCGTCAACGTCATTGCGCCCATTCCACCGCCGAGCGCGCCAGCACCGGCTCCGACGCTCCCGAGCAACCAGGTCACGTCGTTGTTCAGCAGCGCCTACTCCTCGGTCGCGCCGGCCATCGTCTGGCAGGCTCCGTGGAGCGCCAACTTCTGTAGCCTGGTCGACTCCACCATCGCCGGTGGCCACGTTTTGAAGAAGTACACGCTCTACCCGTTCGCCGGCATCGAGAACTTCATCGTCGACGCGTCCACCATGTCGTACCTGCACGTCGACCTGTGGTCGCCCACCTGGCCCAGCAAGCTGGGCTTCGAGCTCGTGCAGGACGTGACCGGCGTCGCGGTTCATTCCACGTACTCGACGACCACAATCGGTGCCGGCATGTGGCAGTCGGTGGACATTCCGCTCGCCACCGGAACTGGCTTCGTTCCAGCGCTGACGACCCGCAACAAGGTCGGCCAATTCCTGATCAAGGCCCTCGATTCGAACGGCAACCAGACACCCGGCACGAGCCTCTACACGGTCTACCTGGACAACCTGTACTTCCATCAGTGAGCCATTGCGGTGACGGTCGCGCAACGTCAAGACTCCGCGCATGCACGCCATCATGACCGTGATGCTCCTCGCGGCGGCTCCACCCGCTGACGTCGTCGCCACGACGAAGGCCTGGCACGAGCAACGACTCGCGCGACTGCAGGCCGAAGGCGGGTGGCTCACGCTCGCGGGCCTGGGGTGGCTGAACGAGGGCGCGAACACCGCGGGCAGCGGCAAGACCGACGTCACCTTCCCCGAGGGGGCACCTTCGGTGGTCGGCACCTTCACCCGCACCGGCCCGAACGCCACGTTCACGCCCGCGCCGAACGTCGCCGTCACCTTGCGCGGCAAGCCCTTCACCGGCGGTGCCATGAAGAGCGACGCCGCAGGCGAGCCCGACGTGCTGCAGGTCGGCCGCTTCATCTTCCAGCTCATCGCGCGCGGCGACAAACTGGGCGTGCGCATCAAGGACCCGGAAGCGCCGGCGAGGAAGAACTTCCACGGCATTCCGACGTGGGAGCCGACCGCGAGGTGGCAGGTGCGCGCGAAGTGGGAGCCAACGCCCAACGCCACCATTCCCGTGCCGAACGTACTGGGGCAAATCGAACAGCAGTCGTCACCGGGCAGCGCGGTCTTCAGCGTCGAGGGCCAGACGTACCGCCTGACGCCGGTGCTCGAAGAGGGCAGCCCCGAGCTCTTCTTCGTCTTCGGCGACGAGACCAACAAGACCGAGAGCTACGGCGCAGGGCGCTTCCTCTACGCTCACCCGGCGACGAATGGCGAGGTGCTGCTCGACTTCAATCAGGCCTACAACCCGCCGTGCGCGTTCAGCGCGTTCGCCACCTGTCCCCTTCCGCCGAAGGGCAACCGGCTGCCGCTGCGCATCGAGGCCGGCGAAAAGCGCACCGGCTCGCACTGACGGTGCGCTTCAGACGAACTGGGCCCGAACGCCACGAACGAACCGGTCGACGCGCGGCTGCGATGCGAGCAGCGAGCGCACCCGAATGCGCGCGTCCTGACCCAGGCGCTCGAGCACGCCCGGTGTGCCCAACGGCCCGATGACCCGCTCGTGCGTGGCGTAGTGGTACTTGTACTTCTCGTCGCCGATGAGGAAGTCGAACTCGGCGTGACCTCGTGCCTGGCTCTCGCGCAGCGCGTCTTCGAGCAACAGTCGACCCGGTGACCAGGTGGCGAACGCCGGGTCGTAGGACGGCACCCACCAGGTGAAGCGACCGTCATGGAGCGAGCCCAGGTGGGACGCCACCAGCGTCGAGCCGGCATGCAGGCTGTTGACCACCAGCACCCCGCGACGTCGCAACTGACGGAACAGCTCGACGCACTCAGGTCGGGCGAACAGGTCCCGATACCCTGAGGCCAGGTACTGCGCGCTCTTCCACGCCAGCGCCGCCTCGAAGACCAATGCCCCGGCGTCGTCGAACTCGAACTTCAGCGGCCCTGCGACCTCGGCCAGTCGCCGACGCTGGCGGCGCGAGTCACTCAGGCGCGCACCCGACTTCTCGGCGTGGGCCTCGAAAGCCCTCGCGTCGCGAAAGCAGCTCCACTCGATGAAGGGCGACGGCTGCGTGCCGGGCAGCCGCTGAACGTGCGCCGAGAGCGCATTGGTGCAGACGACGGTTCGCGGAAAGTACGAGAGCCCCACGCAGGGGCCTTCGGGCTGAAGGTCGAGGGGCTGGGGAAAGTCGTAGAACGGCGCGCGCCGCACCACCGTGCGCCCGTCGAGCACCAACAGGCGCAACACGCGACCTTCGACCCGACGGAGCGCAATTTCCCAACGGCGTTTGGGAAAGAACAGCGCACCCAGCGTTTCGAGGAACGCGTCGGTCGAGAAGATGTTCACCACTCGACGCGGTGCATTCGCCGAGCCACGCGCTGCATCATACTGATGGCCCCGTCGGTCGTTTCGAGGCCCCGGCCCAGGTCGAAAATCGGCGCAGCCCACCGCCCTTGTTCGGCATTCGAGCTGGCACGGGTGCACGTACCGGCTGAACGACCAGTGCTCAATTCGTCGAAACCGCGGAATTCGGGTGTGGCGTTCCTGTTCTCGATGGTGCCCACGCCACGTGTCTGGTGTGCACCCGTTCCGGCCGCAGTCCGAGCGCCACGCGCCGACGCCCCGTCCCTCCCTCTCGTCGTTCCCGGGCTCGTCAGGCCGGCGCAGGACCGCGCGCTTTCCATTCCGTTCGCGCGGCGTCGTTCACATGCAGGAGGTCAGGATGCACAGGTTCGTGAGAGCAGTGGTGGTGATGGGGTTGTTCGCAGGGTGTGTCGGCGCAGTCGAAAATCCCCTGGTGCCTGACGTCGATGCGGGCGTCGCGACGGGCGGTGGCCTCGCAACGGGCGGTGGCGCTGCGACCGGCGGTGGCCTTGCGACCGGCGGTGGCCTCGCGACCGGCGGTGGCCTCGCGACCGGCGGTGGCCTCGCGACTGGCGGTGGCCTCGCGACCGGCGGTGGCACGACTGGCGGAACCGTCAACCTCGACACGCCGCTGACGCCCGCGAGCCCCGGCACGGTCGACGTGCTCTTCACCATTCACACCGATGGTGAGCGCCACCCCATTTCCCCCCTCATCTACGGCACCAACCAGCCGGTCGACGCGGCGAACAACCGTTACGGCTTGCTGCGCAAGGGCGGCAATCGGTTCACCGCCTACAACTGGGAAAACAACGCCTCGAACGCGGGGCTCGACTACCTGTTCGAGAACGACGCGTACCTGTCGAGCTCGACCACCCCCGGCGCAGTCGCTCGGGGCACGCTCGACGCGGCGAAGAGCATCGGCGCCACCACCCTGCTGACCATTCCCATCATCGACTTCGTCGCGGCCGACACGCTGGGCGGTGGCGACGTGCGCAACTCGGGCACCGGCTACCTGCAGACGCGCTTCAAGCAGAACCGCGCGACCTCGGGAGGCGTGCCGACCTCGACGCCCGACGCGAGTGACGCCTTCGTGAACCAGGACGACTTCATGACCTGGCTCGAAGCCGCGCGCGCCGGCCAGCCGGTCATCGTGTCGCTCGACAACGAGCCGGACCTCTGGTCGGCGACGCACCCCGAGGTGCACCCCACGCCGGTGACGTACGACGAGCTGGTCACCCGCTCCGTCACCTACGCGACGATGGTGAAGGCCATCTCGAAGACCATGCCGGTGGCGGGCTTCGTGTCGTACGGCTGGGTCGGCTACGTGAACCTGCAGAACGCGACCGACGCGGCGGGCA
>CAIWFK010000365.1 GCA_903911905.1 uncultured Myxococcales bacterium
GTGGTGCCGCTGGCCGTGCTGCCGGCCGCCATTGCCACCCGGTCGCTGATGAAGCGCACGCGGGAAGGGCAGGCCGCGCTCGGGTTGCTGGCGGGGCAGGTGCAGGAAGGGCTGGGGGCGCTGCGCACCATTCAGGCCTTCAACGCCGAGGCGGTGGAACGCGCGCGCTTCGGGGCGCGGGCCGCCGAGGTCGAACGCTCGCTCGAGCGCGCGGCGTGGGCCCGGGCCGCGGTGCCTGGGCTGATGGAGGTGCTGGCGTCGATCGCCATCGCCGCGTCGCTGGGCTTCGCCATCGCCACGCGAGCGGTCGAGCCCGATGCCCTGGTCTCGTTCCTGGGGGCGATCATTCTGCTCTACCAGCCGGCGAAGGACCTGGGGCGGGTCAGCCAGTTCGCGCTCACCGCCGGTGCCGCGCTCGAGCGCATCGAAGACGTGCTGGGCCTGCCGGCGCGGGTGGTCGAGCCGCCCGGGGCCAGGGTGCTGCCGCGCTCGAGTGGCGCGCTCGAGTGTCGGGGGCTGTCGTTCACCTGGCCTGGCGTCGACGGCGCGGGGCGGCGGGCGCTCGACGGGCTCGAGCTGGTGGTGCGCCCGGGGCAGACCACGGCGCTGGTGGGGGAAAGCGGGAGCGGCAAGTCGACCCTGGTCTCGTTGTTGTTGCGCTTCGAGCAACCGGGCGCGGGCAGCATCACGGTCGACGGGGTGGACGTGACGGGGGCCACCCTCGCCTCGGTGCGCTCGCAGTTCGCGCTGGTGACGCAGGAGCCGATGCTCTTCTCGGCGACGGTGCGCGAGAACGTGATGCTGGGGCGGCCCGACGCGACCGTCGATCAGCTCGAGGCGGCGTGCCGGGTGGCCTCGGCGCACGACTTCATCAGCGCGCTGCCTCGCGGGTACGACACGCCCATCGGTGAGCGCGGCGTGACGCTGTCGGGCGGGCAGAAGCAGCGCCTGTGCCTGGCCCGGGCGGTGCTGGCCGACGCGCCGGTGCTGATTCTCGACGAGGCCACCAGCAGCCTGGACCCCGAGAGTGAACGCGAGGTGCAGCGGGCGCTCGAGCAGGTGCTGGTGGGGCGCACCGCGCTGATCGTCGCGCATCGGCTGTCGACCATTCGGCGGGCGGACTGCATCGCCGTGCTCGAGGCGGGGAAGGTGGTCGAGCAGGGCACCCACGACGAGCTGTTGGCGCGGGGCGGTCGCTACGCCGAGCTCTGGCGGCACCAGCAGGTGTGACGAGTGGCGCTGCCGGAAACCCGGCGCGACCTCCCGGCTCACCGTTTGGTGGTCGCGTAGTACCCGGCGATGGTCTGCGCGTATTCAGGGCGCGTGTAGACCTCGTCGACCGGCGTGGCGATGGCGTCGGCGATGACCTGCGCGACCTCGTCGACCGGCTGCGCGTTGGGCATGGTGCGCGAGTCGAGGCCGCCGCCCAGCGCGTTGTTGCCGAAGTGCGTTGCGACGACGCCGGGCAGCACCAGCGTCACCTGAATGTCGGGCGCGCTGGCCTTCATCTCGGTGCGCACGTTGGCGGTCAGCGAGTTCATGGCGTGCTTGGCGGCATTGTAGGCCGAGCGCTGCGGCGCGAAGGGCACGCGCGAGAGCAGCGACGAGACGTTGACGATCTGCCCGGCCTTGCGCTCGCGGAAGTGCGGCGCGACCACCTGCATGCCGTAGAGCACCGACTTCACGTTCACCTGCATCATCTCGTCGACGTCGGCGTCGGTCAGCTCGAGCACCGACTTGCTGATGCCGCGGCCCGCGTTGTTGACCCACACGTCGACCCGCCCGTGCGCGGCCACCGCGCGATCGAACAGCCGCTGCACCTGGTCGCGCCGGGTGACGTCGGTCACCACCGCCAACGCGTGGCCCGCCTGCTTCGCCACCTCGGCCAACGGGCCCTCGCGGCGCGCGGCGAGCACCAGCTTCGCGCCGGTGGTCGACAGCTTCTTCGCCAGTGCTGCCCCGATGCCGTCCGACGCACCCGTGATCACGATGACCTTGTCCATGGGGGCGAGGGTTAATGGGCCCGGCCCTTCCTGTCACCTGCTTCAGGGCTCGAGGCCCTCTCCCAGCAGGAGCGACGAGAGCCGCGAAAACCGGTCGGCCCGCTTGAGCAGGCGCTGCGCCGCTTCGGCGGTCAACCCGCTGCGCGAGACGTCGAGCTGCTCCAGCCGTTCCCTCAAGGGGCCTTCGGTCAGCGCATCGACCGCGCTGCGGCTCATGGTGTCGGCGCGAATGGTCAGGCTGGTCAACCCCGGCAGCTCGGCCAGCGGCTCGAGCAGATCGCCGTCGACCGGCTCGAGGCTGGTGATGGTCACCGACCGAAGGGTCTTCGCCACGCTGCCCAGCACCAGCGCGGTGCCGGTGGCGGTCAGCGCGTCCATCGGCAACTGCAGGTCGACCAGCGAGGGCAGGGGCAGCGCGGCCGGCGTCACCAGTTGCGAGGCCAGCACCAGGCGCTCGAGGCGGCGCAGGCCGGCACCGACCGCCGCCAGGTCGACCTCGTTGCAGACCAGGTGCAGCGAGCGCAGCACGCCAGGCGGCCGGCTCGAGAGCAGGCGCAGGGCCACTTCACCCGGGTCTCCTTCGACGAACAGCTCGCGCAGGAAGCGGCAGCTGGGGTGCTCGAGGTCGGCCGCCAGCAGCTCGGTCGCCCAGGTTCGCTCGCCATCGGGCACCCGCCACGCTTCCCACCCGTCGGCGCGGGTCAGCTCGAAGGCCAGGGTGTGCACGAAGCCCCAGCGCCACTGGGCGCGGGTGGCGCGCGCGATGCGCAGGCCCCGCGTGCGCAGCAACGTCGCTTCCCGCGCCCGCTGCGGTGGCGTGAGCCGGTCGCTCAACTGCAGAGTGATGAGCTCCCCGCGGGGGTCTCCTTCGTGCGAGAGCAGATCGCCCAGAACGCCGTAGGCCCCCGGGTCGTCGGGCGCGGCGTCGATGGCGGCCATCAGGCTTTCGCGGTCGGTGGGCACGAAAAGAGCTTTCCAATCTGGAAAAGGTTCGGGCCCGGGTCGAGCGTTGCACCCGGTCGATCGTCTCAGTATCAGTGCCGCCGCCATGTGGGGAACGTGGTCGCGAGGGCTTGCCGGAGTCGCTCGCCGAACCGAAGCACCCACGAGGGGTTCCAGATGAAGCCGTCGTCAAGCGTGTTGCTCGCCGTGGTCGTCGCGTCGAGTTCGTTCGCCGCGAAGCCCAACTTCGACGCGTTCCTCGCCAGCCCGAAGGTGGTGCCGTTGGTCGACGTGCGCGGGCTGCCCGCGGCCGATCGGGCGTTGGTCGGTTCGTCGACCGTCTCGGCCATCGAGCCCCGGCTGGGCGTGCCGAAGTTCGTGTGGACCACGCGGGCGCCGATGCCGCAGACCTTCCGGGCCATGGGCCTGACGCCGGCCGAGGCTGCGCGCCGTCACCTGCTGACCTGGGCGCCGCTGTACCGGGCCGACGTCAGCCGCTGGGCCGAGCTGCAGGTCACCCAGGTGCACGACCTGGGGCAGGGCGCGGTGGTCGTCACCCTGCAGCAGCGGCTGCACGGGGTGCGGCTGTTCCGCGACGAGCTCAAGGTGATCATGACCCACGAGCTCGAGGTGGTGGCGCTCTCGGGCTTCGTCACCCCGCAGCTCAAGCCGACCGGGGCCTTCTTTCTGAGCGATCGCTCGGCGCTGGCGGCCGCCTTCGGCGATCTCACCGGGCGCACGCTCGAGGACGCGACCGTCAAGTCGCTGGGCACCACCGGCGGGTACGCGCGCTTCCGTCTGCCGGGGCAGACCACGCCGGCTCGCGTCCGGCCCGTGTACTTTCCGCTGGCCGACGGCGTCGAGCCCGGCTTCTACGTCGAGCTGAAGGTCGACGGTGACTACCTGTCGTACGTCATCTCGGCGAAGTCGGGGCAGGTGCTCTTCCGCCACGATCTGACGCAGGCCGACTTCTCGTACCGGGTGTTCGCCGACGGCTCGCCGAAGCACTTCCCCATCGACGGGCCGCAAGGGGCCGCCGCGACGCCGCACCCCACGGGCGTGCCCGACGGCTACAACGCGGGCTTCGTCGCGCCGACGCTCGTCACCTGGAACAACGGGCCCATCAGCACCAACGACCCCTGGCTCGCTGCGGGCGCCACCGAGACCCACGGCAACAACGTTTCCGCCTACGCCGACCTGGGCCAGCCCGACGGCTTCAGTGCGGGCGACCTGATGGGGACCGTGAGCGGCCCCGGCGCGTTCGACCGCGTCTTCGACCCCCTCGTTCAGCCCAACGCCACCACCGATCAGCAGAACGCGGTCATCACCCAGCTCTTCTACGACGACAACTTCTTCCACGACTGGTACTACGACGTGGGCTTCGACGAGAAGTCGGGCAACGCGCAGACCTCGAACTTCGGGCGCGGCGGCATGGAAGGCGACGTGCTGCTGGCCGAGGCGCAGGACTATTCGGGCCGCAACAACGCCAACATGCAGACCCCTTCCGACGGGGCGAGCCCGGTGCAGCAGATGTACATCTTCGACGGCGCGGCTTCGACCTCGCTGACGGTGGGCGGCACCAGCTACGTGGTGTCGAGCGCGGCCTTCGGGGCGCCGACCTTCAACCTGACCGCCGAGGTGGTGCTGGCGCAGAACGGCACCCTCACCGACGGCTGCTCGGCCATCACCAACAACGTGACGGGGAAGATCGCGCTCATCGACCGTGGCACCTGCAACTTCGTGCAGAAGGTGCAGGCCGCGCAGACCGCTGGAGCGGTGGCCGCGATCATCGCCGACAACCGGGCGGGCACCACGCCGCCGGCGCTGCAGGCGGGCACGGGCGCGGGCGCCATCACCATCGGCGCGCTCTCGGTGACCCAGGCCGACGGTCTGGCGCTGCGCCAGGTGGCCGCCGGTACCACCGCCACCGTGGTGCGGGTGCAGACCCCCGACGCCGACGGCGCCGAGGACAACGCCATCGTCGCGCACGAGTGGGGCCACTACATCTCGAACCGGTTGATCGGCGACGCCAACGGCATCTCGAACCAGCAGGCCATCAGCATGGGAGAGGGCTGGGCCGACTTCCATTCGATGCTGCTGCTGGTGCGCGCCGAAGACCTCCTGGTGCCCAGCAACGCCAACTGGAACGGCGTCTACGGCATGGCGGCGTACACCTCGTACGCGCAGAGCAAGCAGGGCTACTACTTCGGCATTCGCCGCGTGCCGTACTCGACCGACCTCACCAAGAACGGCCTGACCTTCAAGCACATTCAGGACGGCGTGCCCCTGCCGGCCAACGTGCCCACCGCGTTCGGGCAGAGCGGCGCGCAGAATTCGGAGTCGCACAACACGGGCGAGGTGTGGGCCACCATGCTGTGGGAATGCTACGCCGGCCTGCTGCGCGACCCGCGCTACACGTTCGTGCAGGCGCAGGACCGCATGCGCACCTACCTGGTCGCGGCCTACAAGATGACCGCGCTGGGCCCCACCTTCGTCGACGCGCGTGACGCGCTGCTGGCGGCGGCGGCGGCGACCGACCTGACCGACTACGCCACCTTCTGGACCGCGTTCGCCAAGCGCGGCCTGGGCATGAAGGCCGTGGCGCCGCCTCCCGACGCGAACACGCCGCTGACCGAGAGCTTCGAGGTCGGCAACGCCCTCGAGGTGGTTTCGGTGACGGTCGACGATTCGACCCAGTCGTGCGACCACGACGGGCAGTTGGACGCCAACGAGGCGGGCCAGTTGTCGGTGGTGGTGAAGAACATCGGCCTGACCACGTTGACCGCGACGCAGTTGTCGGTGACGACCACCACCGCGGGCGTGAGCTTCCCCTCGGGCGCCAGTGCGCACGTGCCGTCGGTCGCGCCGTTTGCCACCGCGACGGTCAAGGTGCCGGTGGCGCTGGGCAACGTGGCCGGGCTGCAGCCAGCGGTCTTCTCGCTGACCCTGACCGACCCCTCGCTGCTGACCAACCCGGTCACCCACGACGCGCCGCTGCGCCTGAACCTGGACGTGGTGCCCATGGCCTCGACGGTCGACGACGTCGAAGCGCCGACCACCACCTGGACCTCGGCCAGCGACCCCAACGGGGCCACCGGCAGCGACTTCCGCATCGTCGAGGCCGGCCCGACCGATCACTTCTGGTTCGGCCCCAACCCCAGCTCGCCGGCCGACACCTGGCTCATCAGCCCCCGGGTCGCGGTGATGACGGGCGTGCCCTTCATCATCACCTTCAAGCACCGCTGGGCGTTCGAGAGCGACGCCACCGGCAACTACGACGGCGCGGTGATCGAGGTCTCGGTCAACGGCGGCGCCTGGGTCGACGTGGGCGCCAGGGCCACGCCGGGCTACACCGGCTCGATCTTCCAGGGGCAGGGGCAGAACGCGAGCTCGAACCCGCTCGCTGGGCGGAAGGGCTACGTCGCGCAGTCGCCCAACTACCCGGCCTTCAACCTCGAGACCGTCGACCTGGGGCAGGACTACGCGGGTCAGCAGGTGAACTTCCGCTTCCGCATCGGTTCGGACGACGCGGTGGCGGCCAAGGGTTGGGAAATCGACGACATCGCCTTCCACGGCATCGTGGGGCGGCCCTTCACCTCGGTGGTCAGCGACCCCAACACCTGCAGCAAC
>CAIWFK010000366.1 GCA_903911905.1 uncultured Myxococcales bacterium
GCATGTAATCGGTGAAGCAGAAGAACGTCGCCGAGTAGTGGCGAACGCCGCCGTGGTAGCTCATGCCGTTGGCGATCGCCGCCATCGCGTGCTCGCGCACCCCGAAGTGCAGGTTGCGGCCCGCTCCGGTCTGGCCGTCGAAGCTGCCGCCGTCCTTGATGGCGGTCTTGGTCGAGCCCGAGAGGTCAGCGTCGCCGCCGATGAGCTCCGGCACCTTCTTCACCAGCGCGCTCAGCGCCTGGCCCGCCGCGACGCGGGTCTCGACGCCGCCCGGCGCGGGAAAGCTGGGCAGGGCGCTGGCCAACTCGGCCACCATCTCACCCTTCAGAACGCGCTTGAGCTCTGCGGCGAGCTCGGGGTGCGCCTTCGCGTAGCTCGTCAGCAGCTCGTTCCACGCGTTGCGCTGTGCCTCGCCCTTCGGCACCGCCGCGCGGAAGTTGGCCAGCGCTTCGGGCGGAATGAAGAACTTCTGCTCGAAGTCCCACCCCAGCGCCTTCTTGGTCAGCTTGATCTCGTCTTCGCCCAGAGGGCTGCCGTGCGCCGACGACTTGCCCGCCTTGTTGGGTGAGCCGAAGCCGATGGTGGTGGTGACGATGATGAGTGAGGGCTTGCCGGTCTCGGCCTTCGCCGCCCGAATCGCCGCGTCGATGCCGTCGAGGTCGGTGTTGCCGTCCTTCACGTAGAGCACCTGCCAGCCGTACGACTCGTAGCGCTTGCCCACGTCTTCGTTGAACGAGAGCGACAGGGGGCCGTCGAGCGTGACGTTGTTCGCGTCGTACAGGCCGATCAGCTTGCCCAGCTTGAGGTGCCCGGCCAGCGACGCCGCCTCGGTGGCCACGCCTTCCATCAGGCAGCCGTCACCGACCAGGAAGTACGTGTGGTGGTTGAACAGCTCGAAGCCCGGCTTGTTGTAGCGGTTGGCGAGCAGCCGCTCGGCCATCGCCATGCCGACCGCGTTGGCGTGCCCCTGCCCCAGCGGGCCGGTGGTGGCCTCGACGCCCGGCGTGTGACCGAACTCGGGGTGACCCGGCGTCTTCGAGCCCCACTGGCGGAAGTTGAGCACCTCTTCGAGCGGCAGCGGGTAGCCGGTCAGGTGCAGCAGCCCATAGAGCAGCATCGAGCCGTGACCGGCCGAGAGCACGAAGCGATCGCGGTCGGCCCAGCCGGGCTCGGTGGGGCAGTGCTTCAAGTGGCGCTGCCACAACACGTAGGCCATGGGCGAAGCGCCCAGCGGCAGCCCGGGGTGGCCCGAGTCGGCCTTCTGAATGACGTCGATCGCCAGGGTGCGCAGCGTGTTGATGGACAGCATGTCGAGAGACGTGGTCATGGGCGGCGACGCTAGATCACGCCTGACCCGACGACTCGCGAATTGTGCGTGGCGGGCGAGACTTAGTTTCCGCCCTCACCGGCGAGGTAGCTCAAGATCACCTCGTCGAGGCTCTTCTCGCTGATCAGGTCTTCGCCGAAGAGCGTCTCGACGCCCACGTTGTTCTCACGCGGCTGCTCGGCCAGCTCGCGCGCCGCCACCACTTCGGGAGGCAACTGCGCCGCGGTCGCCACCTGGGTCAGCGGCATCGGCTTGGGCGGCAGGGGGGCGACGGGCGCCTTGGGGGCCTCGGGCGCCAACTGCCCCGGCTGGTAGCTCTGCGCGCTGCGGTCGACGTTGTCGTAGACCCCGTTGATGAGGTTGCGCAGCATTTCCTTGTGCTGCTCTTCCATCATCTCGCGCACCAGCTCGGCGAGGTTCTCGCTGCGCACGATGTCGGCGTACGAGCCCTTCTTCGTCGCCAGGATGTTCCCGCCCACGAACAGGTGGGTGATGATGTGCGGGTTGGAAACACCGGAGTCTTCCGTCTGAACGTGGAAGACCTTCCCCTTGTGTTTGATGTTGTGGTTGAAGCCGGTGACGGCTTTTTCGAACGTCTTCGCCATGGTCGTTTGAGCCTTGCTCGCGACAGTACCAGAACCCCGACGGTCAGGTGCTTTTGTTCCCGCGCCCGCGCCAGCGCGCCAACTGCTCGGGGGTGTTGAGGCTGTCGAGCACCGAGTCATCGAAGACCGGCAGCGCCTTGACCCGCACGGAATCGACCAGCGCGCGCAGCGACGGCTCGTGCGCCAGTTGCGGCAACCACGCGCGACCCAGCGACGCCCGGTACACGCCGAGCAGCGGCTCGAACGAGGGCGCTCGGGCGAAGCAGATCACGTCGTGCTCGTCGCTGCGCGCCGCCAGCAAGCGGGTGATTTCGGCGGCGGTGACGTTCGGCATGTCGCACGCCATCACCAGCACCCATTCGGTCTGGGCCAGAAACAACGCCGTGACCACGCCTCCCGGAGCGCCCCGGTCGGGCACCAGATCGGCCACCAACGGCACGTCGAGGAACTCGTAGGCCTCGGCGCAGTTGGTGTTCACCAGGCGAGGCCCGTCGGGGGCCAGGGCCAGCAGGTGCTCGATCAAGGTGATCGAACCGAATGAAATCAAGCCCTTGTGCCTGAACCCCAGGCGCCGGCCTCCGCCGCCGGCGATGATCGCCACGGTGAGTGGGGCCCCCTCCTTGACGGAGGTGTCATGACTTCCGTACACGGTAGCGCACAGTGTCGCACTGATCACGGCAGTTCACAGTTTTCCGACGCACGAGAACAGGTGAAACGAATGTCCGAGTCGCTGCCCTCGCTTCCGCCCATGGCCCCCCGAGAAATGCGCACGCGGGTCGCGGTGCCCATGCCGCCGCCGAAGCTCAAGCCCTCGCTCATTCCGGTCGACGTGCTGCAGGAGGCCCGCCGGCAGGAAGCGGCGCGGGCCCAGGAAGCCGTCAGCGGCGCTCACGACATCCAGGAGCCGCGCACCGCGCCCGTGCCCATTCCCTCGTCGGTGGCCGACGAAATCGAAGTGCTCGGTGAAGTCGAGGCCGACCCCGAGGTGGCGATCTTCGCGCTCTCGCAGGTGCCGCTCTTCAAGGAACTGCCGACCGCGTCGCTCGAGGCGTTGACCCGCGGCGCCCTGCAGATCGACGTGCCCGCCGGCGAAGATCTCTTCATCGAGAACGACGAAGCCGCCTCGTTCTACGTGGTCATCGACGGTGCGCTCGAAGTGCTGCGCCAGAAGGACGGCCGCCAGGTCGCGCTGCGCCACGTCGGTCAGGGAGAGGCCTTCGGGCTCTTCGGCCTCTTCGCGGGCCAGGTGCGTACCGCGACCGCGCGCGCCATCGGCGACGAATGCACGGTGCTGGAAATCGCCGGTGAAAAGCTGCAGGCCCTGCTCGAGAAGGACGACGCGCTCCACGCGCGCATGCTCGACTTCTACCGCGAGCGGCTGATCGAGGGCTTCATGGCCTCGCGCCTGTTCAGCGACGTCATCGATTCCATCGCCCGCGCTCGGCTCATCGGCCGGTTCCGTCACGTGAAGCTGGGCCCCGACAGCTCACTGCTCAGCCCCGGTGAGGTCAGCAACTGCATCGCGGTGGTCACCCACGGCACCCTGGTGATGGAAGATCGCGCCCGCCCGGGTCAGGCGCCCCAGCACTTCGAAGTGACCCAGGGGCAATTCCTGGCCATCACCTGCGCGCTGTCGGGCATGCCCTCGAAGCTGCGGGTGTTCGCTCCCGAGTTCGCGACCGTCTCGCTGCTCGAACAGAAGGACCTCAACGAGCTCTTCCGCGACTACCCCGCGCTGCGCACCCTGCCCGCGCGGCTGCCGAACTTCGCGCGCAAGCTCGAGCGCGACGTGTTCTGCGGCACCACCGGCGTCGCGGGGTTGTGACCGGCCGGTCGGGAACACGACCCGGCCGACCAGCGTTCAGCCTCTCATGGCCACCGACTCGATCAACCCGGGAAGAGCCCTGGTGCTGGTGGCCATTCTCGCCGGCGGCGTCTTCTTCTGGGACTCGCCTGCCCTGCTGCCCTTCAAGCTGCTGGCCGTGATGGGCCACGAGACGGGCCACGCGCTCGCCTCGCTGGTGGTCGGCGGGTCGGTCGACCGGGTCACGCTCAAGCCCGACGAATCGGGCGCCTGCCTCTCGCGCATTCCCGACGGCTTCGTGGCGCGCACCGTCGTGTATTCCGCCGGCTACGTCGGCGGCGCCCTGATCGCGGTGCTCTTGCTGGTCGCCACCTTCCGCTTCGAGGCCCGCCGGGCCATGTTGGGCGCGGCCTGCGCGTGGCTGGCGATGATGGGCGTGTTCTATGCCCGCGATGCCTTCACCCTGGCGTTCTGCGTGGTGATGGCGCTGGGGTTCGGGGTGGGGGCGAAGTTCCTGCCGGCTGCGCTGGTCGGCGGGCTCAACCTGTTCATGGCGTCGTTCACCGCGCTCTACGCCGCGATGGACCTCAAAGATGACCTCTGGAACGGCGCGGTGCGCGCGCAGAGTGATGCCCAGTTGCTCGCCAACCTCACCGTGGTGCCGGCGGTGGTCTGGGCCGCGGTATGGACGGTGGTCAGCGCCGGCATTCTGTTGAGCGGCGTGGTGCTCGCCCTCTGGAGCGGCCCCGACGCACTGGTGCCCAGGCGGCGCGCCGGCACCGCCTGAGGGTGGGAGCGCGACGGGCTTACGCGCTGCGCGGCCGCGACCGCAGCGCGATGAACCCTTCGCGCTCACGCTCGAGCAGGTACGGGTTGCGCGCCCGTTCCCGGCCCAGCGTGGTGCGCGGCACCTCGCCGTAGTCGTGCCCCGGCAAGAGCTCGACCTCGTCGGGCACCCGGGCCAATACCCGGTGCAGCGAATCGTACAGTTGCCCGCTGTCTCCGCCCGGCAGGTCGCACCGCCCACAGGCGCCCACGAAGAGCGTGTCGCCCGACACCAGCACGCTGCCACACCACAGGCACTGCGAGCCCGGCGTATGCCCGGGTGTGTGCAGACACTTCAGGTCGAGCCCGGCCAGGCGCAGCACCGCCTCGGGCTCGACCGGGCGCACCGAGCCGCGGAAGCCGGCGAAGGCCTCGGGAGCGAAGGCCAGCTCGGCGCGCTGCACGTACACCGGCACGTCGAAGGTCGCGAGGAGCGGCTCGACGGCGTTGAGGTGATCGTGATGATGGTGGGTCAGGACGATCGCCACCGCGCGGCGCCCCTCGGCCTGGCAGGCCGCCGCGATCGCCCCGGCGTCCCACGCGGGGTCGACCACCACCACTTCGTCGACGGCCGGCGCGCCCACCAGCGTCACGAAGTTCTTCATTTGGCCAAGGGGTAGCTGGCGCACGAACGTGGTCTCTGATTTCGTGCGGTCCATGCGTCTTGCCATCGTACCCCTGCTCGTCGCCTCGGTCGCCTTCGCCGAGAAGCCGCTCATCACCTACAAGGCGCCGCCCAGTGGCGAAGACGATCGCCCGGTGATCACGGAAATCGCCTTCGGCCCCCAGGGAAGCGACTACGCCTTCAAGATCGAGTTCAACAAGGACCCGTGGGGCGACGGCTGCAAGACCCGCTGCGCGAACGCCACCATCTTCATCGACACCGACAACAACCGCGGCACGGGGCTCAAGCTGTCCGACCCCAAGGCCATGGAGACCGGCGCCGACCTCGCCATCACCTTCCAGGGCGTGCGGCAGGTGAAGGAAACGCAGACCGTGCCCACGCTCAAGGTGAAGGTGCTGCAGTATGCCGAAGACGCCACAAGCGTCGACCAGGGCTCGACCTTGAGCGAGCTCGACCCGCGCACCGACGCCGAGCGCGTCATCGCCGAGGGCACCAGCGTGTACCTGCTCATCGACGCCAATTCGGGCAACATTCCCGCCGGAGACAAGGCACGCGTGGTCTACCACCCGCCCGACTCGAAGCCGCTGGTGGGCGTCGGCAAGGGCATGTCGAGCCCCGGGGCCAGTCGCATCGAAATGTTCAAGGACGGCAAGCTGACCAACCCGCCCCGCAAGAAGAAGTAGTTTTCACGCAGGTCAAGCGCCGTTGACGGCCGTTCGTGCCACTGCGGCTTGCGCCCGGGCTCAGGACTTGGTGAAGCAGCCTCGCCGGTCACGCTGACCCAACCGTGACAACCGATCGGCAGAGTGCGCCGTAGGGAGATCATCATGAGCCAACTCCAGATTCAGCAGCAGGACGCGCGGGCCCTGGCGGCCGGCTACTCGAAGTCGTTTCGCCGGGTCGAGATCGGCTCGATCATCGCGTTCTGGACGCTCTCGGCCATCATCACCTGGAAGGCGCTCCACCTGTGGAGCTCGTACAAGTGGTTGATCATGGCCGCCTTCTTCGTCGGCTTCATCCTGGCCGACTTCGTCTCGGGCTTCGTGCACTGGATGGCGGACACCTGGGGCTCGGCCGACATGCCGGTGCTGGGCAAGACGCTGGTGCGCCCCTTCCGGGAACACCACGTCGATCAGAAGGCCATGACCCGCCACGACTACATCGAGACCAACGGCGCCAACTGCCTGGTCTCGGTGCCGGTGGCCGCCATGTGCACGCTCATTCCGCTGGGCATCGAGGGCTGGGTCGGGCCCGCGCTCTTCCTGATGGTCAGCATGGGCTCGATGATCTTCTGGGTGATGATGACCAACCAGTTCCACAAGTGGTCGCACCTCGAGCCCAGCGAGCTGCCCGCCATCGTGCGCTGGGCGCAGCGCTCGCATTTGATTCTGCCGGTCGACCACCACCAGCGGCACCACACCGCGCCCTTCGACACCTACTACTGCATCACCAACGGCTGGTTGAACTACCCGCTGGCGCGCCTTGGCTTCTTCCGCTTCGCCGAGCGGGTGGTGATGGCCACGCTCGGGCTCATTCCGCGCAAGGACGACATCGGGCTGGTCGCTGCGCTGAAGATCGCGCCGGTGGTGGCTGGCGCCGACAGCAAGTCACCCGTCAGTCAGGCCTGAAGCTTCAGAGCTTCAGGTCGACCTGCCGCGCGCCGCTCAACGGGCGGCCCAGGAAGCGGGCCCCCACTTCCACGAAGCGCGCTGGCGTGTCGGTCACCAGAAAATGCCGCTCGACGGTGCGCCGCTCGAGCTGGCGCAGGTCGCGCTCCTGCAACGCTTCGACCACCCGCTCGACCGTGGCGTGCGCCGAGTCGACCAGCGTCACCCCCGGGCCCACCACCGCCGCGATGGTCTGGCGCAGCAACGGGTAGTGCGTGCAGCCCAGCACCAGGGTGTCGACGCCCTCGAGCAGCTCGCCGGTCAGGTAGCGTTCGGCCACCAGCCGAGGCACGTCACCTTCGGTCCACCCTTCTTCGGCCAGGGGCACGAACATGGGGCAGGCCTGGGTGCGCACCTCCAGCTCGCGCCGTTCGGCCAACAAGGCGCGCTGGTACGCCCCCGACGCGATGGTGCCCGGCGTGCCGATGACCGCCACCCGCCCTGACTTCGTGGTCGCCGCGGCCTGCTGCGCGCCAGGGGTGATGACCCCGATGACCGGAATGGGCAGCGCCTCGCGCAGCGCTGGTATGGCCACCGCCGAGGCGGTGTTGCAGGCCACCACCAGCAGCTTGAGGTCGTATTCCATCAGCGCGCGGGCGTTGGCCAGCGAGTAGCGCGTGACGACCTCGCCCGACTTGGTGCCGTAGGGTACCCGCGCCGTGTCGCCCAGGTAGACCGTCGACTCGAGCGGCAGTCGCTCGAGCAACGCCTTCATGACGGTCAACCCACCGACGCCCGAGTCGAAGACGCCAATGGCCGCGTGTCTGTCGTGCCGCATCACCGTGGGCGACTAGCACAAACCGCGCCGTTGGCGGTCTTGCCGAAATGACTGCAGCCGGCAGCCCACGAAGGGTCTGCCGGCTGCCGGTACGGCGTTCGAACCTCGAGCGACGGCTCAGAGGCCCAGCAGGAAGCTCTGGGTGCTGCCGTCGATGACCGGGAAGTTGCCCGCGGTGACCGTGATGGTCGGGGGCGTGGTCAGGCTGGTCGAGAAGGTGCGGTTGGTGTTGTCGGTCGCGGTGAGGAACACCTGGTAGGTGCCGCCGTACATGTAGTCGACCACCGCGCCCTCGAGGCCCGCGTTGAGGCAGGGCACCGCCGCGTCGAGCCGTGCGCCCGAGGCGTCGGCGTACCACCACGCACCGGTCGAATCGCGGAAGTTGATGAGCACGTTGCCGGTGATGCCGGCCTGCGCGCAGGTCAGCGCGGTCACGCCGTTGCTGAAGGTCCACTTCAACGCGGCGCTACCCACGAAGTACGGCAGGGTGAACGACTGGCTGGCGTTGACGCCGGCCGAGACGGTGAAGGTGCCCGTGTAGCGGTAGTACACGAAGCCCGTCGAGTCGTGCGCCTGCAGGTCGATGCTGTGGGTGCCGGCGCCGAGGTTGCTGACCAGCACGCCCGGCGAGGTCTGGCCGTTGGCGCAGGTGAAGGTGTGCACCGCGCCGTTGTCGATGCTCAGGTCGACGCCCGAGACGGGGCCCGAGGTCTGGGCGCAGGTGGCCGGGGCCGTGCCCGAGACGCCCGAGGGCGGGAAGGTCCACGTCACGTAGGCACCGCCGGGAGCCGCGGGGTCGATGGCCAGGGTGGCGTTGACCGTCACGTCACCGTTGACCGTGAAGGTGCCCGAACCGTTGAAGACCGCGGTGCCCCCGCTGGTGCGTCCTTCGATGGTGTAGCTGTAGGTGCCGGGAGCGAAGTCGAGCAACTGAATGCCGTCGGTGCCGCCCGAATTGCAGGCGTACGCGCCGCCGTTCGACAGGGTCTGCCCGGGAATCTCGATGGTGACCTGGGTGATGTCGGGGTTGGCCGCGCAGGTCGAGCCCCCCAGGCTCCAGAGGAACGTGACGTTGCCGCGGGTCCCGCCGTTGCCCGAAACAACGAGGCAGCCGCTGACGGTCATGACCATTGCGGCCATCCAGATGGACGAAAGTGACTTCTTGAGCATGTGTGAACCCCTCGTTGGTTGGCGCGCTGCGGCCCGTCGTCACGCACCGGTGAGAATATGAACTGCACCAGCAGACGCACGGGAATCTTCCCTATTCAATCGCAGTTGCCAACTCCCTGATTCCACGGGTCGTTTCTTGAGTCACCGGAACAGGGGTGTTACGGCTGCAGCATGATTCTGGCGGCGATCAATTACCTCGACGTGCTCAAGAGCGCGTCGGGCATCGAGCTGATGGTGCTGGTGCTGCTGGCCTTCGCCTCGGCCTATTCGTGGGCCCTCATCGGCATGAAGGTGATGCAGTTGCGCAAGGCGCGTGGGGAATCGGTCAGCTTCCTCGACACCTTCTGGAAGTCGTCGCGGCTCGACGCCATCTATTCGACCTCGCAGAAGCTCGACGCCAGCCCGCTGGCCCGGGTCTTCCGCGCTGGCTATGAAGAGCTCAGCAAGCTCGCCAAGGACAAGGCGGGCGGCGAGGCCATGAGCGAGAAGCTGGGTGGCATCGAGAACGTCGAGCGCGCGCTCAACCGCGCCTCGCTGGCCGAGATCACCACGCTCGAGGCCCACATCAGCTTCCTGGGCACGGTGGGCAGCACCGCGCCCTTCATCGGCCTGTTCGGTACCGTGATGGGCATTCTGGGCGCCTTCAACGAGATCGCCGAGAAGGGCAACGCCACCATCACCACCGTCGCCGCGCCCATCGGCAACGCGCTGCTGGCCACCGCCGCCGGCCTCTTCGCCGCCATTCCCGCGGTGGTCGCGTACAACTCGTTCGTCTCGCGCATCAAGATCTTCGACACCGAGATGGCCAACTTCTCGAACGACTTCCTCAACATCGTCAAGCGGCACTTCTTCAAGTGAGCCACCGATGAGCATGTCTTCGGGCCGCGGCGCGCCAGGCCGCACCACGATGAGCGAGATCAACGTCACCCCCATGGTCGACGTGATGCTCGTCTTGCTCATCATCTTCATGGTGACCACCCCGCTCATTCAGCAGGGCGTGAAGGTCAACCTGCCCGAGACGAAGGCCGCGCCCGTCGAGGCCAGCGACAAGAAGCTGGTGGTGTCGATCGACCGCGATCGCCGCGTCTTCATCGGCGAGGCCGAGGTCGAGCTCAAGGAGCTCGAAGAGAAGCTCAAGACCAACGCCAAGGCCCAGCAGGACAAGGAATTGTACCTGCACGCCGACCGCGACCTGGCCTACGGCGTGGTGGTCGACGTGATGGCCGCCGCCCAGCGCGCGGGCGTGACCAACGTCGGCATGATCACGGACCCGATGGGGGCGGGCAAGGTGTCCAAGCCCGAGAAGGACAAGAAATAACCACCGTGAGCGAGATCGCCGCCGACAGCCTGCTGCGCCCACGCCCCTCGGGGCTGACGCCGTTCGTGATGGCGTCGGTGGTCGGCCACGTGCTGGTGGTGGCGGTGTGGCTGGCGCTCTCGTGGGTGCTGCGCGGGCCGGCCATCAGCCTCGACCAGCAGCCCATCAAGGCCTCGCTGGTGCGCCTGGGCAAGCCGCGCGACGAGAAGCTGCTGCCCCGGAAGGAAGAAGAGCCTGCGCCGCCGGTGAAGACGCCCGAGCCGGTCGCCGCGCCGGTGAAGGCGCCCGCGGTCGACACGGCCGTGAAGATTCCCTCGAAAGACGCGAAGCCCGACAAGGACAGCAAGAAGAACGCGCCTGACGCCAAGAAGAGCCTGTTCGATGCGATGAACAAGGCGGGCCGGGCGGGCAAGGTCGAAGAGACCGAAGGTGCCGCCGACGGTGACGTGAACGGCGACTCGGCCAGGCAGGAAGGCGAGCGCTACTACGGGCTGCTCAAGTCGGTGGTGCAGCGCAACTACGACGTGTCCGACACCATTCCCGAGGCCGAGCGGCGAACGCTCAAGGCCGAGGTCGCCCTGTGGATCGGGCAGGCCGGTGAGCTGCTCGAGGTGAAGTTGAGCAAGCCCTCGGGCAACGCGCTGTTCGACGAAGCGGTCGTCGGCGCCGTCAAGAAGGCCAGCCCCTTCGCCCCGCCCCCGCCCAACCTGCGAGAGGTGCTCAAGAAGTCGGGTGTAGCCATCGTGTTCCGTGCGGCGGGCTGAGAGTCGTTCTACAACCTCAGACCTGATGACCCGACCCGTCACGCTGCTCGCCCTGCTGGTCCCTTCGTTCGTTCTCGCTCAGCAGAACGTGATCGAGATCTCGGGCGCCAACTTCCGGCCCATGCCGATCGCCGTCGCCATTCCAGCCGTGCAGGACGACGCCGCGCGCAAGACGCTCAACGAATTCGACAGCGCGCTGATGTTCGACTTCTCGGCCTGCGGCCTCTTCCAGGTCCTCGACCGCAAGAGCTACCTCGCCCCCCCGACCGAAGGCGTGGTGGCCAGCGCCATCGGCTTCGGCAAGTGGAGCGACGTGGGTGCCGAGTCGCTGGTCAAGACCCAGATCTCGAGCGACGGCGAGACCCTGCACGGCGACCTGCGCCTGTTCAACGTGGCTGCGGGCCGCGAAGACCTGAAGGTCAGCGAAGCGGTGCCCATGAAGGACGCCCGGCGCCTGGCCCACAAGCTGGCCAACGCGGTCTACAAGCACTTCACCAAGGAAACGGGCCCCTTCGAGACCCGCATCACCTGGTCGCGCAAGTCGCCGACCGGCCGCGACGTCTGGCTCGCCGACTGGGACGGCCACAACGCGGTGAAGGTCACCAACGGCGACGTCAACGTCATTCCCGCCCTGGTGCCTGGCGGCGGGGTGGCCTTCACCTCGTACCGGCAGCGCAAGCCCTGGCTGTACGTGGGCAAGCCCGGCAGCGACCCGGTGCTGCTCATCGGCAAGGCGGCGATGGTGACCGGCGCCGCGTTTTCTCCCGACGGCAAGAAGGTCGCGGTTTCGATTTCCGAAGGAGAGAACGCCGAAATCTTCACCGCCAACGCGGCTGACGGCTCGAACTTGACCAAGGTCACCGACACCAAGTTCTTCCTCAACACCAGCCCCTCGTGGTCGCCCGACGGCAAGCGCATCGCCTTCGTGTCGAACCGGGCCGGCAACCCGCAGATCTACGTGATGACCGCCGAGGGCGCGAACGTGAAGCGGCTGACCTTTCAGGGCACCTACAACACCACGCCGGCGTGGAGCCCCCGCGGCGACCTCATCGCCTTCACCGCGCGCGACGAGCGCAACGCGTTCGACCTCTTCACCATCAACGTCGAGACCGGGAAGATCGCCCGCCTCACGCAAGATGCGTCGAACAACGAAGAACCCGCCTTCTCACCCAACGGTCGGCTCATTCTGTTCACCTCGACCCGCTCGGGCGCGCGCCACCTGCACGTGATGACCTTCGACGGCAACAACCAGGTCACCCTGAGCATCGAGAAGGGCGACTATTCGACGCCCGACTGGGGCCCCTGAACCGCCTCGTCGTAGAGCGCTCGCAGGGCCTGCGCTTCGTGCTCGATGCCGAAGCGGGCCTTCGCTTCTTCGGCCGCCGCGTCACCCACTCGCCGCACCAGTTGGGGTTCGGCGCGAAGCCTGGCCAACACCTCGCGCAGCGCTGACACGTCGCCAACGGGGTACAAGAACCCGGTGCGCCCGTCGTCGATGAGCCCGGGCGCCGCAGGCAGGCGCGCCGCCACCACCGCGCAGCCGCAGGCCATGGCCTCGGGAATCACCAGCGAATACGACTCGCTGCGCGAAGGCTGCACCACCACCTCGAACCCCTGGTACCAGCCCACCACCTCGCGCTGTTCGCCAGCCAACACCAGGCGCGGCAACCGCGCTCGCAGCGCCTGGGCAAACCCCTCGTCGGTGCCGCGCGCCAGCCCCACCAACACCGGCGTGAGCGCCTGGTCGTCGGCCAGCCCGGCGAGTGCGTCGACGAAGTCACCCTGCCCCTTGGCCGGGCGGACCCGCCCCACCACCCCGAAGCCGCGCGCACCGGGCAGCCCCAACGCCTTCCAGGCAGCCTCGCGTGAAGCGGGCGGGTGAAAGCGCGTCAGGTCGACGCCATGACCGATGACCCGCGTGCCCGGCCGCAACTGCTTCGCCAGCTCGTCGTTGAGCGTGACCAGCGCGTCGGGCGAGCGCATCAGCCAGCGCGAAAAGGCGCCCGGCGCCGTGCCCCCGTGACGGGTGAAGACCAGGGTCAGCTTCGCGCCGAAGGCCCGCAGCAACAGGCCCCAGAGCAATTCGTTGTTGCGGTGCGCGTGCCACACCACCCGCTCGTTCCGCGCGCGCTGGAAGATGCGCCCAAGCGTACTGCGCGGCACCGCGTCGGCCAGCGCGTTTCCCACCGCCAACACCTCGCCCCCCTTCGCCAGCGCCTCGACGATCGCCTCGGTGTGCGTCGTCACGCCGGTGCGGCGCGGGTGGAAGTGGGGGTGAACGACCAGCATCGTGCGCGACAGACTACTCGCGCATCAGCGCAGCGCCCCAGTGGAACCCGGCGCCCAGCGCACAGAAGGCCAACAGGTCACCCTGCTTGATGCGGCCGGCCTTCTTGCACTCGTCGTAGGCGATGGGAATGGTGGCGGCGGTGGTGTTGCCGTACCGCATGATGTTGTTGAACACCCGGCTGTCGGGCAGCTTGAGGCCCTTCTGCACGCCTTCGCTGATGCGCAGGTTGGCCTGGTGCGGAATGAGCAGGTTGACGTCGTCGATGCCCAGCCCCGTCTTGCCCAGCGCCTCGTGTACCGCCTCGGGCATCTTGGTGACGGCCATCTTGAAGACCTGGCGCCCTTCCATCACCGGAACGAAGCGACCCTCGCGAATGTGATCTTCACTGAAGTACGGGCGGTACTTGAAGCCGGCCGAGGGCACGTAGAGGCTCTCGACGTCCTTTCCGTCGGAATGCAGCGCGAAGCCCAGAATGCCGCGCTGCGGGTCGTCGGTGGGCGCGATGCACATGGCGCCGGCCGCGTCTCCGAAGAGCACCAGCAGGTGGCGGAACTTCGAGTTCCAGTCCTTCTCTTCCTGGGTGACCGGCTTGTCCGACCGGCCCATGACCACGTCCCACCCGTGCTTCGAGAAGGGCATGAACCCCGAATGAATCTCGGCGCCGATGAAGAGGATCTTCTTCGCCTGGCCCGCGCGCAGCAGTGCGTCGCACATCTGCAGGCCGTAGACGAAACCAGAGCACTGCTGGCGAATGTCGAGCGCCGGAATGTTCGTCAGACCCAGCTTGGCCTGCACCAGGCTGCCCACGCCGGGGAAGTAGTAGTCGGGCGTCATGGTGGCGACCACGATGTAGTCGACCTCTTCGGCCTTCCACTTCGCGTCGTCGAGCGCCTTCTTCGCCGCGCCCACCGCCAGGTCGCTGGTGCTGGTGCCCTCGTTGATGAAGTAGCGCTGCTCGATGCCCGAGCGCTCCCGAATCCACTCGTCGGTGGTGTCGCAGACCATCGCCATGCGCGAGTTCGGAACGAGGGTCTCGCCCGTGACGAAGCCAGAACCGTAGATGCGGGAAAACGCCTGCGTCATGTGAGATCTCTCCGTTGTGCGACCAGCGCTCGCGATTTAGCGACCGATCGGTCACCTGCCAATCGTCAACGACCGACCGGCTGCGTCATTCGACCGCGCAATTCGTTTCGCAGGTGCGGCGCGCGGTTCTCAGCTGTGGGAAATCAGCAGGGTGCAACGCGAAGCCTTCTGGGCCCTGACCCCCGACGTCGTCTTCTTGAACCACGGCAGCTATGGCGCGTGCCCCCGCCCCGTGCTCGAACGCCAGCACGAGCTGCGCCTGCACATGGAAAGCGAGCCGGTGCGCTTCATGACCCGCGAGCTCGAGCCGCTGCTCGACCAGGCGCGCGCGGTGCTCTCGGGCTTCGTCGGCGCCCAGCCCCAGGACCTGGTGGCCGTCACCAACGCCACCACCGCGGTCAACGCCGTGGTGGGTTCGCTGCGCTTCTCGCCCGGTGACGAGCTGCTCGTCACCTCGCACGGCTACAACGCCTGCACCAACGCGGTGCGGCTGGCGGCCGAGCGCTCGGGTGCCGGCGTGGTGGTGGCCCCGGTGCCCTTCCCGCTCGAGCACGCCGAGCAGATCGTCGACGCGGTGCTCGCTGCGGTCACGCCTCGCACCCGGCTGGCCGTGGTCGACTTCGTCACCAGCCCCACCGCGCTGGTCTTCCCCATCGAGCGACTGGTGCGCGAGCTCGAAGCGCAGGGCGTGATGGTGCTGGTCGACGGCGCGCACGCGCCGGGCATGGTGCCGTTGGCGCTCGATTCGCTCGAGGCCAGCTTCTTCACCGGCAACCTGCACAAGTGGGTGTGCGCGCCCAAGGGTGCCGCCTTCCTGCACGTGCGGCGCGACCGCCAGGCGCTGGTGCGGCCCACGGTCATCAGCCACGGCGCCAATTCGCCGCGCCGCGATCGCTCGCGCTTCCAGCTCGAGTTCGACTGGGTCGGCACCAGCGACCTCACCGCGTTCCTCAGCGTGCCCCGCGCCCTCGAGGTGCTCGCCCCGTGGCCCGAGCTGATGCGGCACAACCGCGACGACGCGCTCGCGGCAGGTGCCCTGCTGGCGAAGGCCCTGGGGGTGCGCCTGCCCGCCCCAGCCGAGCTGATCGGCTCGATGGTGGCCGTGCCCCTGCGTGGAGACCAGGCCGGGCTCGAGCGCTGGCTCTTCGACGAGCGCCGCATTCAGGTGCCCATCATCTCGTTCGGCGGGCGGTGGTGGGTGAGGGTCTCGCTGCAGCGCCACGTTCGACCGGGCGACGTGCAGGCGCTGGCCGACGCGCTTTTGACTCGCAACGCGGGCGTCGCGGGCTAGCCTGTTTCGTTCCATGCCTCGCTTTGCTGCGATCGACGTCGGAACGAATTCGGTGTTGCTGCTGGTGGCTGACCGCAACGAGCAGGGGGCGTTCACCGCGGTGCTCGAGCGCGCCGACATCACCCGCCTGGGGCGCGGGGTGGACCAGGCGAAGGCGCTTGCCCCCGACGCCATCGCCGAGACCACCGCCGCCATCGAGCGTTTCGTGGCCGAGGCGCGTGGGCTGCACGCCGAGGGCATCGCCATCTCGGCCACCAGCGCGGCGCGTGACGCGAGCAACGGCCAGGCCTTTCTGGACGGCGTGCGCGCGCGCACCGGCGTCAGCGTCGACATCATCAGCGGCGACGAAGAGGCGAAGCTGTCCTACGGCTCGGCCTTCGCCGACTTCGGCGGCCAGGGCCCA
>CAIWFK010000367.1 GCA_903911905.1 uncultured Myxococcales bacterium
CGAGCTGGCCACCTTGCGCACGTTGGGACAAATCGTCGAGCACATGCGTGCGGCTGGTGGCGCGGCGTTGGCGCCGGCTCCCGTGGCCGTTGCGGCTCCTACGGCTCCTGCAGCTCCCGTGGCGAGCGGACCAGCCATCGACCTCGAAGGGTTGATGATGACCATCGTGGCCGAGAAGACCGGTTACCCGAAGGACATGCTGGGCGCGCAGATGGAGCTGGAGGCTGACCTGGGCATCGACAGCATCAAGCGGGTCGAGATTTTGTCGGCGATGCGTGAGCGCGCACCGAACCTGCCCGAAGTGAAGCCCTCGGAGCTGGCGACGCTGCGCACCCTGGGGCAGATCGTCGAGCACATGCGCGCCGCGGGTGGCGCTCCTGCGCCCGTGGCGGCGCCGATGGCTGCGGCTCCCGTGGCGACGGCTGCGGTGTCGAACGGCCCGGCCATCGACCTCGAGGGGTTGATGATGACCATCGTGGCCGAGAAGACCGGCTACCCGAAGGACATGCTGGGCGCGCAGATGGAACTCGAGGCCGACCTGGGCATCGACAGCATCAAGCGCGTCGAGATTCTGTCGGCGATGCGTGAGCGCGCGCCGAACCTGCCCGAGGTGAAGCCCTCGGAGCTGGCGACCCTGCGCACGCTGGGGCAGATCGTCGAGCACATGCGCGCGGCCGGTGGCGTCAAGCCTGCGGCTCCCGTGGTCGCGGCGCCGGTGGCGAGCGCGGCCAACGCGGCCGTCGAGCGCTTCGCGGTGCGTGAAGTGCCGGCGAGTGCGGTGGGCATGTCGATGTCGGGCATTCTGGGCGCGCAGCGCCTGGTGGTGACCGACGACGGCGCGGGCGTGGCGAACGCGGTGGTCGCGTTGCTTGCCACCCACGGCGTGAAGGCGACGGTGGTCAGCGCGGTCCCGGCCGACGCCGACGCGGTGGTGTTCCTGGGCGGCCTGCGAGCCGTGAAGAGCGTCGACGAGGCGGTGGCGGTCAACCGCGAGGCGTTCCGCGCGGCGCGCACCGTGGCGGCGCGCTTCACCGAACACGGCGGCGCGTTCGTCACCGTGCAGGACACCTCGGGTGACTTCGGCCTGTCGGGTCGAGACGGTCAGCGCGCCTGGCTGGGCGGCGTGGCGGCGCTCTCGCGCACCGCAGCGCTGGAATGGCCCAAGGCCTTCGTCAAGGCCATCGACCTCGAGCGTGGCTCGCGCGACGCGAACCTGGTCGCCAACGCGCTGGTCACCGAACTGCTGACCGGCGGTACGACGCTGGAGGTCGGCCTGCACGCCGACGGGCGTCGCACCACGCTGGTCTCGGCGCACACGCTCGACGCCGGCAAGCCGCTGGCGAACGTGAGCTCGGCGTCGGTCATCGTCGCCTCGGGCGGTGGTCGAGGCGTGACCGCTGCGGCGCTGATCGCGCTGGCGAAGGCCAGGCAGCCCCGCATCGTGCTGCTCGGTCGCACCGCGCTGGGTGAAGAAGCCGCCGACGTGCGCGGCGTGGCCGACGACGCGGGCCTCAAGCGCGTGTTGCTGCAGCGCGCCCTGGCGCAGGGGCTCAAGCCGACGCCGGCCGAGCTGAGCGCGCAGGTCTCGTCGCTGCAGAGCAACCGTGAGATCCGCGCCACGCTGGCGGCGCTCGAAGCCGCTGGCTCGAAGGCGAAGTACCTGGCGGTCGACGTGTCGAACGCGGCGGCGCTCACCGCGGCGCTGCAGACCGTGCGCAGCGAATGGGGCCCCATCACCGGCGTGGTGCACGGCGCCGGCGTGTTGGCCGACAAGCGCATCGCCGAGAAGTCCGACGATCAGTTCGATCGCGTCTTCGACACCAAGGTGAAGGGTCTGCGCGCGCTGCTGGCGGCGACGGCCAACGACCCGCTGACCACCATCTGCCTGTTCTCTTCCATCGCGGCGCGTACCGGCAACCTCGGCCAGTGCGATTACGCGATGGCGAACGACGTGCTCAACCAGGTGGCCTGCGCCGAGCGCGCTCGTCGGGGTGCCACCTGCGTGGTGCGCGCCATCGGGTGGGGCCCGTGGGAAGGCGGCATGGTGACCCCGAGCCTCGCGGCGCACTTCCACCAGATGGGCGTGGCGTTGATTCCGCTGGCGGCGGGCGCGGCGCGCTTCGTCGACGAGCTGTCGGGTGACGGCGCCGACGTGAACGTGGTGGTCGGCGGCTCGCATGGCGACGGCGCGCTGGGCGCGAAGGTGACGCCCCAGGCCACGGTCGAGGTGCGGGTCGATCAGAAGTCGCACCCCCAGCTTGCCGACCACCGCATCGGTGGCGTGGCGGTGGTGCCGATGGTACTGGCGGTCGAGTGGTTCCTGCGCGCAGCGCGGGCCTGCCGGCCAGACCTGGTGCTGGCCGCGGTGAAGCAGGTGAAGGTGCTGCGCGGCATCAAGCTCGAAGGCTACGCGGGCGCGGGCGACCGCTACGTGGTGAGCGCGAAGCAGCTCTCGAACGGCAACGGCGCCGAGATCGGCGTCGAGCTGCGCGGCAAGGGCGACGTGCTGCACTACAGCGCGACCGTCAGCATGACCGCGCAGGCGGTGGCCAGCCCGGCCCGTGAGGCAGCGCCCTCGCTCGAGCAGTGGACGCAGCCCGCGGTGTACGACGGGCACGTGCTGTTCCATGGGCCCAGCTTCCAGGTCATCGACTCGGTGAAGGGTGTCTCGCGCGACGGCATCGTGGGTACGTTGTCGGGCACCAGCGCCCGCGCGTGGCCCAGCGAGTCGTGGCGCAGCGACGCGGCGGCGATGGATGGCGGCCTCCAGCTGGCGCTGCTCTGGTCGCGCCACGTGCTGGGCGGCGCGGTGCTGCCGATGGCGATGGGCGAATACCGCAGCTATCGCGATGGCCTGGTGCCGGGCAGCCTGCAGGGCGTGGTGCATGCGCGCAAGATCCAGGACCAGCGCACGGTGTGCGACGTGGCCTTCTCTGATGCGTCGGGGCAGGTGGTGGCCGAGCTGATCGGCGTCGAGACCGTGCTGCGCCCCGACGCGCCGAAGCCGCCGACCGCGCTGGCCTGACGCATCAGGGGTTGCCATGCGCTTCGAGCCCATCGCCGTCGTCGGCCAGTCCTGCACGTTGCCTGACGCGCTCTCTCCCGAGGCGCTGTGGGCCAACGTGCTGGCGGGGAAGAACAGCGTCAGCCACGTGCCGCCGGGGCGCTGGGGCGTGCCCGCGAAGGCCATCATGGGCGAGGTGGGCCACGCGGCCGATCGCACCTGGTCGGACATGGGCGGCTACGTGTCTGGTTTTCGCTTCGACTCGAGCGGGCTCGCGCTGCCGGCGGGTGAGCTCGAGGCGCTCGACCCGCTCTTCCAGCTGACGATTCAGGGCGTGCGAGACGCGCTGCGCGACGCCAACACCTCGTGGCCCGCGAAGGGCGTGGGGCTGGTGCTGGCGAACCTCTCGTTCCCCTCGGCGGCGCAGGCCCGGTACGCGCAGAGCGTGTGGCTCGGTGATGCGCCGCGGCCTCACGCGCGCAACCGCTTCAACTCGGGCCTGCCGGCGCACCTGGCGGCGAAGGCGTTGGGGCTGGGCGGCGGCGCGTTCGCGCTCGACGCGGCCTGTGCCTCGTCGCTGTATGCCATCAAGCTGGCCTGCGACCGGCTGCACGACCGTACTGCCGACGTGATGGTGGCGGGTGCAGTGAACCAGGCAGACGATCTCTTCATTCACGTCGGCTTCTCGGCGCTCTCGGCGCTGAGCAAGTCCGGCCAGAGCCGCCCCTTCCACCGCGACGCCGACGGGCTGGTGCCCGCCGAGGGCGCGGGCTTCGTGGTGCTCGAGCGCCTGAGCGACGCGCTCGCTGCGGGCCACCGCGTGCTGGGCGTGATTCGCGGAGTGGGCCTGTCGAACGACGGGCGTAGCCGCGGCCTGCTCGCGCCGTCGGAAGAAGGGCAGGAGCGCGCCTTCCGCGCCGCCTACGAGCAAGCAGGGCTCTCGCCGGCCGAGGTGGGCCTGGTGGAATGTCACGCCACGGGTACGCCGATCGGCGACGCGACCGAGGTGAAGAGCATGTCGCAGGTCTTCGCGGGCAGCCGCGAGGTGCCCATCGGCTCGCTCAAGTCGAACCTGGGGCATCTGATTACGGCGGCGGGCGTGGCGGGCTTGATCAAAGTGATGGCGGCGATGAAGCACGGCGTGCGCCCGCCGACCCTGCACGTCGACACCCCGAACCCGGCGATCGCGGGCTCTCCGTTCCGGCTGCTGCGCGAAGCCGAGAAGTGGGTCGGCCCGAAGCGGGCAGGCGTGAGCGCGTTCGGCTTCGGCGGCAACAACGCGCACCTGATCGTCGAGTCGGTGGAAGAGACGCGCGTGCCCACCAGCGTGGTGCCGCGGGCGCGGGGCGCGGTGGCCATCGTCGGCGTGGGCGCGCGGGTGGGGCAGGGTGGCAGCGCGCGCGACTTCGCGCAGCAGGTGCTGACCGGCACGGGCACCAACGCGCCGGCCGGAATGGTGCCAGTGGCGCTCGAGGGACTCCGGTTCCCTCCCAACGATCTTCAGCAGTCGCTCGGGCAGCAGACCCTGGTGCTCGAGGCGGCGCGCGAGGCGACCGTCGGGGTCACCTTGCCGCGAAACCGCACCTCGGTGCTGGTGGGCATGGGCTGCGACGCCGAGGTCTCGCGCTACGGCGCGCGGTGGCGCCTGGCCGATCACCTCACCGATCCCGCGGCGCTGGCGAAGGCGCGCGATGGCGTGGTGCCAGTGCTGCAGTCGGCGGGCGTGGTGGGCACCATGCCGAACATGCCGGCCAACCGGCTCAACACGCAGCTGGACCTGGCGGGCCCGGCCTTCACCGTCTCGTCTGAAGAAGCGTCGGGGCTGACCGCGCTCGATCTCGCGCGGCGCGCGTTGCAGTCAGGGGAGATCGACGGCGCGGTGGTGGGCGCGGTCGACCTCTCGCACGAACCGGTACACCAGGCGGCGCTCGCCGCCCTGGGCCGCTCGGCACCTTCTGGCGACGCGGCGGTGGTGGTGACCTTGAAGCGGCTCGAGGACGCGCGCCGCGATGGGGACCCGGTGTTCGCGGTGCTGACCGACGCGGTGACGACCGGCGCACCGCTCTCGGGCGCAGCGGCCGAGTCCATGAAGTTTGGTGACCTCGAGGGCGGCGTCGACCTCTCGACCCGCCTGGGCAAGTCGCACGCGGCGAACGGACTGGTGCACGTGGCGGCGGCAGCCCTGGCGCTTCGCCACGGGGCGAGGGTGAAGGCCGGCGCGGCAGCCACTCCCTGGTTTGGGCCGAAGGTGGCGGAGATCGCGGTGTCGGTGCTCGAGGCACCGACCGCGAGCGTTCGGCTCGAGGGTGGCGACGTCGCGCCCTGGCTGGCCGACACCGCCGCGACGCTGCACGTGTTCTCGGGCGGCGATCAGTCCTCGGTCCTGGCGGCGGTGCAGGCGAGGCGCGAGTCGAACGACGGCCCCGCGCGGTTGGTGCTGGTGGCGGCCGACGAGGCCGAGTTGCTGTCGCGGGCAGGGGCCGCGCAGCGCTGGCTGACCAGCGGAGGCCCGACGCCCGAGGGCGTGGCGTACCGGGCGGCGCCGCTGAAGGGCGAGCTGGCCTTCGTGTTCACCGGCGCGGCCGCGGCTTACCCGGGCATGGGGCGAGACCTCTCGCTGGCGCTGCCGGCGCAGGTCGCAGCGGTGGCCGCGCGCAACTCCGAGGCCGCCACGGCGACGTCGTGGCTGTATGGCGCCGGCGATGGTCAGCCGACCCACCCGCTCGATCAGCTGTGGGGCACGTCGTACCTGTGCCAGCTGCACGCCGAGGTGACCCGGCAGGTGCTCAAGCTGAAGCCGGCGGCGACCATCGGCTACTCGTCAGGTGAATCGAACGCGCTCTTCGCGATGGGCGTGTGGAACGACCTGGGCGAGATGACGAAGGCCAGCCGCGCGGGCTCGGTCTTCCTGTCGGACCTGGTGGGCACGTTCGAGGCGCCGAAGCGGGCCTGGAAGAAGCTCGGCGTCACGGGCGCGGGCTGGGGCAGCTTCGTGGTCTCGGCGCCGGTCGAATTGGTGAAGGCCGCGCTGGCGAAGGAACCCCTCGCGCACCTCACCATCATCAACACCCCCGAAGACTGCGTCATCGCGGGTGAGCGAAACGCTTGCGAGCGGGTGCTCGACCAGGTCGGTCGCGAGCGCTCGTTGCCGCTGGGCTACGAGCTGGCGGCCCACTGCCCCGAGGTGGAAGAGATTCGCGAGGCGTGGTGGAAGCTGCACCACCGCGCGGCGACGCCGGTTCCAGGCGTGCGCTTCTATTCGAACGCCACCAACGCGGCCTTCACGCCGACCTCCGAGGGCTGCGCCGACGCCATCACCGGCCAGGCGCTGCGCACGCTCGATTTCCCGCGCACCATCGAGCAGGCGTGGAACGACGGCGTTCGGGTGTTCGTCGAGCACGGCCCGCGAGGCCTGTGCACCGGGTGGATTCGGCGAATTCTCGGCGACCGCGAGCATCTGGTGGTGCCGCTGGACGTGGCCGGGCGCTCGGGCCCGCGCCAGCTGCTCAACGCGACGGCGGCGCTGGTCGCCGCGGGCGTCGCGGTCGACGTCACGGCCCTCGAGCACGCGTTGGCGGCAGGCGCTGCGCCGAAGCCGTCGACCGGCAAGCGCTTGTCCATTCCTGCGCATTTCCCACCCGTCCACGCGCCCGTTGCAGCGGCGCCGCGAACCGAAGGCCAGTTCATGCGACCCGCGCCGTACCTCGAGCCCATCATTGGTCAGCCTGCGTCTGCTCCCGCTTCGTTCGTGAGCGCACCAGCGACTGCCACTCCCGCGCCTGCTCCGCTCAGCCCTTTGGCTCCGAGCGCCGTTCCTTCACCCGCGATGCACCGGGAGCTTCCGGCTCCTGCCCGCGTCGCCGCTGCGCCGAGCTTCAGGGCCTCGGCGCTTTCTTCTTCCGTCACCAGGGCCTCTTCGATGAACGACCCCCTTTCCCGCTTCGTCGCGCAGCACTCGCAGTTGACGCAGGTGCACCGCGAGTTCCTCGAGCAACAGGCTGCGGTGCACGAGCAGTTCCTCTCCTTGCAGCGACAGGCGGAAGAGCGACTGCGCGCGGCCATGGGTGCGGCGGCGGCGGGGCAGATGGCTCATCCCGCGCAGTCCGTGCCGGTGGCCGCGCTCCCTGCGCCCGCGCCAGTGGCCGCTGCTCCCGCTCCCGTGGTGGTCGTGGCGCCCGTTGCCGTTCCTGCTCCCGCGCCGCTCGTGATGAAGCCGGTCGTCGCGCCTGCGCCGAAGCCCGCGGTGCCGACGAAGGCTGCCACCCCCGCGCCGGTCACCATTCCCACCCGGCCGACGCCTGCGGTGCTGCCGGGCCCGAAGTTCGACCGCGCCCAGTTGGAGGTGCTGGCGAGCGGGAAGATCTCCGAAGTGTTCGGCAAGTCGTTCGAGGGTCAGGATGGCTACGTGCGCCAGGTGCGCATGCCCGAGCCACCGCTGCTGCTCGCCGATCGCGTCACCGGCATCGACGCCGTGCCCCACTCGATGGGGAAGGGCACGATGTGGACCGAGACCGACGTGCGCCCCGACAGTTGGTACCTCGACGACGAAGGTCGCATGCCGGCCGGCGTGATGATCGAGGCCGGACAGGCCGACCTGTTGCTCATCAGCTGGCTGGGCATCGACGCGTTCAACAAGAGCCACCGCGTGTACCGATTGCTGGGGTGCGACCTCACCTATCGCGGCGGGTTGCCGGTGCCGGGTGACACGCTCAAGTACGACATTCACGTCGACGGCCACGCCACCGGCGACGTGCCGCTCTTCTTCTTCCATTACGACTGCCACGTCGACGGGAAGCCGCGGCTCTCGGTGCGCAACGGCCAGGCTGGGTTCTTCACCGACGAGGAGCTGGCGAACTCGGCCGGCGTGCTGTGGGACGCGAAGGACGCGACGCCTGCGGCCGCGCAGGTCGACGCTCCGGCGGTGGCCTGCACCAAGCGCACCTTCACCTCGAAGGAGCTCGAGGCCTTCGCCTCGGGCCGGCCGTACGAGTGCTTCGGCGCAGGCTGGGAAACCACGCAGGCGCACGTGCGCTCGCCGCGCATCACCTCGAAGAAGATGCGCTTCCTCGAGCAGGTGACCGAGTTCGACCCGGCCGGTGGGCCGTGGGGCCGCGGCTACCTGCGCGCGGAGACGCCGGTGACGCCGAGCGACTGGTTCTTCGAGGGCCACTTCAAGAACGACCCCTGCATGCCCGGCACGCTGATGTTCGAGGGCTGCCTGCAGGCGATGTCCGTCTACCTCGCG
>CAIWFK010000368.1 GCA_903911905.1 uncultured Myxococcales bacterium
CGCACTGCGATGACCCTGGCCCGAAAGGGCGCCGTCACCACCGACACCGCGCCGGCGGCTGGCAACACCCGGGCGGGCCCCTCGGTTAGCGCCACGCTGGTCTCGGGCGTCACCGGTTCCCACTTCGCCGGTGTGATGGCGGCCGGGGGCGCGGTCTGGGTATTCGGTGCACAGCCGTCGAGCACCAGCACCGCCATCACCGTCAGGACCGTCGACCTCATCGCAGTTGCTTCGTGATGCGCGCCCATTCGAGCGCCTTGAACTTCGCCATCGACACCTCGGCCTGGGCCGAGAGCGCCGCCACCTGCGCCGCGAGCGCCTGCCGGCGCACCAGCACCACTTCGGCCAGGGTGGTCTCGCCGCGCTCGAAGCGAAGCGACTCGAGTCTCGCGGCTTCGGTCGCGGCGGGCCGTTGCCGACCTTCGACCACCGCCAACACCTCGGCGGTGTGCTCGAACTCGTGTTCCAGCACCTTGCGCTCGATGCGGGCGCGGCGTGCCGCGGCGGTCCGTTCACCCTCCAGGCGCGTCGAGAGGGCCTCCTGCGCCGCCAGCTCGCCCTGGCCCCGCTCGAACGCGGGCAGCGTCAGGCCCAGGCCGATGGCCCCGACCCACTGGGACGGCACTTCTCGCGCGCCGATCAGCGTGGCGGTGAGCGAGGGGCCCCACTGCGCCCGCACCTCGGCGGTGCGCGCCGCCGTCAGCTCGAGCTGGGCCGCGGCGAGGCGCTCGTGCACCGACGGCCCGGCCACCAGGGTCGGCGTGCCGAGGTCGGGCAGGGCGCCTTCGACTTCGATCAGTTCGTCGCTGCCCAGCGTTTCGGCCAGGGCCGCCTCGGCATCGAACGCCGCCCCTTCGAACGAAAGAATCGCCGCCTGGGCCTCGGCCGCGAAGGCCTTCGCCGTCTCCAACTCGGCGCGGGTCATGGCGTGCTGCTCGGTGGCCCGGGTCAGCTTTTCGACCAGGGCACGGCCTGCTTCGGCTTCGGCCTGGGCGAGGGTGTGGGCCCGGTGCGCAGTCCACGCGTCGAGCCAGTGCCGGGCGGCCGCCACCCGGCGCTGCCAACGTCGTTCGAGCGCACTGGCCCGGGCGGAAGCCGCGTCGGCGCTGGCCACGGCCCGGCGCGCGTGCGTCAGACCCCAGAGGTTGAAGCTCTGGGCCAGGGAGACCAGGCCCTCGGCCAACGGCTCGGTCGGGTTGGTGCGGAACCCTGGCTGCAGCGTGATCGTCGGGTTGCTGGTGAGCGAGGGCAACGTGTCGACCGAGGCCTGGCGGGCGTCGGCGGCGTGCAGGCCCGCGGCGACGTCGGGTGCGCCGTCGACCCGCTCGAGTGCTTCGGTGAAGGACAGCCCGGCGACGATCACCAGCAGGAACGTGTGCACGCTGCTGCTTGTACGAGCCCCGTCGGGGCGATGCTTGAGATCGAGATGAGAACGCTCTCAGGAACTGCGAGACGGGGGTGTGTATGGTGACCGGGTGAAGATTCTCGTCGTCGAAGACGAGCCGCGCATGGCGCGAATGCTCCAGCGTGGGCTGACCGAAGAAGGTCATCAGGTCGACGTCTGCCAGAACGGCGAGGCCGCGCTGCGCCAGGCGGTCGACGTGGCCTACGACGCGATCGTGCTCGACTGGGGCCAGCCCGACGTCGACGGGGTCACCGTGGTGCGTGAGCTGCGGGCCCGCCACCTCGTCACCCCGGTGCTCATGCTCACCGCGCGCGGCGCGACCGGCGAGAAGGTCACCGGCCTGCGTGCCGGTGCCGACGACTACCTGGTCAAGCCCTTCGACTTCGACGAGCTGCTGGCCAGGCTCGAGGCGCTGCGTCGTCGCGGAGCCGCGCCGTTGCCCGAGCGCACCCTGGGCGACGTTCGGCTCGACCCCCGCAGGCGCACCCTGACGTGCGGGTCGCTCGACGTGACGTTGACCGCCCGCGAGCTCGCGCTCTTCGAAGAGCTCTCGTCGCAGCAGGGTGACGCCGTCTCGCGCACCCGTCTGCTGAACCGGGTGTGGGGCGCCGACTTCGACGGCACCGGCAACGTGGTCGACGTCTACGTGGGGTACGTGCGTACCAAGCTCGAGCGCATCAAGAGCGCGAGGGTGTCGATCGAGGCCGTGCGCGGGGTGGGGTACCGATTGGTGGTGACGTGAAGCTCACCACCCGCCTGTGGGCCCTGGGGGCCTTGCTGCCCTCGCTGATGCTCCTGGTCGGGCTGGTCATCGCCGGCCAGGTCTTCCGGGTCGCGCTGCGCTCGTCGCTCGACCAGGGGCTGATGGCGCAGGCCGCCGCCGAATCGGTCAGCCTCTTCGATCGCGCCGAGGGGCCCCACCTGCACATGGCCGAGAGCCCGCTGCTGGCCGAGGTGCGCCCCTTCGCACCCACCGGCGAGCTGTTCGATTCGCACGGCGTGCTGGTCGCCCACTTCCCTCCGCTGCCGCACCCCGAGCAGCCGCGCCCACCGCCGCTCGAGGGCCCCGTGAGCGAGCTGCGCACCACCGAAGGGCCTGCGGGCCGGGTGCGAGAACTGGTGGCGCGGGTGACCTCTCCTTGGGGCGAGCGGTTCCTCCTGCGACTCTCGGCGTCGATGGCGCAGTTGGACGAGAGCGTGCGCCAGTTCCACCTGGCCTCGCTGCTGGTGGTGGTGCTCACCGCCGCGGTGCTGGTGTCGGTGCAGTTGGTGTCGGGGCGGCGACTCTCGCGTCGGCTGGCGGCGCTCTCGGGGCACCTCACCCGGCTCGAGCAGGGCGCGCTCGACTCGGTGCCCGAACCCGACACCGAGGGTGACGAGGTGAGCCGGTTGCGTGCGGTGCTGGCCGACGCCACCATCGAGCTCGCTGCCGCCCGCGACGCCCAACAGCGCCTGCTGGCCGACGCCGCCCACGAGCTGCGCACGCCCCTGACGCTCATGCGCACCAGCCTCGATCTCGCGCTGCGCCGCCAGCGGGGAGCCGAAGAGCTTTCGCAGGCACTGGTCGACACCCGCACCGAGGTCGATCGCCTGGCCAGGTTGGCCACCAGCCTGCTCGAGTTGGGCGCGGCGCGCAGCCAGGACCTGATCGACGGCGACGTCCGCGCGCTCGTCGACGAGGCCACCGAGGCAGCCCGCGCCGAGGCCGAGGTGCGCGGCACCTGGTTCGAGTTGACCGGTCTGGCGCACGCCCGCGCCCGCTTCTCGCCCGTCGCGCTGCGGCAGGCGGTCGACAACCTGCTCTCGAACGCGCTCCGCTTCGCGCCCGCGGGGACGGCGGTGCGGGTCGACGTACAGTGCGACCGCCTGGTACGGGTGTCGGTGTGCGACCAGGGGCCCGGCATTCCCGCCGCCGAGCGCGAGCGAATCTTCGCGCCCTTCCACCGGCTCGATCAGCGCGGGGGCAGCGGCCTGGGTCTGGCCATCGTCACCGAGGTCATGCAGCGCCACCACGGGCGCAGCTTCGCCGTCGACCCGCCTTCCGGGGCCGGGGCCTGCGTGGTGCTGGAGTTCCCCGCCGACCGCGGCTGAGCTGCGTGTGGGACGGCCTGAGAGGGGGGGGCGTCGAGGTCGCGTTCGCCCGCGTCGCGCGTGGTGGTCAGCTCCTCGGTCTCGTCGCCAGCCCGTGCGATTCCGGTCGCGTGTCGTGAATTCACCGGTGGAGGCCTCGAGAGTGCACGACCTGCCCGCGACCTGCTCCGCCGCACCCACCTTGAGCCGCCGCATTGCCCTTCCAGCGTTTACGCGCACACCTGCCTTGTCCGGCACCACGCTCGGCGCCGCCCACGGGGTCGAGCCCCGAACTTCCTGCAGCTTCCCCAATCTGAGCGTGCACTCCGGCCTCGACCGCCGCTGCATCGACGTCAGACCGGGCAGCGAGACTGGCGCGGTGTCCGACGCCTTGTTGGCCGACATCACCGAGCTGGGCCGGGAACTGGTGCGCCTGGGCTGGCGCGCGCGCGCCGAGAGCTTGAGGGCCTTCTACGTGGCGACGCTGCGAGGCGCGCCCTCGACCCCCGCGTGGAACGCGACCCACGTGGCGAGGTGGCGCGCGGTGCTGGGCCTGGGCCCCCACCCGCTGCCGGTGGCAGACCGCTGTCGCCGCTGCCCCGCGCCCCGACAGCAGTGGTGGACCGGCGCCCGCACCGTGCTGCACCTGGACGATCGCTACGTCTCGGTCTGCACCGGGTGTGGCGCCGAATGGGTGCGACTGCTCCCAGGCTCGCCACTCAGCGCTGGTGCCCCAGCCGAACCTCGATCGCCGGGTGCTCGCTGACCAGCGTGCGCAGCCGCTTCAGGCTCTCGACGTTCGCCGCGTGATCGGCGGTGAACGAGCCGGGGGCCACGTCGTGTTCCCACCCCCATCGGGTGTGGCAGGTGTCACCGGTCAGCAGCACCGGCCCGGTGGTGGTGCGAACCAGGTACGCGGTGCTGCCCGGCGTGTGCCCGGGCACCAACAGGGCCCAGACGCTGCCGTCGCCGAAGACGTCGATCACGCCCTCGAAGCGCTTGCTCGCGTCGCCCGCGAAGGCCCATTCGGAAATGGTGCCCTTGCCCTCGAGCTCGCGGTCGGTGTTCGCCTGCACCACCAGGTTCTGGAACGAGCTCGCCGCCGCCTCACCCGGGCCGGAATACAGCGCGGTGCCCGCCGGCAGATCAGGCACGCCCGACACGTGATCGAGGTGCAGGTGGGTGAAGAACACGCCCTGCACGCCCGAGGGGTGCGCGGCCAACCAGTCCGACGGCGCCTGGTTCACCTTCAGCTTGTCGACGTTCATGAACTTCGCGGCCAGCCCCCGAATCGCCGCGCGATCGGGCGCCTCGCGCCAGGCGTGCTCCATGCCCGAATCGACCCACCAGGTGCCCTTGGTGGGGTGGGCCAGCACGTGGAAGAAGACCTGAATCGGCTCGGCGCCGTCTTCCAGCTTCGCCTCCTTCGCCCTGGGGTCGCTCAGGTCGATGAGCCCACTGCGATCGACCGCCCAGTCGGCCGAGGCCACGGTGGTCAGCTCGATGGGGCCGGGCTGATCGATGACCGCCAGCAGGTCGGCGGTGGAGCGCACCACGCCCAGGGTCGAGGGCTGGGTGGGGTGCGAGGTGGTACGGCAGGCGGTCAGGGCCAGCAGGGCGGTCAGGGTCAGGCGCTTCATGGGTGCTCCTCCTTCGGTGGTGAGACCCATGGTACGTATGCGAAGGTGAATGAACAGCGACCAAGTTGGCATGGAGCCATGCGAAAATGAATATCTCGTGGGACGACCTGAGACTGGTGCTGGCCATCGCCGAAGCAGGTTCGCTCAGCGGCGCCGCCAAGGTCCTGCAGCAGGGGCAGCCCACCGTCAGCCGGCGGCTGGCCACGCTCGAGCACCAATTGGGCTCGGCGTTGTTCCTTCGGCAGCCGGGCGGGGTCGCGTTGACCGTCGCCGGCGAGCGGTTGCTGCCCGGAGCCCGGAAGATGGCCGAGTTCGCCAGCGAGGCCACGCGCGCCTTCGAGGCCAGTGACGGTCGCCCCCAGGGGCTGGTGCGGGTCACCGGCAGCCCGTCGCTGTGCTTCGAGTTCCTCGCGCCCTTCGCGGGGTTCCTGGCCGCCCGTCAGCCCGGGCTCCAGCTCGAGGTGCTCTCGTCGATGCAGTATCTCGACTTGGCGCGAGGCGAGGCCGACTTGGCCATTCGCCTGCGCCGCGGCCCCCAGCACCCCGAGGTCACCGTGGTCACCACCGTGGCGCTCGAGAGCGCGGTGTTCGTCTCGCCCACGCTGGCGGCCCGGCTGCCCCGCAAGCCCCGCCTGGCCGACGTGCCGTGGATCGGCTGGGCCCCGCCCTTCGAATCGATTCCGCCCCAGCCCCAACTCGAGGCCGCCATTCCCGGGTTCCGCCCGGTCTTCACTTCGGACAACTACCTGGTGCACTTCGCGGCCGCGCAGGCCGGCGTGGGCGCGATTCTCTTGCAGAAGACCAGCCACCGCTTCCTGCGGGAGCGCGGGCTGATGCCGTTGCCCATCGACCTGGGGCCCTGGAAGACGCTCGAGATGTCGCTCATGTGCGCGAAGTCGGCGCTCGACGTGCCGCGCATTCGAACCGTCGCCCACCTGCTGGCGAAGGAACTCGAGCTGCTTCAGCGGCCCTGAGCCAGGCGGCGCACCACGGTGCCGGCCGCGTGCATGCCGAAGATCGAGGTCACGAAGGCCACCGAGCCGTCGATCTGGTTTCGGTGCTCGCACGAGTGGAACTCGTTTTCGCCGTGTGGGCACACGCACCTGAAGCCGCCGCTGGCCTCGTCGTAGGTCAGCTCGAACGGGTCGCGCCGGGGTTCGATCGAGAAGATGGCGGTGATGCCGGTGGGCCGATTGGTGTCGACCCCGTGCTTGCGCTTGAGCAGCTTGCGCACGTCTTTGGCGAAGGGGTCCATGTGCGTCTCGCACAGGTCGTCGACCCGAATGTACGTGGGGTCCAGCCGCCCGGCCGCGCCCATCGAGCTGACCACGGGGATACCGCGCTGCACGCAGGTGTTGAGCAGGTGCAGCTTGGCCTTGATGTTGTCGATGGCGTCGACCACGTAGTCCCAGTGGCCGGCCAGCAACTGCGCCGAGGTGTCTTCCCGGTAGAAGTCGGCAATGGCCGTCACCTCGACGTCGGGGTTGATCTGCTTGCAGCGCTGCGCCATCAGCTCGGCCTTCGACTTGCCGACCGTGCTGACCGTGGCGTGCAGTTGCCGGTTCGAATTGGTCACGCACACCACGTCGAAGTCGACCAGCGTCAGGTGGCCGACTCCACTGCGCACCAGCCCTTCGACCGCGTAGCTGCCCACGCCGCCCAGGCCGAACACGATCACCCGCGCGGTCTGCAGGCGGCGCATCGCCGCGTCACCCAACAGTCGCCCCGTGCGGTCGAACCGGCGGTGCAGCCTGAACGGGCGCGCTCCCTCTGCGACGGAAGGAGCAGGCGCTGCGGCGGGGGTGGCGACGGGCTGCTCCATGGGGCGGCTCAGTGCACGAAGCCGAGGTACCAGTGGAAGTCGCTCTGGCTGCGACCGGCGATGATCGCGAAGGCCGCTCCACCCAGCGTCGAATCGTAGGCGGTGGGGGTGATGGTCAACTGCAGCTTGTCGCCGTTGTTCCCCGAGCTGCGGTTCCACGCGAAGGTCATGGTGCCCGACAGGGAAATGGCCTGCACCTGGAACGGGGTGGTGGGCGCCTCGCTGAAGAGGTCGACCTCGATGGCCTTGCTGGTGTTGAGCGGAATGTGCACGCCCTGGGTGCTGCCGCTCTGGCCGTGGAACGAAAAGCTGACCGTGTCGGGCAGCACCGGCACCGCCGCGTAATAGACCTCGTTGGGCAGCGCCGGCTGGCAGGGGTCGTGACCCGCCGCGGCCGCCGCGTTCGACCAGCTGCGCTGCACCACGTATTGGTAGCCCGCGGGCGTGTAGAAGCTGTCGGGGTTCTGCGCGCAGAGGTCGCCGACCTCGGCCAGCAGAATCATTTCCCAGACCGCGTGGTTGAGGTCGACGCCGCCGAAGGCCGGGTTGTTCACGTGGGGGTCGGTCGCCGCTTCGACGAACTCGTGCGAGGCCGACGCGGTGAGGTTGCCCTCGAGCGTCAGGCCGTTGCCGGCGGGGCAGCGGGGCACCACCGCGTAGGCGTAGTTGCCCGAGGTGGTCTGCACGCTGCCGTGGTACGCGCCGAAGCCGCCCTGCACGCAGCTCTGCGCGCCGCCGTAGCTGACGGTGGTGGTCGCCGGGTAGAAGATCGAGAAGATGGTGCCGGCGGTCGGCGTGCCCAGCGCGCCGCCCTGGATCTTGCCGATGAGCCAGGTCTGCACCTGCGCGTCGCTGATGCTGGTGGGCGCGTTCTCGGTCAGCCGCACCGGCGCGCCCGCGGTCGCCGCGCCGACGCCGTATTCCGAGGTCGCGGCGTGCCAGTAGGTGGTCGCGCCCACCGTGGCGCAGAAGTTCTCGGCCATCGCGACCTGGGTGGTGTCGTCGTTGGCGAACGAGATGGGCACGATGCGCGGGGCCGCCAGCACGCTGCCGCCGTAGTTCACCGACTGCGGGTAGGCCGGGTGCGCCGCGGGAGTGAAGGTGCCGCTGCCGCCGCCGGTCGAGGCGCCACCGCCGGTCGACGTCGTCCCACCGCCGGTCGCGCTGCCGCCGCCGGTCGCGCTGCCGCCGCCGGTCGAACTGCCACCGGGTACGCACAGGCCCAGCGAGCAGGTCGCGTTGAGCTGGCAGGCCACGCAGGTGCCGCCGACCGTGCCACAGGCGTCGTTCGCCGCGCCCGACTGGCAGGCGCCGTTCGAATCACAGCAGCCCTGACAGGTCGAGGCGCTGCACGTCGGAACGGCCGTCTGGCCACACCCGGCGAAGAGCCCCAGGACCACCGCGAGCAGCATCGAGCGAAGCAGCATGAAGAATTCTCCAACGACGAGCGGGGCCGGCCGCCCCGAAAGCGGGGTGTGGTTAGCCCACAACCGCAGCCCGGTGCAAACCCCCCGAAGTCATGGCGAAACCACCCTGACGCGGGTGTCAGACCTTCGTGTCCGTTCTGGAAACGCTCGTCGCCGGGGCAGCAGGCCTTCAGAATGAGGCGCGCGCGAAGAAGGCGCGGGCGTTGCGGGTGGTCAGCGCCCGCATGGCCTCGCTCGAGGTGCCGCGCGCCGCGGCCATGGCGTCGATGATCAGCGGCAGGTGCGCGGGCTCGTTGCGGGTGCCGCGATGCGGGTGGGGCGCCTGGTCGGGTGCGTCGGTCTCTGCCAGCAGGCGCTCGTCGGGCACGCTGCGCAGGGCCTCGAGCGGTCGCCGCGCTTCGACGAACGACACCGGGCCCGCGAACGAGAAGTGACAGCCCTTCGCCAGGTAGAAGGGCGTCAGCTCGTGCGAGCCCGAATAGCTGTGCATCAACAGCCCGTCGGTGATGGGCGGCTCGTCCTTGAGCACGCGCTGCAGGTGGGGGTGGGCGCGAAGGCAGTGCACCAGCAACGGCACGTGGTGCTTGCGGGCCAGCGCGACGTGAGCGCGAAAGACCCGAACCTGGCGCTCCATGGGCGCCCCGGCTTCCGAAGGGCCGTCGAGACCGCACTCGCCGACGGCGATGGCCACGCCCTCGGCCAGCATCGCGTCGAGCGTCGCCAGGTGGCGCTCGTCGTCGGCCGGGTCGAGCGCCGGCAAGAGTTGGGGGTGAATGCCCAGACCGAACTGCACCCGTCGATCGCGGCGCGGCCAGTCGAACAACGCGCGCCACGAGTCGGGGCCGATGGCGGGAATGACGAGCCCCGTGACCCCCGCGGCCCAGGCGCGCGAAAGCACCTGGTCGCGATCGTCGTCGAACCGCGCCACGTCGAGGTGGCAGTGCGAGTCGATCATGTCGTGAAGGTGACAGCCACGTGTTCGGCGGCGGCGCGCGTCATCAACGCGTCGTGCTCGGTCACCGAGACCGTCGTCGCTTCGTCGATCACCAGCTGCGGCACGTCGTCGACGATGCGGTACTTGCGGCGCAGGCGCGGGTTGTACAGGAACGCGTCTCGCGCGAAGTAGAGCAGGGGCCCCCGGTCTTCAGGGCAGGCCAGAATGTCGAGCAGCCGCGGGTCGAGCGCCATGTGCTGGCGCCCACCTCTACTACAGGAAGACCAGCTTGCGGCCGATGCGGTTGGCCATGCGGTTGCTCTGCAGCACCCGCACCACCGACTCGGTGTCACCGAGCGCGTCGTAGGCGGCGTTGATCAAGTCGCCCAGCGTCAGCGCTGGCCGCGAGACCGCCTCCTTCACCTTGGCACGCATCTTCGGCATCGGACGACGACCCTGCATCTTCGGACTCTTCTTCATGTGGCGTCCCTCCCTCTGTTCGCGTTACAAAGCACCGCCCGTGCCACGCCGTGGTTCGTGCGCTTTCGCTCCCTTGGGCGTCGCAGGGGTGGTTCACGTGGGACTCAGGTCATTCATGTTGAGTCGTCGTCTTGCCGCTTCTTTGACGGGGCTCATGTGGGTCCAGGTGACGGTCGCGCTCTGCGCGCCGGGCGCCGCGTGGGCCTTCGACGAGACGACCTCCGAAGTTCGTCGCACCACCGTCGACGCCGGCGTGCACGTGCCGGTGCTCACCAAGGCACCCGCGCTGCTCGAGTTCGCCAAGGCCGTCTACCCGGCCGACGCGCAGGCCCAGGGGCTGACGAGCGCGGTCAAGCTGCTGGTCACCATTCTGCCCGACGGCTCGGTGGGCGAGGTCTCGGTGCGCGAGCCGGTGGGCAACGGCTTCGACGAGGCCGCGATCGAAGCGCTCCACCGCTTTCGTTTCAGCCCGGCCGAATTGGACAACGTGCCCGCAGCCGTTCAAATCGAATACGTCTACCACTTCGTGCTCGACGTGCCGGTCGACGCGGGGCCTGGCGACGCGGGGGCCGAGCCGGTCGACGCCGGGCCACCACCCAACGACGCCACCATCATCGGCACCGTGATCGCCCGCGGGTCCCGCAAGCGCGTGCCGGCGGCCATCGCCCAGTGTGACAACTGGCCCGACCTGGCCACCACCAGCGACGAGCAGGGCAAGTTCGTCCTCAACGTGCCCTCGGGCGACTGCGCGCTGCGCATCGCCGCCACCGACTTCATGCTGTACCAGACCAAGCAGACGCTCGAGCACGGCGAGACGAAGGAAGTGAACTACTTCCTCATTCCCAAGGTCGCGGGCTACCAGACGGTGGTACGCGGCGAGCGCGACAAGCAGGAGGTCGTGCGGCGCAGCTTCAGCCGCGAAGAGGTCTCGCGCATTCCGGGCACGTTCGGCGACCCCATTCGCGTGATCCAGAACTTCCCCGGCGTGGCGCGCGCGCCGTTCGGGCTGGGCCAGTTGATCGTTCGCGGCGCCAACCCCAGCCAGACCCTGACCTACTTCGACGGCGTGCAGATTCCGCTGCTCTTCCACCTGGGCGGTGGCCCGTCGATCGTCAACGCCGACTTCCTCGATCGGGTCGACTTCTTCCCCGGCGGCTTCGGCGCCCGGTACGGCCGCGCGGTCGGTGGCGTGGTCGACGTGGCGTCGCGGCGAGGCGCGAGCGACACCTGGCATGGCGCGGCCAAGGTCGACCTGCTCGACTCGTCGATCTTCTTCGAAGCGCCGCTCGCCGAGGGCGTGTCGGTGGCTGCAGCCGCTCGGCGCAGCTACATCGACGCGCTGCTGCCGGCGGTGCTGCCCAAGGCCTTCCTCGTGCTGCCGGTGTACTGGGACTACCAGGTGCGGCTCGACGTCGGCGGCAAGAAGGGCGAAAAGCAGAGCGACGGCTCGTCGTATTCGCTCTTCGCCTTCGGGTCCGACGACACGCTCAAGTTGATCAGCTCGGTGGGCAACCGCGGCATCAGCCTCGACACCCACACGCTGTTCCACCGCATCGTCGGCACCTGGCTGATGCGCAAGGGTGACACCACCTTCAAGCTGACCCCGTACGTGGGCTACGACCTGGCGAGCGTCGACTTCGGCATCGCCAAGCTCAACGCCGACACCTGGACCGGCGGCATGCGCGCCGACCTCGGCGTCGAGGTCAGCCCCTGGCTGACCGTGCGCACCGGCGCCGACATCTTCGACAGCGTGTTGGTGGGCAGCGCGTCGATCCCCACGCTCGACGGCGTGCAGTACATCTCGTTCCCCGGCGCCGACCCGCGCACCACCACGCAGCAGATCGCCGAGACCGTCAACACCTTCGACGGCGCGCTCTACGCCGAGGCCGACCTCTCGGTGGGCAAGCTGACGGTGACGCCGGGCCTGCGAGGGTCGATGGCGTTCCTGGCCGGGCAGACCCGCAATGCGTGGGACCCGCGGCTGTGGGCCCGCTACCAGTTCACCGAGGCCACCTCGCTCAAGGGCTCGCTGGGTCTGTACACCCAGCCTCCCGCCGCCACGAGCATGCTGGCCCCGCCGTTCGGCACGCCGTCACTGACCCACGAGCGCGCGTTCCAGAGCTCGCTGGGCGTGGCCCACCGCTTCACCGAGTTCATCAACGTCGACGTCACCGGCTTCTACAACCGGCGCTACGAGAACGTGAGCTCACCCGGGCCCACCGTGGTGGCGGCCGACGGCACCGTCACGCAGTATCGCAACGCCAACGACGGCCTGGGGCGCGCGTACGGCGTCGAGGTGCTGGCCCGCCACGAGGTCAGCAAGTACTTCTTCGGGTGGATCGCCTACACCCTCTCGCGCAGCGAGCAGCGCACGGCCCACACCAGCGATCCGTACGTGCTGAGCACCTTCGACCAGACCCACATCCTCACGCTGATCGGCTCGGTGCGGCTGCCGTACGGGTTCGAGATCGGCGTGCGGTTCCGGTACGTGACGGGGCGCCCGAAGACGCCGCTCGATCACCAGGCCGACGTGTTCCAGGCCGACGATTACAGCTACTCGGCGACCTTCGGAGCCACGCGCAGCATTCGCCAGCCCGACTTCCACCAGCTCGACGTGCGCATCGACAAGAACTTCATCCTCAAGAACTTCACGCTCGATCTCTATCTCGACATCCAGAACGTCTACAACCAGGCCAACACCGAGGCCACGTTCTACGACTACCGCTTCCGTACCGAGTTCAACGTGCCCGGCATTCCCTTCCTGCCGGTCATTGGCCTGAAGGCGAGCTTCTAGATGAAGACCGCACTGCGAAACGCCTCGTTGCTGGTGCTCACGCTGCTGGCCTGCGTGCCGGCCCAGCCCGACCCGACCACGCTGGTCGACCTGCGGGTGTTGGGCATGTCGTTCGAGCCTCCCGAGATCATGATTCCCTGCGATGCACGCCTGTTGCTGGGGCTGGCCAGCGCCGGAGCCGACGGCGGCACCATCACGCTCGACCCCGCGTTGCAGGCGCAGTTGGCGGCCTTCGCCTCGAAGCCACTGCAATTCACCACGCTCATCGCCGACCCGGCGGGCAAGGGCCGACAGCTCGCGTACGACGCGCTGGCCTGCGCGAAGACCAGCGATCGCGCCTGCGACAACCCCGGGGAATTCGTCAGCCTGAAGACCGGGCAGACCTCGGCGGGGGAGCTGGCCATGCAGGTCACGCCAGGCGCCCAGTTCCTGGCCTCGGGCGACCCGCTGCTGCTCGACGTGGTGGTCGACGACACCTTCAAGGGGCTGGGCGGCATTCGCCTGCCGGTGGTGCTCGACCTGCAGGCGCTCGACAAGACGGAGCACATCTACGCCCAGAAGTTGATGGTCTATTCCTGCCGGTTCTTCCCTTCACAGAAGGTGAACGTGACGCCGGTGCTGCCGGGCATGACCTGGAACGGCGAAGACTGGCCCGAGGGCGAAGTGAAGCAGGCCAGCGGCACCACCGCGGTCCCGATGCTGCCGGTCGACTTCTCGATGCTCGAAGAAGACTACGTGGTGCCCTCGATCATGCTGACCCCGGTGGCGCTGCACGAGGCGTGGAAGATCAACTGGCTGACCACCATGGGCGTGATGTCGAGCTACGAGACCGGCGGTACCGACTTCTCGGGCGGGGTCGGCGCGCACACCAATTCCTGGAAGCCCGACCCCACCGCCACCACCGAGCAGGACGTCACCTTCACCTTCGTGGTTCGCGACGGGCGCGGCGGCGAGTCGTGGCTCACGCGCACCGCGCACTGGAAGCCCTGATCTTCCCGGCATGAGCGAGACGGTCTGCCCGTTCTGTAGCCATTCGCCCATCGACGACGAGGCCGAGCGTTGCCCACGCTGTCACCGGGTCTTCGTCGACCGGTTCGTCGAGCAGTCGACCATCACCCGTACCCAGCTCGGCGGCTTGACCGGGGCGGTGACGGCCAACCCGTGGCCCGTGGCGTTGGGCCTGCTGGTCACCGCGGGGCTCTGGGCGCTGCGAGGGTCGGGCGTGCTGGTGGAATTGCACGATGGCCCGGTCAGCTTCGGGGTGGCGGCGCTGCACGTGCTGGCGGCGACCCTGGTGCTGACGGCGAGCGGCCCGGCCAAGCACGCTCCCGCGCTCGCCGCGGGGCTGGGGGTCGGCTGGGCGGTCTGGTGTTCCCTCTTCGGCGACGTGCCTCCGGTGGTGACCGTGGCCTGCGTGATGGCGGCCGGGGGGTTGATGGGTGGCTCGTTGGCCGAGCCCTCGAGCACCCGCATTTCCGCAGGAGCGACCTTCGCGATCATCTCGGCCCTCGGCGGCTCGGTGGCCCTGGGGCTGGCTGCCGCGCCCGCGCCGACGCCGTCGCTGGTGTTGGTCGACGGGGTGGCGCAGTGGTCGATGACGGTGCCGCCGCGGTGGGTGGTGCGTCGGCCCATCGACCCGCCCTCGGCCTTGAACCGCCCGGACGACACCGCGAGCAGCATGCACTTCGCGCTCACCCGCATGCCCGACGACATCACGGTGCTCATTCGGGTCTCGCACGACGAAGCGAGGTCGCTGGTCGACGCCTGCACCGACGCGCAGTCGGCCTTCGGGCTGCCCTCGAGCCTCGACCTCGTGGCGGGCGGCGAAGGGCACAGCCTGGAAGGGCGAATGCCCACCGGAGGCGGTGCGGCCCGCCTCGGTTGCTGGAAGCGCGACGAGCGCTTCATGGCCATCGGCGCGACCTCGAGAGACCCGCTGCCCGATCACCTGAAGGCCGCGGTGGCCGAGCTGACGGCCGGCCTCACCTTCTGACCTCGCGGCGACGCTGCTACCGCTGCGTCACCCGCACGGTGGTCTTCAGTTCCTTCCCGGTATCCGGGTCCTTCGCGCTCATCGCGAGAATGCCCTCGATGCTCAAGTCGAAGGTGATCTCGACCTTGACCTCGCCCGCGGGCGCCGGCCGAATGCCCGAGAAGGTGAACTCGCCGAGCTGCTCGTTGCGCTTGGCCTCGTTGTCGTCACCCTGCCAGATGCGCATGATGAGCTCGGCCTGGTTGTCGACGCTCGTGGTCCCGGTCAGTTGCTTCGCGTTCGGAATGGGCGCGTTGCGCGGGAAGATGGGGTGCACCTGGCCGTCGGCCTTCTCGAGCCCGATGGCCATCGGAATCACGTCGAGCAGCTGCAGCTTGAGGTTGGTGTTGTCCGAGAGCGAGAACGCATAGAGCGCCGCGCCGATGGCCACCGCCTCGTCGGGGTGCACGCCCTTGCTGGGCGGCTTCGAGAAGAACTTCGTCAACCGGTCCTGCACCACCGGCATGCGGGTCTGCCCGCCGACCAGCATCACCTCGTCGATGTCGCGGGTCGACAGGCCCGAGTCCATCAGCACCTTGGCGACGATCTTGAGGGTGCGGTCGACCAGCTCGCTGGTCAGCTTCTCGAGCAGCTTGCGGGTGAACTTCATCTCGATGTTCAGGGGCTGGCCCTGGGGCGTCATCGTGATGAAGGGAATGTTGAAGGGCGCCTCTTCGCGCGCCGAGAGGTCGATCTTGGTGCGCTCGGCCAGGTCCTTGATGCGCTGCATGGCCACCGGGTCCGTCGACAGGTCGATGCCTGTCTTCGACTGGAACTCCGAGAGCACGTAGTGAATCATCGCGTTGTCGAAGTCGATGCCGCCCAGGAAGATGTCGCCGCCCGTCGACTTCACTTCGAACACCTGGTTGCGAATCTCGATGACCGAGATGTCGAAGGTGCCGCCGCCCAGGTCGTAGATCACGACCTTCTCGTTGAGCGCGCGCCCCACGCCGTACGCCAGCGCCGCGCTGGTCGGCTCGTTGATGATGCGCACCACCTCGAGGCCGATCAGCTTGCCGGCGTCCTTCACCGACTGGCGCTGACGGTCGCTGAAGTAGGCGGGCACCGTCACCACCGCCTTGTTCACCGGCACCCGCAGGAAGTTCGACGCCACGTCACGAATCTTGTTGAGGATGCGCGCCGAGACCTCCTGCAAGGTCATGTCGCGCTGAGCCACCTCGATGGTGACTTCCTTGTTGTCGCTCGACGGCTTCACGCCGTACTGCACGACCTTCTTCATCGTCTCGACGATGTCGCTGGTCGCGCTGCGACCCACCAGGCGCTTGGCCCCGTAGATCGTGTTCTTCGGGTTGAGCTGCCACTGGCGCTTGGCCTCGTAGCCGATCAGCTCGTTGCCCTTGTCGTCGACCGCGAAGATCGACGGAATCGTGTACTCGCCGCCCTTGTAGGGGATCAGCTTGACGTTCGGTTGCCCGTCTTTGTACCCGTCGACGTACGCCGCACAACTGTTGGTCGTACCGAGGTCGATACCGATGATTGTCTCACTCACGCTGGCCTCGCAGTTTGAAGCGGAAAAGCGCGGGTGTCGAGGAACCATTCTGCGCCAACCCGCTCAGCGGTCGGCGCGCGCGTACCCGTCGATGCTCTGCGACCACGAGACCAGGGTCTGGCCCGCGGCGTCGAACACCCCTTCCACCGTGGTGCCGTTGGCCAGGTCGACCGCCACCACCTCCAGCGTCGAGCCCGATTCGGCCGCCGGGTCCTGCCCCGGCACGCCGGCAGGTGTGGTTGGCCAGCCCACCTGCGTCTGGTTGGGCCCCAGCGCGAAGTAGATGGTGTGGCGCACCTCGGTGCCGGTCAGACTGACACGTGCCAGTTCGCCGCCGCTCGAATACACCGAGCTCCACGCCGGCTGACCGGGGTTGAAGGCCCGGTTGGCCAGCGAGAACGAGCCCCCCGTCGGCGCCGGCAACAGCGGCGCCACCTGCACGCTGGTCGGCAAGACCGCGCTCGAGGTCAAGCGACCCGAATAGGCGGTGCCTGCGGTGTTGGCGGCCAGCACCCACACCCCGGGCGAAGACGCTTCCAGGCCCGCATACGGCGACCCGCTGCGCAGGGTCACGTTGGGCACCTTGCGCGTGCCATCGGCACCGGCCGCGCCCGCCGTGGCCGACGAGAAGCCGACCGGCAACACGCCCAGCCAACGGTCGATGGCCACCACCGCCACCACCACCGTGTTGAACGTCGAGGGCACGCGGGGGAAGACCACCTCGGTGCGCTCGACCTGCTGCCGGCGCGGCTGGAAGGTGAGCGGGGTGAAGTTCACGTAGTCGGGCACCTTCTCGGAGCCGTTGGGGCACTTCATCGGGTCACTGCACAGCCCGTTGCCGTTGACGTCGGCCGTGTCGTCGACCCACGGGCGACTCGAGAAGCTGGCCTGACCCTGCGCGTAGTCGAAGGCCCCCAGGTACGAGAGCAGGTCGGTCGAGCGCAGCGAGGTGGTGATGTTCAGGTTGGCCCGCCCCGCCCAGCACATGGTGGCCCGCGCGCCGCTCTGCGCCCCGCCCAGCGAGCGCGCCTTGACCTGCTGCGGAATGCCGAAGGCCGGCGAGGTGTAGAGCACCACCGTCGAGGGCACCGGCACCGACTGCATGATGCCCGGCAGCGGGGTGTTGAACGAGTCACCCACCAGCGAGGTGGGCGTCACCGAGGGCAGGTCGCTGGTCGACGCGGTCACGAACCCCGCCCAGTAGCTGCCGATGGTGCTCACGTCGGTGAACGAAATCGACGCGTTGAAGCCGCCCAGCCCCTGCACCGGGTTGTCGCGCAAGGGCAGCACCACGTCGCTCGAGGTGGTGCCGATGATCGACGCGCGCTCCCAGGCCGGCAGTCCGTCGGTGCGCACGGCCTCGGCCGCCGCCGTGAAGGTCGCGGGGTCGGTGGGCGCCAGCGACGGGAAGAGCGCCACGCCGTCGGCCCCCGTCACCACCTCGGTGCAGGTGGGGGTGCAGGCCTGCACGTGCACGTTGGCGATGGGCAGGCCCGTGGCCTGGGCCAGCACCAGCACCCGGCGCCCGGCCGTGATGCGGGGGTAGATGGTGACCGTCGACGACACCGGCGCGATGACCGAGCCCGGCACCAGCGCGCGCACCGTCACCTGCCCCGGCGTCACGGCCGTGAGCACCCCCGCCGCGGTGATGGTCGCCGCCGTGCTGGTCGCGCCCAGCGCGTCGAGCACCTGGTAGCTCGCGCTGCCCATGGGAAAGGTGCTGCCGTCGATCGACGAGCCGATGAAGGTGAAGGGCAGGGTGTCGCCCACCAGCATCACCGCCTGCGCCGGCCGCAGCGAGGCCAGGGTGATGTCGCCGCCCGCCGGCGGGGTGGCGCACGCGCCGCCCACGCAGGCCTGGCCCGCGCCGCACGCGGCGTTGCCCCGGCACACCGAGGGCACGCACAGCGCACCGATGCATTCCTGGCCGGTCGGGCATTCCAGGCTCACCGTGCAGGTGCCGGTCTGCTGGCAGTGCCCCTCGGCGCAGTAGCCGGTGGGCATCGAGGTCGGCGAGCCCGGTACCCCCGACACGCAGTCGCCGTCCGACAGGCAGGTGGGCAGTTCCAGACAGACCTGCTGCGTGCAGTCGAAGCCCGGCGGGCACTGCCCGGTGGGGAAGCGCTTGCACTCGAAGTTGGCCATGCACTGGCTGCTCGAGGTGCAGGTCTGGAACGACTGGCAGCGACCGAAGGTGGCGCTGGTGCAGTACTGTCCCTGCGGGCAGTCGCTGGCCGCCTTGCATTGGGCCACCGTGCACAACCCGTTCTGGCAGATGAAGCCCGACCCGCCGCACAGCACGTCGGTGGTGCAGCGCCGGGTGCAGGTGCCCTGCACGCAGGTGTAGAGCGCGAAGGCCACGTTGGGGTCGAGGTTGGGCGCGCAGTCCTGCGGCATCACACACACCGGCAGGCACACGCCCTGGGTCACTTCACAACGCCCTCCGCTGCCCAGACAGTCGGCGTCGGCCGTGCAGCGCGGTCTGGTCTGGCAGACCCCGTTGGTGCAGACCTGGTTGGCCGAGCAGGCCGCGTCGCCGGTGCACGTGCAGGTGCCATTGGTGCACGTGAAGCCGGCGGCGCAGTCGGTGTCGGCGGCGCACTCGGGTCGCACCGCGCACACGCCGGCCTGGCAGGTCTGGCCCGAGCCACATTCGGTGTCGTCGAGGCAGATGGGGCCGCAGGCGCCGCGCCGACAGCGCTGGTCGGCGTGACATTCGGCGTCGGTCGCACACGGCGTCGAGTTCGTCGGCGGGCACGCCGTCATCACCACCAGAGCTGTCAGCCACGGAGCATGCCGCACGGGGCGAACTGTATGCCACGGCTCGCCCGCGCGCTCACCGATGTGGTGGGGAAGGGGGTTTCCAGCGCGAGTGACCGAAGTGCCGCTACACTGGGGTCCATGAGCACCAAGAGCGAAGAGGCCCGGCGGTTCCTTCACGACGTGGGCGCGGTGGTGTCGACGGACTTCGTCAAGAACCGCTCGCTGCTCTCGTTCGAGGAATACCTGCAGCTCTTCCACGCCTCGCCGAAGCTGCAGGCCCGCAACGCCGCGCAGTACCTGCTGGCCGCCATCGACTCGTTCGGCACCCGCACCGTGCCGCACCCGGCAGGCGAAATGCGGCGCTTCTCGATCTTCGACGGCGGCCCCGATGGCGACGGGCGGGTGGCGGGCCAGGAAGAGGTGCAGAACGCCATCTACCGCCTGGTGGGCAACTTCGTGCGGGCCGGCCGCATCAACAAGCTCATCTTGCTGCACGGGCCCAACGGCTCGGCCAAGTCGTCGCTGGTCGAAGCGCTCAAGCGCGGCCTCGAGACCTATTCGCACACCCCCGAAGGCGCGCTCTACACGTTCAATTGGATCTTCCCGAACGAGAAGCTGATCAAGGGCAGCATCGGCTTCGGTGACGGTGCCATGGGCGGGCCCAGCAGCGGGCTGTCGACCTACGCGCACCTGAGCGCCGACGACATCACGGTGCGCATCGTCAGCCCGGTGCGCGAACACCCCATCTTCCTCGTTCCCCTGGCCGAGCGGAAGAAGCTGCTCGACGGGGCCCTGCCGCGCGACTTCATCACCTCGACCTACCTGCTCGAGGGGCAACTGTCGGCGAAGAACCGGGTGATCTACGACGCGCTGCTGGCCAGCTACGGCGGCGACTGGCTCAAGGTGCTGAGGCACGTGCAGGTCGAGCGCTTCTACATTTCGCGCCGCTACCAGATCGGCACCTTCACGGTCGAACCGCAGATGAGCGTCGACGCCGCATACCAGCAGGTCACCGCCGATCGCACCCAGGCCAACCTGCCGCCCGCGCTGCATTCGGCGGTGCTCTACGAGCCGCACGGGCCGCTGGTCAGCGCCAACCGCGGCCTCATCGAATACGCCGACCTGCTCAAGCGGCCGCTCGAGGCCTTCAAGTACCTGCTGGGCTTCAGCGAGACCCAGGAAGTGCCGCTCGAGCACATGATCCTGCAGCTCGACGAGGTGCTCATCGCCTCGTCGAACGAGAAGCACCTGGCCGCGTTCAAGGAACTGCCCGACTTCGCCAGCTTCAAGGGCCGCATCGAGCTGGTGCGGGTGCCCTACCTGCGCCGGTGGAAGGTCGAGCGCGAAATCTACGACGCCCAGGTCAACGCCCGCACGGTGGGCCGCCACATCGCGCCGCACGCCACCGAGGTCGCGGCAATGTGGGCGGTGCTCACCCGGCTCAAGAAGCCCATGCCCGATCGCTTTCAGGGTGAGGTGCGCGCGCTGATCGAACGGTTGAGCCCGCTCGAGAAGCTGCGCCTGTACCAGGACGGCGAGGCCCCCGACCGGCTCACCCTGCAGCACCAGAAAGAGCTCAAGAAGCTGCTGGGCGCCATCTACGAAGAGTCCGACTCGTACCCCAACTACGAGGGCCGCAGCGGCGCCTCGGCCCGCGAGATCAAGACCGCGCTCTTCAACGCCGCGCAGTCCACCGAACACGACTCCCTTCACCCCCTGGCCGTGATGAAGGAACTGGGGCAGATCACCCGCGACAAGAGCGTGTACGAATTCCTCCAGCAGGAAATCGTCGACGGGTACCACGACCATGGGGCCTTCGTGGGCGTGGTCGAAGGGTGGTATCTCGACACGGTCGACCGCGAAGCGCGCGAGTCGATGGGGCTGGTCAGCGAAAGCCAGTACCGCGAGCTGTTCGAGCGCTACGTGCAGACCGTCTCGCACTGGGTCAAGGGCGAGCGCATGCACAACCGGCTCACCGGGCAGATGGAAAAGCCCGACGAGGGCCGCATGACCGAATTCGAGACCTTCGTCATGCCCCGCGGCGACGACCCGAAGGAATTCCGCAAGTCGCTCATCGCCACCGTGGGCGCCTGGCGCATCGACAACCCCGAACCCGAGGTCGACTACGCCCGCATCTTCCCCGACCTCTTCAAGCGGCTGTCGGCCCACTTCTTCGAAGACCGCAAGCGCCAGCTGCGCAAGAACGTGGAAGGGGTGCTCAAGTACCTGTCCGACGAGCGCAACGGCCTGAGCCCCAAGGAACAGCAGCAGGCCCGGTCCACCCTCGACGAAATGGGCCGCCGCTTCGGCTACACCGACCCCAGCGCCCGCGATGCCCTGGTGTTCCTGCTCAAGCGCCGGTACGTCGACGCCTGAAGAGTCAACCCCTAAACCTGCTGAAAAAGGGAGGTCCTACCTTGACCGACAGGGGCGGGATCGGGGAGACTCCGCGCCTATTTCTGTCGGGTGAGGCAACATCGGCCATTCGTGCCGTGTTGATCCTTCTGGGCTGCTGACCCGCCAGATCACAGGAAGGCCTCGACGAATGACTCACGGACCTTGCATCCACTTCTTTGCCGGAAAAGGCGGCGCTGGCAAGACCACTCTTGCGACCGCCCATGCGCTGAACCTGCTGGAAGACTCGGGGAAGGCGAAGGTCCTGCTGCTCTCGCTCGAGCCTGACGGGGCGGTGGCCGACCTGGTGAAGAAGAAGCTCTCGCCCAAGGCCGTGAAGCTGGCGCCGGGCAAGGGCACCGGTGCCTTGTTCGCGGCGGAAATCGACCCCGCCGCGGTCGGAGCGGCCTTCGTCGCGAAGTACAAGCCGCAGTTCGCAGCGGTGGTGGCGGGGAAGGGTGCGGTCTTCAACGAAGACGAGACCCGCCGCCTGCTCGAGGCCTCGCTGGGCAACGCCTACGAATACGGCCTGTTCTTCCACCTGCTCGAGCTGCTCGAGTCGAAGGAATACGACCACGTCGTCATCGACGGCCTGTCGGTCACCCACACCCTGCGCCAGCTCGAGCTGCCCACGCAACTGCGCAAGCTGATCGCGCTGGTGCGCGCCGAGCGCACCTTCCGCCCGTCGAAGAACGCAGTGCGCCCGGCGACCGCGGTCGACGACCTGGCCGCCCGCACCGAAGCCGTGCAGGCCCTGCTCAAGGACCCCGCCCGCTTCCAGGTCTACGTCGCCACCATCGCCGAGCCGGTCGCCGAATCGCAGACCAAGCTGCTGATCAAGGTGCTGGGCGAGAAGGGCATCGCCGTCGCCGAGATCGTGGCCGACATGATCGAAGACGGCAAGGCCAGCCGCGAGGTCGAGAACCGCCGCGGTCTGCAGGCGCCCCACGTGCGCAAGTACCAGACGCTCAACGCGAAGGTCGACCTGCTGCAGCGCCGCATCGTCGGCCCGCGCGGGCTCGAAGAAGTGAAGAAGTTCGGGAAGGACTGGGCGAGCGGCAAGGAAACGAAGGCCCTCGCCTTCCTGCCTGCCGAAGCGCCTCCCGCGCTGGTTCGCGCGCCGTCCATGCCGCCCATCGCGGCGCCTCCGCTGCCGCCCACCCGCTTCATCTTCTTCGTGGGCACCGGCGGTACCGGCAAGAGCTCGTGCGCGGCCGCCGCGGCGGTCACCCTGACCGAAAAAGAAGGGCCGGTGCTGCTGATTTCGACCGACCCCTCGCACTCGCTGTCCGACGTGCTGCAGAGCCGGCTCACCGACACCGAGACCCAGGTCAAGGGCACCAAGGGCCTGTACGCCCGCGAGATCGACTTCGCGGTGTGGAACAACAACCTGCGCAAGAAGCTCAAGGAACTGGCCGAACCGCTCTTCGGTGCCGAGGCCAAGGGTGAAACCTTCGCGCTCGACAAGGAAGCGGTGCGCAACCTGCTCGACCTGGCGCCCGCGGGCATGGACGAGTGGGCCGCCATGACCGCGCTGACCGACGCGCTGGTGCAGGAGCGCTTCAAGCGCATCGTCATCGACCCGGCGCCAAGCTCGAACAACCTGCGGCTGCTCGAGTTCCCGGCGGTGGCAAAAGCCTGGTTCGGCGCGCTGCACGCCATCGCGCTCAAGTACAAGGCCAAGGGCGCGCTCGCGCTCGTCACCTGGCTCGAGGCCCAACTGGCCCACGTCGACCGGTTCGAGAAGGCCATTCTCAACCCCACCGAGTGTCGCTTCGTGGTCGTCACCCGCGGCGAAGAGCTGGGCGTGCCGGCGGCCGAGCGGCTGTGCGAGTACCTGAAGGAAAAGAAGCTTCCGGTCGAGCGCGTGCTGGTCAACCGGGTGCTGCCCAAGACCACCTGCCCGGTCACCGAAGAGCGCCGCAAGAACGAGCTCGACGTGGCCAAGCTGATCGAGAAGAAGATCGGTCTGCCGGTGACCATGGCCCCCGCGCTCGGTCGCCACCCGGCCGGCCTGCGCGAGCTCAAGGCCTTCCGCACCAGTTGGTACGCGCTCTCGGCGGCCTCGAAGTCGACCAAGGCCGCCTGACGGCCCGCCGGCAAAACAGCTTGACGAGCGCGCCTCCGGGGGACAGACCACGGCCCTCATGGCTTCTCCCGGACACGCGTTGGAATTCGAGCGCCCCCTGCTCGAGCTGGAAAAGAAGATCACCGAGCTCAAGACCATCGGCGCGGTCGACATGTCGGCCGAGATCGGTCGGCTCGAGAAGAAGGCCCGTCGGCTCCAGGAAGAGATCTTCTCGGAATTGACCCGCTGGCAGATGGTGCAGTTGTCGCGGCACGCCGCGCGGCCGTACTTCCTGGACTACGTGGCGGGGCTGTTCACCGAATTCAACGAGCTGGCGGGCGACCGTCACTTCGGAGAAGACCCGTCGATCGTCGGCGGCTTCGCCCGCTTCAACGGCGAACCGGTGATGGTCATGGGCCACCAGAAGGGCCGCAGCACCAAGGAAAACATGGTGCGCAACTTCGGCATGCCCCGCCCCGAGGGCTACCGCAAGGCGCGCCGGCTGATGGAACTGGCCGCCCGCTTCAACCGCCCCATCTTCACCTTCGTCGACACCCCCGGCGCGTACCCGGGCATCGGCGCCGAAGAGCGCGGCCAGGCCGAAGCCATCGCCGTCAACCTCGAGGTCATGGCCGGGTTGACCGTGCCGGTCATCAGCACCGTGGTGGGCGAGGGTGGCTCGGGCGGCGCGCTGGCCATCGGCGTGGGCAACCGCGTGCTGATGCTCGAGTACTCGATCTATTCGGTGATCAGCCCCGAGGGCTGCGCGTCGATTCTCTTCCGCGACGCCAAGCACGCCGGCCGCGCCGCCGACGCGCTCAAGCTGACCGCGCCCGATCTGCTCGAGCTCAAGGTGATCGACGAGATCATCCGCGAGCCGGCTGGCGGTGCGCACCGCGACCACCCGAAGGCCATCGCCTCGGTGGGCGCCGCGCTCGCCAAGCACCTGGGCCAGCTCAAGCAGCTTTCGCCCGAGCAGTTGGTCACCGATCGCTACGCGAAGTTCCGCGCGATGGGCGCCTTCCTGGGCAAGTGACGTGACGCGCCCCCTGATCGTCGCCATCGACGGGCCGGCGGGCGCGGGCAAGTCGTCCGTGTCGAAGACCCTGGCCCTGCGCCTGGGCTTCACCCTGGTCGACACCGGCGCCATCTACCGCTGCGTGGCGCTCAAGGCCCAGCGCTCGGGCATCGCCTTCGACGACGACGGGGGCCTGGGCCACCTGCTGGCCGCCCTGCACATCGGCTTTACCATGGTCGAAGAGGTGAACCACGTGCTGCTCGACGGCGAAGACGTCTCTGACGCCATTCGCACCCCCCGAGATTTCGCTGGCTGCCAGCCGGGTCAGCAGCCGCCCGGTGGTGCGCGACGCCCTGCTCGACCTGCAGCGGCGCCTGGCCCTGCAGGCCGAACGCGGCGCCATTCTCGAGGGCCGCGACATCGGCACGGTGGTCTTCCCCGACGCCGACCTGAAGGTCTTCCTCTTCGCCGACCCGAAGGTGCGCGCCACCCGCCGCTACGAAGAGCTGTTCCAGAAGGGCGTCGAGCGCCCGGTCGACGACGTGCTGCGCGAGCAGAACACCCGCGATCGCGAAGACTCGCAGCGCGAGGTCGCGCCCCTCAAGCCCGCCGCCGACGCCGTGCACCTCGATTCCACCCACCTGCCGCTGAGCGAGGTGGTTCGACAGATCGAGGCGCTGGTTCGCGGTCGTTCGCGCCAGGCTTGAATTTTCCAGTCATGACGGACCTGGGGCCTGCGCGGCCGCTACAGCGTTGTGGCACGACGAGGTTTCTTTCTGCCCCGCGGCGCACGACCTAAGCTCGTTCGCACACACGATGAGGTGGACGACCGATGAGTTCACCGGCAGGCACTTCGGCAAGTACGAAGTGCTGTGTCGGCTTGCCGTGGGCGGCATGGCCGAGATCTTCCTCGGCTTTGCGCGCACCGGTGCGCTCGCTGGCAAGCCCGTGGTGCTCAAGCGCATTCTCACCGAGCAGCGCGAAGACCCCACCGCGCTGCAGAACCTGATCGACGAGGCCAAGCTCACCGCCACGCTCAGCCACGCCAACGTGGCGCAGGTGCTCGACCTCGACATCGACGGCGACGACGTGCTGCTGGTGATCGAATTCATCTCGGGCGCCAACCTGGAAGAGTTGGTCGCCGCCAACCTGCAGCGCAACGAACCCGTGCCGCTGGGCTTCGCGCTGACCGCCGTGCGTGAAGCGGCGCAGGGGCTGGCCCACGCCCATTCGCACCGCAACGCGAAGGGCGAATCGTCGCCGATCATCCACCGCGACGTCACGCCGCGCAACGTGATGACCGACTTCGACGGCCTGACCCGCATGCTCGACTTCGGCATCGCGCGGGTGAAGGGCAGCGAGCGCCGAACCCAGGCCGGCATGGTGCGCGGCACCACCGCGTACATGAGCCCCGAGCAGGCCATCGGCAAGGAACTCGATCACCGCAGCGACCTGTTCTCGCTGGGCGTCATCTGCCACGAGCTGCTCACCGGGACGCGGCTCTTCTACAAGGGCAACCCCGCCCAGGAAATGGCGGCGGTCTACGAGGCCGAGATTCCGCTGCCCTCGCGGGTGAACAAGCGGGTGCCCAGGGCCATCGACCCGGTGGTGATGAAGCTGCTCGAGCGCAAGGTCGACCGCCGCTACCAGAGCGCCATCGAGTTCACCCGCGACCTCTCGCAGGCCGCTGGCAACACCGCCTGGTCGAAGGACCGGTGCGCCGAGCTGGTTCGTCAGCAGTTCGCCGAACGCCAGAAGGACACCCGGGCCCTCACCGCGCGCATTCCAGCTCCCAAGGGTACGCCCAGCTACCCGGGCGTGGTGCCGCGAGCGGGGGCCGCACAGGCCACGCCGATCTACGACGACGACGACGACGCGGGGTCTCGCACCCAACTGGCGGTCGACCCGCTCTCGCTCCGCCCCCGGCCTTCGACGCCGTCGCGGCCCAACCC
>CAIWFK010000369.1 GCA_903911905.1 uncultured Myxococcales bacterium
TCATCGACTTCGGCCTCGCCAAGAGCGCGGTGCGCTCGCAGCACACGCTGCCCCAGACGGTGATGGGCAAGCTGGGCTACATGTCGCCCGAGCAGGCCCAGGCGAAGACGGTCGACTACCGGTCCGACCTCTTTTCGGCCGGCATCGTCATCTGGGAACTGTTGACCGGTCGCCCGCTCTACCAGGGCGGCACCATGGGCGAGATGGTCGCGCAGATGGCGTTCCCCAACGTGCCGTCGCCGCGCACGCTGCGCCCCGAGATTTCCGAGACGCTCGAGCAGATCGTGATGGGCTCGCTGCAGACCGACCCCGGCGATCGCTACGCCCGCGGAGACGACTTCGCCCGCGCGCTCAACGAGCTGGCGGTGCGCGAAGGGCTGACCGTCGGCGCCGAAGAGGTGGGCAACTACGTGCGGGCCATGTGCCCCGAGGAATTCGCGGCCGAGCGCAAGCTGCAGTCGCAGTTGTCGGTGATGCGCAAGAAGGGCGCTGCGCCCGAGAAGGCCAGCGCCGAAATCGAAGGCACCTTCCTTCGGCCCTCGTCGCCGAAGCTGGCCACCGACCAGGTGGCGCAGCACGTGCCCGACCTCACGCCGGCCCAGCGCGCGCTCAGCGTCACGGCCCAGCCCACGCCCGCGCCCGCGCCTGCCCCGAAGGTCAGGTCGAAGGCGCCGGTGGCCGATCAGGCGCAGGTCAGAACCCAGGCTCGGCAGGTGGCCCCGAGCTCGTCGGCCGAAGAGACGGTCTCCGAGCCGGTGGTCGTGCCTCGCTCGAAGGCGCCCATGATCGTGCTGGCGGTGATGGGGCTGGCGGTGGTCGGTGGTGGCGCGCTCTTCGCGCTGCGCGGCAAGGACGAACCGGCTCCGGTTCCCGCGCCGGTGATCGAACGGCACGCCGACTCACCGCCTGAAAAGCAGCCCGACAAACAACCCGAGAAACAGCCCGAGGTGGTGGTCGAGAAGCCCGTCGAGCGGCCCACCGAGCCGGTCGAGGCCGCCGTCGAGAAGGGCGTGGCCCTGAGCACCGTCGCGACCCAGGGCGACGAGCTGCAGGCGCGCATCGAAGACGGCAAGGTGCTCGTCATCGTTCCGCACGATCACAAGGTGACGTACGGGAAGGGCGACGAGGTGCAGTTGATCGGCGAGCCCGGTGCCGACAAGAAGGCCCCACTCTACGCCTATGGGGTGGTCACCGAGGTCGCTGGCAAGCTCATTCGCATCGAGGTCGGGGAAGGCGCGCTGACCGGCGTGCGCTTCGTGCAGCGCGACCTGACCGCGAAGCCCGCCGTTGCTCGCCCCCGCAAGCCGGTCGAGGTCGCGGTGGTCGACAAGACGCCAGCGCACCAGGTCGACAAGACCCCGACGATCACCACCCCGGTGCAGCCGGCCCAACCCGCGCAGCAGCCGGCGATCGACAAGCCGGTGCAACCGGCGATGATGCCCGAAGCCTTTCCCGCGAAGACCCAGCCGCAAGCGCAGGCCGTGGCGATCAAGGGCGAGCTGAGCGTGTTTCGTCGCGGCCAGCGGGTCGTCATTCAGAACCGCAGCGGCGCGACCCTGACCAACTGCACGGTGCGCTTGACCAACAACCACACCGCGAGCGTGGCCAGCATCGGCGCGAAGATCGAGCTGCGCGCCACCGACTTCAAGCTCGACCCTCGCGGCGTCGACCCGGCCCTCAAGGCCTACTTCGACAAGGGCTATTCGGCCGTGTACTGCGCCGAAGGGTCGGGCGGCTTCTACACCTCGTACCAGTGAGCGGCGCCGGGCCAGCGGTTCCCTCTGGCCCGGGCCTGCGCGACCGTCAGGGGTAGACGTTCACGTTGAGAATCGAGGGAATCAGCGAGATCTGCCCTCGGTTGTCCCAGACCTCGAGCTCGATGCGGTAGCGGCCGGTCGCGCCCGCGGGCACCGTCAGCACGGTCTGCTTCGCGGTGCCACGCACGCCACTGTTCGCCAGCGCTGCGGTGGTGACCGAGGGCGCGGGGAAGGGCGGCAGCAGCGTGAAGCGGTACTCGGCCACCAGGTTGTCGTCGGTGGAATCGACGCCCGAGATGGTCACCCTGGCCGGCGTGCCCAGCATGCTCAGGTTGGCCGACATGGTCGACTGCGTGCCCATGGCGCAGGTCGGGTCGGTGGTCACCTGCGAGGGCGTGCAGCCCGTGGCCACGGCGGTCGGCACCTGATCGAGCGGCGACTGCGAGTACAGTTGCACGACCTTCCACGCGGGGCCGGCGAAGTCCGAATCGTTGGTCTGTACGTGCAGCGTGCCCAACTGCATGCCGCCCGACGGGGGCCGCTTGTACTGCACCACCGCCTGCACCTGGCCGCCGGCGGGCACCTGGGTGTCGGGCGCCAGCAGCGGCGCCACCACCGAGAAGAACGGGTCGGTGTCGACGGTGACCGAGTTCACCACCAGCGTGCCGCAGTTCGCGCCGTTCTTGATCAGCAGGGGCTGGGTGGTCAGGTCCATGGTGGGGTTCATGAAGTTCAGCTGGTCGAGCGGGTCGGTGGTCAGGCAGGGCTTCTTGCCGCCGTACACCGCCAGCGTCACCGAGCCGCCCGAGCCCGCGGCCTGCCCGGGAATGGTGGTCTCGACCACGATCTGGTCCGACACGTAGAGCGGCATGTCGGTGTGTGTGACCGCGAGCACCGCGCTGCCGTTGAGCGGAATGGTCTGGCCCATCAGGTTCTGGCTGATGGCGAAGCGGTTGCTCACGCCCATCGACGTACCGGTCGAGAGGAACGAGACCTTGGTCACCTGCAGCGGCGTGTTGCCGTCGTTGAAGACGGTGAAGTGCGCGGTGTCGTGCGGGGTCTGCGCGGTGGGGAAGCCGCAGGGGTCGAGCGGGTTGGCGAAGTCACAGCGCGAGGGCTGCACGTACACCGACGGCTTGATGGCCTGACCTTCGAGCGAGATGCGGGCCGGCTGCACCGAGCCGTCGCCGTACACCGGGTCGTTCGACTTGATGACCAGCGTCGCGTACCGCCCCAGGTTGCCCGAATTGTCGTCGGTGGGCGTAAAGCGCACGGTGATGGTGATTTCCTGCGTGCCGTCGGCCTGGTTCAGGGTCAGCGGCGACGACATCGAGGGCGCCGCGGGCGAGTCGATGGTGAAGCCCTGGGTGTCGCCAGCCAGCGACTCGATCGACAGGTCGCTCACCTTCAGCGTCGGGCAGCCCTTGTTGCGAAGCTTCAGCTGCAGGGTGTTCGACTGGCCGAAGAGGGTGTCGGGGAACGAGAGCGTGCAGTCCGACAGGGGCGAGCCGGTCTGGCAGGTCGCGAAGGTGGTGCCGTCGGTCGACTGCGGCGCGGTCTCGATGGTGGCCTGGGCGGGCAGGTTCGCCCCGGTGCCGATGAGCGTGACCACGCTCTTGCCGCCCTGGCCGTCGTCGATGTTCAGGGCCGCCTTCAGGTCGCCCTTCTTGTCGGGCGAGAAGGCGATCGGCAGGTCGACCGAGTTCAAGCCCTCGAGCGAGGTGCCCGCGTCACCCTGCACGCTGAAGAGCGTGGCGTCGGTGCCGGTGATGCTCAGGTTGAGCGCGCCCGCGACCTTGCCCTGGTTGGTGATGGTCACCTTCTGCACGTCGGCGAACACGTCGGCCACCGGGTTCCCGTTCTCGTCCTTCGTGGGGCAGGCGTTGAACGAGAGCGCCGTGGGGTTGGCCACGTAGTCGGGCTTGAGGCCGCTGGTCTGGGTGCCGCAGCGACACCCCGAGACGGAAACGAGTGACAACAGCGCAGCGAACGGAAGCGAAGAGGAGATCTTCAACGTGGAAACTCCAGTGAGGCGGCCGGGTGTGGGCGGGTGTATACCCCCGCGGCCCATGGCGACCAAGACCCAGAGCAGCCTTCGCACGTCGTACCAGAAGTCCCGCCGCGTCAACCCGCGCCCCATCACCGGCAAGGAGACGGCCATCGAGCTGCTCGACACCGCGTTCGGCGCCTACGTCGGTCGCCAGGAGCGCACGGCGTTCGAATTGATGAAGCGCTCGCTCGAGGAAAACGCGTCGATTTTCCTGACGCTGTCGGGGGCGATGACGCCGGCCGGCCTGCACCAGAGCTGCATCATTCCCCTGGTCGAGAGCGGCGTGATTTCGTGCATCACCACCACCGGCGCGAACTTGTACCACGACGCGCACCGCGTGATGAAACACCACATTCGCGAGGTCAACCCCAACGCGGGCGACCTGCAGTACCGCGTGGCGCGCATCATTCGCATCTACGACCTGGGGTTCGAGGAAGAAGTGCTGCTCGACACCGACCGGTTGTTCTCGGCCATCATCCGCCAGCCCGAGTTCCAGAAGAAGATGACCACGCCCGAGTTCCACTTCCTGCTCGGCAAGCACCTGGACGCCATCGAGCAGGAACTGGGCA
>CAIWFK010000370.1 GCA_903911905.1 uncultured Myxococcales bacterium
GCCGTGCTGGGCGACATGCTCGAGCTGGGCGCGACCGAGCAGGCCGACCACACCCAGCTGGGCGTGACGGCATCGGAGCGGGCCTCGCTGGTCGCCTTCTTCGGGCCGCGCATGCGCTTCGCTCACGAGCAGGCGGTCAAGAAGCTGGGCAGCGCCGCGAAGCACTTCGACGACGTGGCGCCATTGCTGGCGTGGCTGAAGACCGAGCTGAAGTCAGGAGACGTCGTGCTGGTGAAGGGCAGTCGGGGCATGAAGCTCGAGCGCGTGGTGGCGGGCCTGACGGGGCACGAGACGGGCGGGGGCCACTGACATGCTCTACCTGCTCTACGAGTGGCTCAAGTCGGACCCCGAGTGGGCGCGGTGGCTCAACTTCCTGCGCGACCCGACCTTCCGCATCGTGGCCTCGGCGATGTCGTCGCTGGTCATCGGCATGGTGATGGGCCCGACCATCATTCGCCGCCTGGGCGTGGCCCAGCACGGGCAGTCGAACGTGCGCGCCGACACCCCCGAATCACACCAGAAGAAGAAGGGCACGCCGACGCTGGGTGGCACCATCATTCTGCTGGGCATCTTCTGCGGCACGTTCCTCTTCGCCGACCTGCGCAGTCGCGTGGTGCTGGTCGCGCTGCTGATGACCTTCGGCTACGGCTTCACGGGGTTCCTCGACGACTGGCTCAAGCTGAGCAAGCGCAACTCCAAGGGGTTGCCGGGCCGCTACAAGATGGTGCTGCAGACCGTCTTCTTCCTCGTCAGCGTGTTCGGGCTGCTGTGCGAGTGGAAGGGCGGGGTGCCGCACCTGCTCATCGACACCACCGTCACCATGCCGTTCATACCGACGAAGCACTTCCACCCGCAGCTGGGCTGGGCGTACGTGGCCTTCGCGTGGGTGGTGGTGGTGGGCACCTCGAACGCGGTGAACCTGACCGACGGGCTCGACGGCCTGGCCATCGCGCCCACCATGATCGCGGCCTTCGTCTTCGTGGTGCTCTGCTACGTGGCGGGCACCTCGCTGGAAATCGCCGACTTCGAGGTGGTGGCCGGCGTGCGGCGCACCATCGCGGTGCCGGTGTACGAATACCTGGGCATCACCCGCGTCGAGGGCGGCGCCGAGCTGGCGATCTTCTGCGCGGCGATCATCGGCGCGGGCATCAGCTTCCTCTGGTTCAACGCGCACCCGGCCAGCGTCTTCATGGGCGACGTGGGCTCGCTGGCGCTGGGTGGCGCGTTGGGCACCGTGGCCATGCTCAGCAAGAACGAGTTCGTCTCGGCCATCATCAACGGCGTGTTCCTGGTCGAAGCGCTGTCGGTGATGATTCAGGTCGCCAGCTTCAAGCTGCGCAAGGGCGTGCGGGTCTTCAAGAAGGCCCCGCTGCACCACCACTTCGAAGAGCTGGGCATCGACGAGACGAAGATCGTCATTCGCTTCTGGATCGTCTCGGTGCTCCTGGGCGCCATCGCGCTCGCGTCACTCAAGCTGAGGTAGCCAAACCATGTCGTCGTACGCGGGCAAGACCGTCATCGTCATCGGGCTGGGCAAGAGCGGCAACGCCGCCGCGAAGCTGCTCGTGCGCCGTGGCGCGAAGGTCATCGCCTTCGACGAGAGCCCCACCGCCACCGCGCCGCTGCCGCAGGTGACGCTGGTCACCGGCCCCCTGAAGGACGAGTTCTGGAAGGGCTACGACGCCGACGCCATCGTGGTCAGCCCCGGCGTGCCCTTGAACCGGCCCCAGCTGGTCGCCGCGCGCGAGGCGGGGCTGGAAATGTACGGCGAGATTGAGCTGGCCTGGCGCACCATGCCTGCTGGCGCGGGCCCGATTCTCGGCATCACCGGCACCAACGGCAAGAGCACCACCACCGCGCTGTTGGGCGAGCTGGTGCGCCAGCACCGGCCCCGCACCTTCGTGGGCGGCAACCTGGGTACCGCCTTCACCCTGGCCTACGAAGACCCGGCCGAGAAGCCGTACGACCTGCACGTCATCGAATTGAGCTCGTTCCAGCTCGAGGGCATCGTCGACGCCGCCTTCCAGGGCTCGGCGATTCTCAACCTCACGCCCGATCACCTCGATCGCTACGCCGACCACCGGGCCTACGGCGCTGCCAAGGCCCGCATCTTCACCAACGCGCCGGTGGGCGGTTTCGCCATCGTCAACGCCGACGACCCCGACGTGGTCGCGCTCTCGCGCAAGGCGCAGGTGCCGGTCTACGCCTTCACGCTCGACGCGCGCCGCACCAACGCCGGGTTCAAGGGCTTGGCGGTCGGCACCGAAGGCAAGTTCACCTTCGTCTTCGGGGCGATGCCGTCGTTCACCTTGAACAACCGCGCGCTCCGTGGCGCCCACAACGTGCAGAACGCCATGGCCGCGGCGCTGATGGCCCACCTGGCCGGCATTCCCCACGACGCGATTCAGCGCGGGCTCGATTCGTTCCCCGGGCTGCCGCACCGACTCGAGTTCGTGCGCGCGCTCGACGGCGTGGAATGGGTCAACGACTCGAAGGCCACCAACGTCGACTCGAGCATCGTCGCGCTCAAGGCCCTGACCGGGCCGGTGTGGCTCATCGCCGGCGGCAAGGGCAAGGGCGCTCCCTACGCGCCGATGATCGAGGCGGGCCGGGGCAAGGTGAGGGGCGTGCTCACCATCGGCAAGGACGCGCCGGTCATCGCCCAGGCCTACGCGGGCGTGTGTGACGTGTTCGACTGCCTCACGCTCGACGCGGCGGTCACGCGGGCCCACGCGCTGGCGAAGCCCGGAGACACGGTGCTCCTGAGCCCCGCCTGCGCTTCGTACGATCAGTTCAACCACTTCGAGCACCGGGGCGACACCTTCAAGTCGCTGGTGCGCTCGCTGACCCAGGAGACGACGCGATGAACGAGAAGCGGCTCACCTACGACCCGCTGTTGCTCTTCGCCGTGCTGACCCTGGTCGGGTTCGGTCTGGTGATGATCTACAGCGCGTCGGCGATCATGGCGCAGGACAAGCTGGGCGACTCGTTCTACTTCTTGAAGCGCCAGGCGGTGGCCGCGGGGGTGGGGCTGGTGGCGATGGCCGTGGCCATGAAGCTGGGCTACCGCCGCATGGCGCGCCTGGCCTACCCGCTGCTGTTGATCGCGATTCTGCTGCTGGTCGCCGTGCTGGTGCCGGGCCTGGGCACGGTGGTCGGCGGTGCGCGGCGGTGGCTGCGCGTGCCCGGCATTTCCATTCAGCCTGCCGAAATCGCCAAGGTCGCCTGGGTCATCTACCTCTCGTACTCGCTGGCCAAGAAGCAGGAGAAGGTGAAGAGCTTCTCCATCGGCTTCCTGCCCCACATCGGCATCGCGGGGCTGCTGGTCGGCCTGTGCATGCTCGAGCCCGACTTCGGCAGCTCGGTCTCGCTGTTGTTCCTGATGTTCGTGCTGCTCTTCGCGGCCGGGACCAAGCTCTCGTACCTGGTCGGCTCGGTGCTGATGGCGATTCCCTTCGCGTACACCGCCATCGCCACCAGCCCGTACCGCATGAAGCGCATCACCGCCTTCCTGGACCCGTGGGCCAACCGCCAGGGCTCGGGCTACCAGGTCGCCGAATCGCTGATGAGCATCGGCTCGGGTGGCATGACTGGGCTGGGCCTGGGCGACGGGCGGCAGAAGCTGTTCTTCCTGCCCGAGGCGCACACCGACTTCATCTTCGCCATCATCGGAGAAGAGCTGGGCCTGCTGGGCGTGGGCGCGCTCATTCTGCTCTACGGCGTCATCATCTGGCGGGGGCTGCGCGCGGCGCTCAACGCCAGCGAGGCCTTCGGCACCTACCTGGGCCTGGGCGTCACCTCGCTGGTCGCCTTTCAGGCGGTGGTGAACATGTGCGTGGCCATGGGCCTGGTGCCGACCAAGGGCCTGACGCTGCCCTTCATCTCGTACGGCGGCAGCTCGCTCATCGTGCTCATGGGGGCCTCGGGCCTGCTGCTGTCGATTTCGGCCACCGTCGAGGGTGGCAAGCGCCGGGTCTCGCGGGTCACCAAGAACCAGCCGGCGCTCGGTGGCAACGAGGTCGCCGCGTGAGGGTGTTGATCGCCGGCGGTGGCACCGGAGGCCACCTCTTCCCGGGCATCGCGCTCGCCGAAGAGGTGGTCGGGCGCCACCCGAAGAACGACGTGGTGTTCGTCGGCACCAACCGTGGCCTCGAGGCGCGCGTGGTGCCGCAGCACGGCTTCGTCTTCGAGGCGGTCACCTCGCGGGGCCTCAAGGGCATGGGCCTGGTCAAGCTGGTGCTGGGGCTGCTGACCATTCCGCTCACCTTCTTCTCGGCCGTCTCGCTGCTGCGCAAGTATCGCCCCGACGTGGTGGTGGGCGTGGGCGGCTATTCGTCGGGCCCGGTGGTGCTGGCGGCGTGGCTGCTGCGCATTCCCACCGGCATTCAGGAACAGAACGCGCTCGCCGGGTTGACCAACCGCATTCTGGGCCGCTTCGTCGACGCGGTGTTCGTCAGCTTCCAGGCCGCCATCGCCTCGTTCCCCGAGCAGAAGTGCCACGTGCTGGGCAACCCGATTCGCAAGGAGATGCTCGAGAACTTCCTGCGCCCGCGGGTGAAGGCCAACGAGCGCTTCTCGCTGCTGGTGGTCGGTGGCTCGCTGGGGGCGAGGGGGTTGAACGCGCGGGTCATCGACGCCGCTCCGCTGCTGGCCGAGCTGAAGGACACGCTGCGCATCACCCACCAGACCGGCAAGGCCGACCTCGAGGCGGTGAAGGCGGCGTACGCGACGGCCGGGTTGAGCGCCGACGTGCGCGAGTTCATCGACGACATGGCCGCCGCCTACCTCGACGCCGACTTGGTGGTCTGCCGCGCGGGCGCGACGACGCTGGCCGAGCTCACCATCTGCAAGAAGGCTTCGCTGCTGGTTCCGTTCCCCTTCGCCACCGACGATCACCAGGCGGTCAACGCCCGGGCCCTGGTCGACGCGGGCGCGGCGAAGATGTTCCGCGAGGCCGAGCTGACCGGAGCCCTGCTGGCCGCCGAAATCCGCGCGCTCAAGGACGACGGCAAGCGCCTGGCGGCGATGGAAAAGGCCGCCGGCAACCTGGGCCAGCCCGAAGCCGCGAGGGAAATCGCCGACGTCCTGCAGCAACTGTGTCTGAAGAAGTGGGGCGCGCTCACCGGCCAGAAGCGAACTGGCGAGCCCTTGCGCCCCGCCGAGAAGAAGGAAGGCCACGCATGAGCACCACGCCGAACCCGCTGGGCAGCCGCTTCAAGAACCGCCACGCCGCGCGCGTGCACTTCGTGGGCATCGGCGGCATCGGCATGTCGGGCATCGCCGAGGTGCTCATCAACCTCGGCTACCTGGTCTCGGGCAGCGACCTGAAGGAAAGCGAGCTCACCCGTCGGCTCTCGTCGCTGGGCGCGACCTGCCGGTACGGCCACCGCGAAGACAACGTGGCCGACGTCGACGTGGTGGTCATCTCGTCGGCGGTGAAGAAGGACAACCCCGAGGTGGTCGCCGCGCGCCGCCGCAAGATTCCCGTCATTCCCCGCGCCGAGATGCTCGCCGAATTGATGCGCCTGAAGTACGCGGTCGCCATCGCCGGTTCGCACGGCAAGACCACCACCACCTCGATGGTGGCCACGGTGCTCGCCGCCGCGGGCCTCGACCCCACCGCGGTGGTCGGCGGCAAGGTCAACGTGCTGGGCAGCAACGCCAAGCTGGGGAAGAGCGAGCTGATGGTGGTCGAGGCCGACGAGAGCGACGGCAGCTTCCTGCACCTGCACCCGTCGATCTCGGTGGTGACCAACATCGACCCCGAGCACATGGACCACTACCAGACGCTCGACGCGCTCAAGCAGGCCTTCGTCGACTTCTGCAACCGCGTGCCGTTCTACGGTCTGAACGTGGTGTGCCTGGACCACCCCAACGTGCAGGCGCTGCTGCCCCAACTGGAAAAGCGCTTCGTCACCTACGGCAGCTCGCACGCCGCCGATTACCGGCTCGAGGGCATTTCGCTCGACGGCTTCTCGACCAGCTTCCGCGCCTTCCGCCGCGAGCAGGACCTGGGGGCGTTCACGGTGAAGATGGTGGGCGCCCACAACGCGATGAATGCGCTGGCCGTCATCGCCATCGCCGACGAGCTCGACATTCCCCTGGCGACGGTGCGCAGTGCGCTGGCCGACTTCGGTGGCGTGCAGCGGCGCTTCACGGTTCGCGGAGAGGCCAACGGCATCACCGTGGTCGACGACTACGGCCACCACCCGGCCGAGGTGCGCGCCACCCTCGCTGGTGCCCGGCGGGCATTCGGTCGGCGCATCGTGGTCGCCTTTCAGCCGCACCGGTACACCCGCACCCACGATCTGTTCGACGACTTCTGCTCGAGCTTCAACGACGCCGACGTCGTGTTCTTGACCCAGGTCTATGCCGCCGGCGAAGAGCCCATCGCGGGCGCGACGTCGGACCGGCTGGCCGAGGCCGTGCGCGCCCACGGTCACCCCGACGTGCAGTTCGTCGAGAAGCGCAGCGATCTGGTCGCCGCCATGCTGCCCCGGCTGCGCCCCGGCGACCTGGTGCTCACCCTCGGCGCGGGCGACATCACTTCAACCGGAGCGGAACTGCTCGCAGCCCTGGGGCGCCCGTGAGGGCTGACCGTCGCTACAGGCACGTCCCTGTAGCCAAGAATTTGCCCGACCCGCATTCCGGCCTGACGATGGGGGTCGATCACGCCCTCGCGTGATCGAAGCCGCCCAATGCTCTTCCGCGCCAAGAAGAACCGCCGCCGCCTCGATGTCGCGAAGAAGACGGGCGAGCTCACCGCCGCCGCGAAGTCGCACGCGCCGACGTTCTTCAAGGTGCTGGCGCTTCTGGTCATGTCCATCGGCCTCACCTGGGGCGGGCGTGAAGGCTGGCGCTGGGCCACCACCACCGAGCGCCTGTCGCTGCGGTCGATCGTGGTCCCGGTGAGTCGCGGGCCAGCGAGGCCGAAGTGGTGCGGCTGGGCAACATCGTGCCGGGCGCCAACCTGATCTCGATGGACGTCGGGGCCATGGAGCGCGCCATCGGCAGCCACCCGTGGGTCAAGTCGGTGCGGGTGCACCGTCAGTTGCCCCACGGCCTGCGCGTCGAGGTGGTCGAACACGAGCCCGTCGCGCTGCTGGCGCTGGGCGACCTCTACCTCGTCAACGAAGAGGCCGAGCCCTTCAAGCGAATCAAGGCGACCGAGTTGATGGACCTGCCGCTCATCACCGGCATCGACCGCGAGGCCTTCGTGGCCTCGCGCGAACAGTCGATGCGGTCGTTGCGCCGGGCGGTCGACGCGTCGACGCAGTACGCGAAGTCGAAGGCGGGCTCGATGCCGCTGTCGGAAGTGCACGTGACGCTCGACGAACTGACCGTGGTGACCACCTCGGGCCAGGAAGTTCGCTTCGCCGACGGGGAACTGTCGCCGGCGCTCGAACGGCTCGAGCGCGTGCGCGCTGAACTGAAGAACCGCTCGCTTTCCGCCGAGGTCATTCGCCTCGACAACCGCGCGCGGCCGAACTGGGTGACTGTGCAGGTGACCGACGTGCGCCCTGAAAAGGGCGAGCGAACGGGGAAATAACCGCGACCTCGAAAGAGGGAGCAGGAGAGGGGTTCACACACCATGGCGAGCAAGAAGGGTGGAGAGATTCTGGTCGGCCTCGACATCGGCACGACGAAGATCTGCGCGATCGTCGGCGAGCTGACCGAGGACGGCATCGACATCATCGGCATCGGGTCGCACCCGTCGAAGGGGCTGCGCAAGGGGGTCGTCGTCAACATCGAGACCACCGTGCAGTCGATTCAGCGGGCCATCGACGAGGCCGAGGCCATGGCTGGCACCGAGATCACCCACGTGTACACGGGCATCGCCGGCGGCCACATCAAGAGCTTCGGTGGCCGCGGGGTGGTGGCGCTGAAGGACCGCGAGGTGAAGGAAGCCGACGTCGCGCGGGTCATCGAGCAGGCCAAGACGGTGAACATTCCCGTCGACCGCGAGGTCATTCACGTGCTGCCGCAGGAATTCATCGTCGACGACCAGCCGGGCATTCGCGAGCCGCTGGGCATGACCGGCGCGCGCCTCGAAGCCAAGGTGCACATCGTCACCGGGGCGGTCGCCAGCGCGCAGAACATCATCAAGTGCGCCAACCGCGCGGGCCTGAACGTGGCCGACATCGTGCTGCAGCCGCTGGCCTCGAGCGAAGCGGTGCTGACCGAGGAAGAGAAGGAACTGGGCGTGTGCCTGGTCGACATCGGCGGCGGCACCACCGACATCGCCATCTTCCAGAACGGGTCGATCGTGCACACCGCGGTCATCGCGCTGGGCGGGCACAACCTGACCAACGACATCGCGGTCGGTCTGCGCACCCCCATGGACCAGGCCGAGCGCATCAAGCAGAAGTTCGGCTGCGCGCTCACCGCCATGGTCGACAAGTCCGAGACGCTCGAGGTGCCGTCGGTCGGCGGCCGCGATTCGCGCGTCATGGGCCGGCAGATTCTGTGCGAGATTCTCGAGCCCCGCGTCGAAGAAATCTTCCAACTGGTGCACCACGAGGTCGAGCGCAACGGCTTCTCGGAGCTGCTCACCAGCGGCGTGGTCATCACCGGTGGCTCGACCCTGTTGCCCGGCATGACCGAGCTGGCCGAGGAAATCATGGGCGTGCCGGTGCGCCGGGGCGTGCCGCGCGGCATCGGTGGCCTGGTCGACGTGGTCAAGAGCCCGGTCTACGCGACCGGCGTGGGGCTGGTCGTCTACGGCGCCCGCCACCAGGACCGCAGCATGTTCCGCATTCGTGAAGAGAACGTGTTCAAGAAGGTGAAGCGCCGCATGGGCGAGTGGCTGCAGGAAGTCTTCTGACCGAGTCGGGTGCGACAAACCTGTAGCAGAAAACTTGCGGGTCCTTCTCGCCGCGCGAAGCTGCAGAAGCCCGTCACTTCTTCGAGGAACACATGAACGAGTTCGAACAGAGCAAGCAGGCCGCCCGCATTCGAGTCGTCGGCGTCGGTGGCGCCGGCTGCAACGCGGTCAACACCATGATCGCGTCGGGCCTCGAGCGGGTCGACTTCATCGCGCTCAACACCGACGTGCAGGCGCTGGCGGCCAACCAGGCGCCCACCCGGCTGCAGATTGGCAAGGAACTGACCCGCGGCCTCGGCGCCGGTGCCAACCCCGAAATGGGCCGTCAGGCCGCCACCGAGTCGCGTGACGAGATCGCCGCGCTGCTCGAGGGCGCCGACATGGTCTTCGTCACCGCCGGCATGGGCGGCGGTACGGGCACCGGAGCGGCTCCCGTGGTGGCCGACATCGCCCGCGAGCTCGGCGCGCTGACCGTGGGCGTGGTGACCAAGCCCTTCATCTTCGAGGGCAACCGTCGCCGCAAGGCCGCCGAGCAGGGCCTGCAGGAACTCAAGGCCGCGGTCGACACGCTCATCACCATTCCCAACCAGCGCCTGCTGACGCTCTCGACCCAGCCCCTGCCGCTGCTCGAGGCCTTCAAGAAGGCCGACGAGGTGCTGCTCAACGCGGTGCAGGGCATCTCGGACCTGATTCAGTTCCACGGCTACATCAACGTCGACTTCGCCGACGTGAAGACCATCATGGCCGAGCAGGGCCTGGCGCTGATGGGCACGGGCCGCGCGTCGGGCGACCGCCGGGCCATCGTGGCCATGGAGCAGGCGATTCTCTCGCCGCTGCTCGAAGACATCACCATCGACGGGGCGCGGGGCCTGCTCATCAACATCACCGCGGGCCGCGACATCACCCTGCAGGAAATCAACGAGGCCATCTGCATCGCGCAGGAAGCGGCCGACCCCGAGGCGAACATCATCTTCGGCTCGCTGGTCGACGAGAACGCCAGCGACGAGGTGAAGATCACCGTCATCGCCACCGGCTTCGTCTCGCGCGAGAACCAGACCCGCCGCGCGCCCGCCGCCGAAGCGCGCACGCCCGTGCAGCAGTCGATGATGCCGACCATGCGCACCACCAACCCGTCGCTGCCGCAGGTCACCGCGCCTCCGCTCGCGCCGCCGCACGCCGTCGCGCACTCGGTGCCCGTCACCCTGCGCAACGAAGAGGTCGCCTCGCTGGTGCCCAACAAGCCCGGTACCCGCACCCTCTCGGGTGAGCACCGCGCCCCGGTCACCGTGCGACCGCCCTCGAGCCCCCGTGACGTGTCGCTGATCGACGAAGATCAGTACGACATTCCGACCTTCCTGCGTCGGCAGGGCGGTCATTCGGACCCGGCCTGACGTTTCGCCTGTGCCACTCCGGCGCTCGGCCGACCGATGCAACAGCCATCGGTCGGTCTTTCCTTTGCGCCTCCGTGTCGCGTTCGAGCGGGCTCTTCGTTTCAGTGGGGGAACGGCGTGCTCACGTAACGGACCCGTTCGTTGATGCCGTGCACGCCGTATTGGCTGCCGAGGCAGCCATATTCATCTTCGGCACCATGCACCGCGAGAACGTTGGGGCCATCGAAGGCGAGGCGCAGGTCTGAATCGGTGCCGACGACTGGACCGGAGAGTGGCGTTTCTCCAGGGTTGCAGATTGGTGGCAAGAGCGTCGACTGCTGCGTCGCGATCGCGGTGCTGTCGACGATGACCGAGGTCCAGCGGCCGCTGGTGGTGAGGCAGGAACTCGAACAGCCCATCACCTGGGCTCCGGTGTCACCCTCGAACCCCAACACCGTGCGGCCCGAGTCGAACGCAAGCGCGATGGTGGGCTCCGCGTTGTAACTGATGCCCGTCCACATCACGCCGGTGAAATTCGACGACAGGCCGCAGCCGGAATCACACCCGATCAGCGTCATGTGCTGGTTGGTGTCGAGGAATGCGATGCGCGGCTTGTCTGCTTCGAAGGCAAAGTCGTGCTTCGAGTTCGACAAGACGGTGGCGACCGCGGCTTGCGACCAGTTGGAGACGTCGGTGCAATTCCCCCGGCACTCGAAGTAGCGCAGGGTGACTCCATCGAGCGTAGTGATGCCGACGACGCCCCCCGTACCGACCTGAAGGTGTTCCCACTCCGAGAAGAAATTGCCCGGGAGGCGCGTCGTCGTCCAACTCGAAGGTGACCCACACTGGGAATTGCACGTCGCGTAGGAGATGCCCTGGTCGGAACTGGAAACGAACGTCGAGAGCACCACGTGAATGGCGCCGCTGCTGTCGAACGCCACGTTGTTCTGGAACGCGACCCCGTACTGATTACGCGAGTTGGCTGAGTAGAGTTCGGCCGGACTCGACCACGAGCCTGGCCGCGTACAGTCGTCGACGGTGCAGCCACTGACCCTCACCGGGCCCCAACGGTTGTCGATGATCACGATGGCGCCAACGGGAGAGATCGACGCGCTCGGCTCTGCGTAGCTCCATGGAAGCGTGATGGTGACCCACGACGATTTCTGACCGCAGTTGCTGGTGCAGCGCCCGTAGTACACCTCGTAGGCGTACATTTTGTACGAGAGGACGTGAGTCACCCCGCGCACGTCGCGCCGCACGGCAATCGACGAAGCGGGAATGAGCCCGTCAATGGGGAGCGTCACCGTTGGGCCTGCCAGTCCTCCACCAGCCGAAGGCGCGCCACCACCGGTCCCACTCGCAGGGCCTCCCGCCGTTGGCCCTGAACCGCCGCCCGCGCCGCTGTTTGACGTCGAGTTTGCTCCACCGCCCGTACCCGTGTTCGAGGCGGCCGACGAAGGGAGATCAGGCATTGTCGGGTCATCGGCTTCGTTCGCTACGCACGCGGACAACAGGCAGATCGACAGGCAAAGGGTTCGATACATAGGGTCTCCAGGAAGCGGGGCGAGGTCCCTCGAGCAATCGTCAGGCCACGGCAACCCCCCGAATCAACACGGCTCGACTGCGGGTGCTGTCCGCATCGCGAGACGGTCGTTCGTCTGGTGGCTCAGCCTTTGTTCCCCCTCGACGGCGGGCGAGGAGCGAAGCGCATCGAACCTGCCGCGACTCCACAGTTTGCTACGCTTTCCCGCGTGGCGCCGGCGTTCGAGTTCGTCATCACTGCGGGGCAGGGCACGGGCGCGCCGTACCCGTTCCCCTCGGCGCACTTCGTCCTCGGTTCGGCCCCGAGCGCCGAGCTGCGCGTCCCGTCGAACCTGGTCCGCCCCCGCCACGTCGAGCTCGAACTCGACCCCATGGGCGTGGTCTGGGTGCGCGACCTGACGGGCGAGCAGTTGATGGCCATCGACGGCGAGGTGCTCGAACGCGGCGCGCTCGAGCCCGGCTCGCGCCTGCGCCTGGGGCCGCTCGAATTGGAGCTCGGCGTGCTCGGTGCGCCCCGCCACGCGGTCGGGCAGACCACGGGAGGCGTCGCCCCGGCGCCGAACCCGGCCGTCACCGCCACCAACCTGACCGGCATGGTGGTCGACGGCCGTTACGAGGTCATCTCGAAGCTGGCCTCGGGCGGCATGGGCGACGTGTATCGCGCCCGCCACGTCGAACTGGGCAAGCTGATGGTGCTCAAGGTCATGCGCCCGCACCTGTCGGACGACCCCGACATCGTCGCTCGCTTCAAGCGCGAGGCGGTCTCGGCCAGCCGCATCGGCCACCAGAACATCGTCGACATCTCGGACTTCGGGCGCACGCCAGACGGGCGCTTCTATTTCGTCATGGAGTACCTGGACGGCGTCACCCTCAAGCACCTGCTCGCGCGCTCTGGCGCCCAGCCGCTCGATCGGGTGCTGCACCTGACGGTGCAGGTGGCGCGCGCCCTGGTCGCCGCGCACGCCCAGCAAATCGTCCACCGCGATCTGAAGCCCGAGAACCTGATGGTGCTGCAGCGCCCCGGACAGGTCGACTTCATCAAGGTGCTGGACTTCGGCGTGGCGAAGATCGCCCCCAGCGCCGGTGACGCCCGCCAGACCGCGCTGGGCATGGTGCTGGGCACGCCGCAGTACATGTCGCCCGAGCAGGCCAGGGCCGTGCCCATCGACGCCCGCAGCGACATCTACGCGCTGGGGCTCATTGCCTACGAGCTGCTCGCCGGGCGGCCCACCTTCACGGCCGAGACGCCCGCGCTGCTGATGTTCCAGCAGCTGACCCAGGCACCGCCGCCTTTCGACCGCGCCCTGGTCGCCACGCTGCCCACCGAAGTCGAGAAGTTGATCTTCCGCATGCTCGAGAAGGACCCCGCCGCCCGGCCGCAGACCATGGCCGAGGTCGTCAGCGCGCTCGAGCGGGTGCAGGCCCGCCGCGCCAACCAGGAGTTCGCGGTCGAGCGCCTCGCTGCCGGCGTCACCCAGCCGGCCGCCGCCATTCCCGCCGCCGTCACCCAGCCCGTCGCGCCGATCGCGCCCACCCTGCGAGCGCAGTCGCAGCCGACGACGACGCTGGCTCGCCCGCCGAAAGCCGCCGCCCCGTCGGTCGACCCCGAGCCCTTGCCGGCACTGAGCCGTTCGCGAGCGCCCCTGGTGGTGGTCGGGGTCGTCGTGACGCTCGGGCTCGTCGGGTTGATGGCCGCGCTGTGGCCCGCTGCGCCGCCAGCTCCCGCGCCAGTCGAGCCGCCGCCCGCCGTGCCCGATGCGGCGCTCGCCCTCACGGCCGTCGAGGTGGCTCGCCCCGCGCAGCCTTCCATCAGCATCACCTTCACCACTCCGGTTCGAGCCGACGTGTTCGAGGGCGACGTGCAGTTGGGCTCGACGCCCCTGGCGCTCACCCGCGAGCTCAACGCCGTTGCCAGCCTGACCTTCACCGCCCCGGGCTACAAGGCGCTCACCCGCCGGGTCGCCTTCGTGGTGGCCCAGACCCTGGCCATCGAGCTCGAGAAGGACAAGCCGAAGCCGGTGCCCGCCGTTCCGCGACCTCGGCCCGAAGACGCGCTCAAGCCCGCGCCCTATTGACGGTCGAGCAGCGCGCGCACCCGGGCGGTCAGTTCCTGCGAGCTGAAGGGCTTCGAGAGGAATGAACGCCGGTCGATCTTCGAGAGCGCCTCGAAGTCCTCGTCGGTGTAGCCCGAGACGAAGAGTACTTCGAGCTGCGGTCGGGTCGCGGTCAGGTGCTCGGCCAGCTCGACGCCGCCCATGCCCGGCATCACTACGTCGGTCAGCAACAGGTCGAAGGCCAGCCCCTGCGAGACCTGACGCAGCGCTTCGGCGGCGTTCTCGCAGTCCACCACCCGGTACCCGGCGCGCTCGAGGGCCCGGCGCGTCACCATGCGCACCATCACCTCGTCTTCGCACAGCAGCACCGTGCCGCGCCCCTGGGTCGAACGGGGGCTGGTGCGGTCTTCGCTCGCGGGGGCCCGGTCGGTCAGCGGCAGCGAGACCACGAAGGTGGTGCCGCGCTCGAGCGCCGATTCGACCACGATGGTGCCGCCGCTCTGGCGCACCACGCCGTGTACCGTCGCCAGCCCCAGCCCGGTGCCCTGGCCGTGGGCCTTGGTGGTGAAGAAGGGCTCGAACATGCGCGCCTTCACCTCGGGGGCGATGCCGCTGCCGGTGTCGGTCACCGCGAGCACCACGAAGCGCCCGCGCACCAGCGCGCCGTTCTCGTCGTGGGCCTGGTCGGCGTTGCTGGTCTCGAGAATCAGCCGACCGCCGTTGGGCATCGCGTCGCGCGCGTTCACCGCCAGGTTCATGATGACCTGTTCCAGTTGCCCCACGTCGGCCAGCACGTGCGTGTGCCGGGCCCCCTGGCGCAGCTCGATGGCGATGCGCTCCCCCATCAGCGGGCGCAGCAGGGTGTGCATCGAGGTCAGCACCGCCGCCAGGTCGACCACCTGGGGCACCAGCACCTGCTTGCGGCTGAAGGCCAGCAACTGGCGGGTGAGGGCCGCGCCACGCTGCCCCGCGGTGCGAATGGCGAGCAGGTCTTCTCGCAGCGGGTGACCCGTGCCCACCGTCTCGAGCGCGTAGTCGGCCGCGTTGAGCACCACGTTGAGCAGGTTGTTGAAGTCGTGGGCCACGCCGCCAGCCAGCCGCCCCACCGCCTCGAGCTTCTGGGTGTGCAGCAGTTGTTCCTGCAGCCGCCTCGACTCGGTCAGGTCGAGGTAGGTCGACAACACGCACTGCGTGCCCGCCACGTGGATGATTTGACTCGAGCCCAGCACGTCACGGCGCTGGCCGGTGCGGGTGGTCAGGGTCATGGGCAGGTTCTTCACCGAGCCTGCCACCCGCAGCCCGTCGGCCATCGTCTCGCGGGTCGCGTCGTTCATCACCAGGCCCAGCGTGCCCCAGGCCTGGCCCACCACCTGCTCGCGGGCACAGTCGATGAGCGAGAGCAGGCTCGAGTTGCAGTCGAGCACCACCCCGGTGTCGGTGACGCTGATCGCCATCGGCACCGGCGTCGAGTGAAAGCTCTTCGAGAAGCGATCTTCGACCTCACGGTGCGCCTGTTCGACCTTCTTGCGCTCGGTGATGTCGATGGTCACGCCCAGCATGCGTGCCGGCTGGCGCTGCTCGTCGAGAATGGTGATGGCCTCACCCACCGTCCACCGCTCGGTGCCGTCGGGCATCACCAGGCACAGTTCCTTGGGCGCCTCGAGCGCGATCGGGCTCTCGAGCCATTCGAGCTCGGTCATGCCGGCGGCGAACGACTTCTGCACGTTGCGCAATTGCTCTTCGCGGAAGTCGGCGCGGGTCATCGCGAAGTAGTCGCGCTCACCACGCCGGGCCAGCTCTTCACGGGTGGTACCGTAGATGCGCACCATCTCGTCGTTGAAGTCGACGCCGCCACCCACGTGCCAGTCCCAGATGCCCAGCTTGGCGATGCGCGAGGCCAGCTCGAGTCGCGTCTGGTTCGATCGCAGCTTTTCTTCGGCCCGTCGTCGGTCGGTGATGTCCCAACAGAAGATCATCACGCTGGTCACCAGCCCCGTGGCGTCGGTGTCGGGGAAGACGCGCATCTCGAGATCGCGCGGGTCGGCTCCGTGCAGGCGCACCTCGACCTTCACCGGCTCGCCCGTGGCGAAGACCGTGCGCACCGGCTTCGAGAAGCCCTCGATGTTCTCCTTCGGCGTTCGCAGCTCGTGCAGCGTTCTGCCGACGATCGATTCGACCGTGCCGCCCCACAGCGCCGCTGCGGCCGCGTTCAGGTAGACGCAGCGACCCTCCCGGTCGAAGCGCGAGATGCCGCCGGGGCACAGCTCGACCAGTTCGCGGAAGGCGCTCTCGGCGGACATCCTCGTACGAGAGCGAACTCGGCGACGGGGCGCAAGTTCGTGGCCTGACGTCGTCGCCTGCGCGCGTCATGCGAGTCAGTCGTGACCCGCGCGCCGGACCCTGGCGATTTACAGCGGCTGTACGCTCAGGTTGCGGAAGTACAACTGCGCTTCCCACGACGAAAAGCCGAAGCGATCGTGCCCCTTGCCCACCAGCGGGAAGGGGTCGTCGAACTCCATGAACTTCGAGCCGTCGATGGCCCAGGTGATCTTCGAGCCGCGCCGCTCGATGTGCCAGTGGTACGACTTGTTCAACTGCACGGGGTAGGGCGCCGCTTCGACGCGCATGCGGGTGTCCTTCGTGAACACCCCGGTGTCGACCACGCTGGTACCGCCGCGCCGCTGCGCTTCGGCCTGCAGCGACTGCAGCGACGCGCCGTGCTCGTCGAGCCGGGCGATGATGCTCATGGTGTTGTTCCACCCTCCGTGAATCAGCACGTAGCCGCTGGCGTGGTCGCTGCCGTCGCCGAAGAGTTCCACCTTGATGTCGCCCTCGGGCGACGCCGACCGCACGTCGAAGTCGATGGCCACGTTGGCCGGCAGCGAGGCCTTGAGCCACAGCGGGTTGTTCTTCACGCCCGGCGAGAGCAGCTCGCCGTTGACCACCCGCCACAGCCCACCGGTGCTGAAGTAGTTGGTGGTGACCGTGTTGGGGTCCGAGAAGGTGTCGGTGTACGGCACGTTCAGGGTCGTCGCGTTGGGCGAGCGAATGAGGAAGTAGTGGATGATGGGCAGGTTGAAGAGCACCACGGTGGCGGCGATCACCACCAGCGACACGCGCCCCAGCTTCGCGGGAACGGCCCACGGTGCGTCGGTCGCCACGGCGAGCGTGCCAGCGTCGGAAGACTCGGTCTTGTCCCTGGTCTGCTTGCCCATGCGGCCGTGCTCGCTACCAGACAACGGGCCGCGGCGTCACGCCTTCTTGCCGTACTTCGACCAGCGCTTTTCGAGCTCGTCGTTTTCCTTCTTCCGCTTCTTCTGCATCGCCTTCTCGTGACGCAGCTTCTCGGCTTCTTCGGGGCTCAAGCGAATGAAGGTCTGGTACGAGAACCCTGCCACCGCCCCGCAGCCGGCGATCGAGAGCACCGCCACCGGGTTCGCGGCCAGCCACGACACCGCACCCACGAAGGGCGCCAGCGCGGCCATCAACCCCAGCATGATGACCCAGGCCCCCGCCGCCGACGAGACGATGGCGCCCACCAGCCGGTGCATCACCACGCCCACCGCGCCGCCCACCATGAAGCCCGGGCCGAACCCCAGCATCCACTCGGTGGGGCCGGCGAGATGGCCGGCGAGCAGCCCCGAGGGCACGCCGAAGGCCACGAAGACCACGATGGGGGGGTACGCGAACCCGCAGAACGCCAGAATGATGGTGGCGCCCGTGGTGATGGTCGGCGCCTGCGCCGCGAAGCCCAGCCGGGTCGCCAGGCTGCCCGCCCAGACGGTGGCGATGAGCGCGCCCAGCGGCCCCGCCACCAGACGGAAGAGCGCTCGCCCGCCGAAGAGCAGCATCACCGTGCCCAGGGCAATCGCC
>CAIWFK010000371.1 GCA_903911905.1 uncultured Myxococcales bacterium
CGTCTGCGGGGCGCAGACCGTGTCGCTCGCGCAGGAGCGCAGAAATCTGGTCGATCGCCGGCTGCACCGCCTCGGGAGAAACCGCCGAGCACAGCACGTCGTCGAGGAACGGCGTCACGGTCTTGCCGCGCAGCTTGCTGGCCGCGGCGGTGTACGTCAGCAACACCCAGTCGTCCTGGTCGCGGCCGTCGGGGTTGGCACCCTTGCTGCCCAGCACGCCGACCACCTCGAAGGTGGTCTTCTGAATGCGCACCACCTCGCCCACCGGGTTCATGGCGCCGAACAACTTCTCGCGCACCGTCTGCCCGAGGAGGACCTTGCTCGCGGCCTGCTCGACGTCGTCGTGCGAGAACGACGCACCGAGCACCACGTCCCACTTCTTGATGGCCAGGTAGTCGGGTGTCTCGCCACGAAACCGCGTGGTCCAGTTCTGCTGGTTCGACGCGATGAGGACGGTGCCGTCGATCTGCGGCGAGATGCGGCGAATCAACGGCACCTCGGCCTCGATGGCCTTCGCGTCGTCGATGGTGAGCGAGGTCGCACCGTGCGAACCCGTGCGCACGCCGGCCACGTTGCGCGAGCCGGCTTCGACCCACACCAGGTTGTCGCCCAGCGCTTGAAGCTGCGCCATCGCGCGGTCGGCACCGGCGCGCCCCACGCCCACCACCAACACCACCGCGGCCACCCCGACCATGATGCCCAGCACCGACAGCGCCGAACGCACCTTGTGCCGCACGAGCGCGCGCACCGCTTCTCGCAGCAGCAGGTTGGTCAGCAGCGTCAATCGACCGGGCATCTTGGGCCTCGCGTCTAGCAGGTCTGGCAGGCTCGGTTGACCATGCCCCCTTCGCCGCCGCGCGGGAGGCCCCATCGCGCCGGGTGAGCCGTACGTCCGTCGAGCCGTGCCGTTCTGAACCCAGGTAAACGCGCGCGCGGCGAAGTCCCGGCACCCTGCCCGTCATGAACCTGCTCGTGCCCGTCGGTCGTGTCCTCTTCGCATTCATCTTCCTCGCCGCCGCGCCCCGGCACTTCACTCAGGAGGGAATCACGCATGCGGCCGAGTTCGGCGTGCCTTTCGCTCGCGTACTGGTTCCCGCGTCGGGCGTCCTGGCGATGCTCTCGTCGCTCTCGGTGATGACCGGCTACCGCGCGCAGTGGGGTGCCTGGGGGCTGGTGCTCTTCCTGGTGCCCATCACCTTCACGCTGCATGCGTTCTGGAACGTCGCCGACCCGGTGCAGCACCACGTGCAGCAGGCGATGTTCGCGAAGAACGTGTCGATGATCGGCGCAGCGCTGCTGCTCGCGCACTTCGGCGCAGGGCCGTACGCGATCAGCGCTTCTCTTCCATCAGCCCAATCAGATTCCCGTCGGGGTCTCGCAGAAAGCCCATCCACAGGTCGTGGTCCGGCATCTTCGCCGTGAGCTGCGGGGCGCGCTCGCTGGTCGCCCCCTTCGCCACCATCGCCGCGTACGCGGCCTCGAGCCCGGTGACCTTGAAGTACGGCGTGGAGTTCGCTCCGACGGCGCCTGCGCCCTGGGGCGTGCTGAGCATGATGCGCACCGACCCCGCGGCCAGGAAGGCCAGGTTCGGGCCGGCGCTGAAGAGGAACGTCAGCCCCAGCACGTCGCGGTAGAAACGCAACGCGACCTCGACGTCGCGCACGGTGATGGCGAGTTGTCCCAGTTCCATGGCGGCAGCTTAGTGCGCCGAAGCCCGCGTGCGCTGCCGCACCACGTCGAGCGCCGCCACCCGGTACGCCTCGGCCAGGGTGGGGAAGTTGAAGATGCCGTCCACGAAGGTGTCGACCTCCAGCCCCGCCACCAGCGCCAGTTGGCCCAGGTGCACCAGTTCGGCGGCGCCTTCCGAGACCACGTGCACCCCGAGAATCTTGCGGCCCGCCCCGTCGCACACCAGCTTGAGCAACCCGTCGGTCGCGGCCGAGATCTGCCCGCGCGCCAGGCGATCGAAGTTGGCGCGGCCCACCAGCGTCGGCCCGTTCGCGCGCGCCTGCGCCTCGGTCAGCCCCACGCCGCTCATCTCGGGAATCGTGTACACGCCGGCCGGAATCAATTCGGGCGGCGGCCCCACCGGCTCACCACAGGCGTGCCGCACCGCGCGACGCCCCTGCTCCATGCTGCTCGAGGCCAGCGACGGCGGGCCGATGAGGTCGCCCACCGCATACAGGCCGGGCACCTTCGTCAGGCAGTTCGCGTCGACCTCGACCAGTCCGCGTGCATTCACCGCCAGCCCCGTCGCCTCGAGCGCCAGCCCGCCCACGTTCGCCACCCGGCCCAGCGCGCACAGCAGCTTCTCGCTCTCGACGACGGTGCCGTCAGACAGGGTCGTCACCACCTTCGACACGCCGTCGAAGCGCACCGACCGGGTCTGCACCTCGCCCAGGAACCGGCCACCCCTGCCTTCGAAGGCCTTCACGAAGCGCATGGTCAGCTCGTCGTCGAGGAAGGCCACTGGCCGCGGCCCACGGTCGATCATCGTCACCTGCACGCCGAGCGCCGCGAAGATGCTGGCGTATTCGCTGGCGATGACGCCCGCGCCGAGCACGGTGAGCGCCTTCGGCAACCAGGTCATCGACAAGATGGAGTCGCTGTCGAGCACGTGTTCGTGGTCGACCGGAATCTCAGGCGGCGTGCGGGGCCTCGACCCGGTGGCGAGAACCACCAAAGGAGCCTCGAGCGTGGTGCGCGTACCGGCGATGGCCTGCACCTCGACCTGCCGAACGCCCACGAACTTCGCGCGCCCGTGCACCCGCTCGACACCCGCCTGCGCCAGCTCGTCGGCCATGAAGGCCTCGTGGGCGGCGATGACCTGGTCCTTGCGCACCATCAGGCTCTCGAGCTGCGTCTGGGGCGCCAGCGTCACCTCGACCACCCCACCGCTGCGTCGTTGGAAGCCGAGCAGCGCAGTCGCCGTTTCCTTGAGTGTCTTGCTGGGAATGGTGCCGCGACGCACGCATTCGCCGCCCACCGCGCGCTCCTGTTCGACGAGCACCACGCGACGACCCAGGCTCGCCGCCTGCACGGCCGCCTTGTGCCCTGCGGGGCCTCCGCCGATGACGATGACGTCCCACGTGGTCATGCCGCCTCCGCCCACCAGGTCGGTGCCTTCGCCAGCAGCGCGTCGAGCGAATCGGGGTACACGTTGAGCACGGCCAACGAAGGGTGCGCGTGCACCACCTCGGGCGTCATCGCGGGGTCGCACTCACGTGCGCGCGCGAGGGCATCGGCCAGGGCCAGCGTGGCCGCGCTCTCGGCGGTCGCCCCGGTGAACTGCTCGTCGTGGTGCAACTGCAGCGCGCCCCGCAGCCGCTCGGGCAACTGCCACGTCGTCGCCAGGTGACTGGCCAGCGGAGCATGGTGGCGACCGGCGGTGGCCAACAGCGAGGTGCGATCGACCCTCACCCCCACCCGCTTCGTCACGTCGAGCAGCACCTGCAGCATCAAGGGCCACCCCACGTCGTGCAGCAACCCCGAGAGGAACGCCTCTTCGACGTTGGCGCGCCGGCTGCGCGCCACTTCCCTCGCCGCGAAGGCGCAGGTCAGCGAATGCCGGAACAGGTGGCGCACCTCGGCCTCGAACCCCGGCACCTGGAAGACGCGGGTCTCGCAGGCGATGACCACCGCCAGTTGCCGCACGTTGGCCGCGCCCAGCCGCGCGACGGATTGCTGCAGCGACACGGCCGGTGAGGCCCCCTTGAAGGCGACCGAGTTGGCCAGCCGCAGCAGGTTCGCCGCCATGGCCGCGTCGCGCTTGAGCAGTTCGACCACCGTGCTGCCGTTCCAGTCTTCGCGCGAGGTCTCCTTCATCACCTGCGCGGCGACCTCGGGCAGCAGCGGCACGGTGAACGAGCCCTGCGCGAGCGCCTCGGCCAGCGCCGCGTCGACGCGCGCATCGAGTGTGATGGGGTGCTCCCCCAGCTCGTAGTTCACGCGAGGGTTCCGGCTGCAACCAGTCCCTCGACTGGGTGAGCTCGTGGTTTCAAGGCCCTCGGCCGTCAGGCCGCTGACGATCGCGCGTGGCTCGGGTCGCCGCCGACCTTGGCCTGGTCGAATGCCCTAACGCCGGGGCCCTGCTGGCTTGCCGAACCGCCAGTCGCAGGTGCTGGTCACCAGGTCGACGAAGGTGCGCACCTTGGCCGAGAGCAGTTGGCTACTCGGGTACAGCAGGTGAATGGGCAACGGCTCGGGCTCGTGCGCCGAGAGGACGACGGAGAGCCGCTCGCGCCGCACGGCCTCGGCCACCAGGTAGGCCAGCACCATCGTCAAGCCGCCGCCCTGCTCGGCGAAGTCGATGGCCGCGTCGACGCTGTTGGTGGCGAAGCGCGGCGACACGGTCACCGTCTCGCGCTCGAAGCGCCACTGGTTCGACGGCGTGACCGACGTGCAGGCGATGAGTTCGTGGCCGCCCAACTGTGCCGGCCTCGCCGGTGAGCCTCGGGAGCGCAGGTACCGGGGCGAGCCCACCACCACCCGGCGGGTGTGCCCGACCAGGCGCGCCACCAGGCTCGAATCGGCCAGCTCGCCGATGCGCACCGCCACGTCGATGCCCTCGTCGATCAGGTTCACCGCGCGGTCGGCCAGGGTGAGCGCGCCGGTCACCGCAGGGGAGCTCGCCAGGTAGCGCGAGAGCACGGGCGCGACGTGGAGCCGACCGAACACCAGGGGCGCCGCGACCACGAACCGGCCCACCGGCGCCGACTTTTCCCTGAGCGCCGCGGCCTCGGCCTCGGCGACGTCGGCCAGAATGCGCCGCGCCCGCTCGAGGTACCGGGTACCGGCGTCGGTCAGGGTCACCGAGCGCGTCGTGCGCTGCATGAGCCGCAGGCCGAGGTGCCGTTCGAGCGACGCGACCTGTCGGGTGACGGTGGTGTTCGACCACCCCAGCCGGCGCGCGGCCGACGCGAAGCCCCTGAGGTCGGCCACTGCGACGAAGGCGCTCATCGACTCCAATCGGTCCATGGGACCGTTATTGCACGATTCGCAATGGTGAGGTGCGTTCGGCGCCCATTGTTGCACGCGGTCATGGTTCCTAACGTGGGTTGACCAACGAGGGCACTCCCGCCCTCGCGCAACGTGAAGGAGTTCCCATGTCGCACTTCGAGCCCCCCACCAGTGACGTCGCCTTCACCCCGGCGGTCAAGCGCCTGCAGGTCGAGCGTGGCTCGCGAGGGGCGTATGCCCGCCTCGAGGCCCAGGGCGGCTTCGAGGCCGCCATCACCGACGACCTGCGCGCGTTCCTCGCCGGGCAGCGCAGCTTCTTCCTGGGCACCGCCTCCGCCGACGGGCAGCCCTACATCCAGCACCGGGGCGGACCGGCGGGTTTCCTGAAGGTGCTCGACGAGCACACCCTGGGCTTCGCCGACTTCAGCGGCAACCGGCAGTACGTGAGCCTGGGCAACCTGTCCGAGAACCCGAAGGTCGCCCTCTTCCTGGCCGACTGGGCGCACCGCCAGCGCATCAAGGTCTGGGGCACCGCCCAGGTCAGCCACGAGCCAGCGATGCTCGAGCGGCTGACGGTGCGGGGGTACCGCGCGAAGGTCGAGCAGGCGCTGCTCGTCACCGTCACCGCGTGGGACGCCAACTGCCCCCAGCACCTGCCGCACCTGGTGCCGGTGGAGGAGGTGGCGAAGGTGCTGGCCCAACGCGACGAGCGCATCGCCGAGCTCGAGGCCCGACTTCGCGCGGCGTGAATGACGACCGGGGCACGCGCGATGCACGGCTGCGCGAACGCTTCCCCAACCCGTCGCCCGCCGGACACACCATGACCCTTCGCAGCCTCGCCCTCGTCGCCGTTCTGTCCACACCCGCCCTCGCCGACTCGGCCTTCACCGACGCGGGGCGCCACCTCGCCGCGACGGCACCGCTGATCACGCAGGCGCACGACGCGCTCGCCTCGTGCCACAGCGGCCGCATGCAACGGCTCTTCGACCCGCAGCTCGAGCGCCTCGAGACGGCGCGGCGTGCCTTCGAGGCCGGGCGTCGCGGCACCGACCACCTGCGGCGCTCGCTCGAAGACACCCGCCAGGCCATCGAGCGGCTGCCGCACTCGTCCGACGCCTACCGCACGCGGCTGCACGACGAGTACACCCGGCCGCTCGACACCCGGGTCGCGCCGCTGCTCGAGACGTACACCGCGGGCCTCACCGAATACGCGCGCATCATCACCGCCTACGGCGCGGCCTGCGCCACCCCGAGCACGTCGACGACCTTCGTCGCCAGCATCACGCCCGCCGTAGACGCGCTCGAGAAGGCCAGCGTGACGTTCGGCAACGCGGTGGGAACGCCGCCGCCGGCGTCCGACAAGCCGCACCTGGTGGCCCGGCACCACCACGCGAAGAAGCACTGAGCCCAACCGCGACTACGGCGCGTCGATGTCGAACTGCACGGTCACCTGCGAGGTGGTCACCATTTCCTTCGACGCCCAATTGGTGGTCACCGGGCCATCAGCCGTAGCCTGTTGGGCGGTGACCGAGGTGGTGGCCAGCACCGGCGTCGAGTCGTTGACCGAAACCAGCAACCCCAGCTTCGCCCCCAGCGCCTCGACCATGCCCCTGGCGCGTTCGCGGGCATTCACCGCGGCGGCGAGGCGGGCCTTCGACTCGGCCTGGTCGTGCTCGGTGTTCTCGAGCATCACCGGGCCCGCGAGCACCGCCCCGCCCTTCACCAGCGCGGTCGCCGCGTCGTCGAGCTTCGAGAGGTCCTTGAGCGAGACCGCCAGGACGGTGTTCTGCTGCCAGGCGATGATTTCCACGCCCCGCTGGTCGGGCACCGGCGCAGCCTGCTCGAGGCTGACCTGCTCACGCTCGACCCCGGCGGCGACCAGGGCCGCCAGCAGCTTGCGCGCGCGCTCCTCGCCGGCCTTCTTCGCTCCGGCCTGGTCACGCGCGGTGGACTGGAAGATGGCCCTCAACGAGGCCTGATTCGGCTTCGAGACCACCCGCGCCGAACCGACCACGACGATGTGGCGAGGCCCCGGCACGGGTGCGGTGGAGGCGAGGGTCGCGAGCAACAGCAAGGGCACCATGGGCAGACTCCAGAAGAGACGTCAGTGGAGCCTGTCGAACGCACGACCCGACGGGTCGATCTGTTCCATTTTTCCCCAGCTCGGGGCCGAGAAGAAAAGACCCCACTGACAACTCGACGGCCACATCAGCTCGGCTAGGGTCGCGACCATGCTCATGCGCTCGTTGGTGGTCGTGTCCTTGGTACTGGCTGGCTGCTCGGGGTCTCCCGGAACCGACGGTGGGACTGGAGGCGGCTCTTCGACGGGTGGCGGGAGCTCGACGGGCGGCGGCTCGGCGACGGGCGGCGGCTCGGCGACCGGTGGTGGCTCGGCGACCGGTGGTGGCTCGGCGACCGGTGGCGGCTCGGCGACGGGCGGTGGCTCGTCGACCGGTGGCGGTGTCGCGGGCCCCTTGAAGGAAGGCTCGATTCAGCTCAGCCGCAACCCGCTGGGCGACCCCGACAACTCGTCGTACGCCACCATCGTGTTCCAGGAGACGGCGGCCAGCGACGTGGCGCTCCTCAACACCGAGTGCACGGCCGTCGCGTCGGCGGGCGCCTGCGTGGTCACCCAGTGCGGCCCTCGCCCCGATGCCGGCGTGCCGCAGAAGCGCGTCTGGGGCACCATCACCATCTCGAGCAGCACGCTGCCCGCCCCGGTCACGGCGAGCTCGGGCTTCACGAACAGCTTCAATTACCCCGACCCGTTCTGGACCTCGGTCGGCCAGGTCATCACCGTCAGCGGGACCGCGGGCGCTGACGTGCCGGCGTTCGGCCCGGTCACCGTCGCGGCGCCGGCCCAGCCCGTGCTGACCAACCCGGCCTGCAACCTCACCTCTGACGCGGGCATGGCCAACTACTGCGGCACCGCCTCGCGCGCCAACCCGCTCACCATCACCTGGACCGGCGGCGGCAACGCGAGCGCGGTGCTGCTCACCCAGTTCACCGGCAAGAGCATCGCCTGCTCGGTCACCACCGCCACCAACACCTTCACCATTCCCGCCTCGCTGCTCGGTCAGCTCGCCACGGGTGATTTCGCCTTCCTCCTCGACAGCGAAAGCCAGACCACCTTCTCGGCCGGCGACTACCAGGTCAGCCTCAACGCCACCTACGCCAACGTCGGCCTGTACGGCGGCACCCTGACGCTGCAGTGACCCCTCCGTTCGGTGGTGGGTGAAGGTAGGCCCGCCACCGAAGTTCCCTGCGGCCCGACGAGGGCGCTCGCTAGACTGACGGCTCATGGCGAACGACCTCGAGCACGCCGAGACCGACACGGTGGTCAAGCCTTCGCTGGTGGGCTCGGGCGCCACCACCGTCGTCGCCAACGATCAACGTGTCACCGTGTTGCCCCGCATCGAATGGCAGGGCCAGGTGCCCACCGCCGTCGCGCCCGGCCGCCACCGCTTCGAAGAGCTCGACCGGCTCGGTCAGGGCGGCATGGGCGAGGTGGTGCTCGCGCAGGACCACGACATTCAGCGCACCGTGGCCGTCAAGCGCCTGCCCGCCGGCAGTCAGCTCGACCTGGTGGTGCGCTTCGTGGAAGAGATTCGAACCGTCGGCCAGCTCGACCACCCCAACATCGTGCCGGTGCACGACGTCGGCATCGACGAAGCGGGTCGATATTACTTCGTGATGAAGCACCTGCGGGGGCAGACCCTCGAGGCGCTGATCGAAAAGTTGAAGCAGGGTGACGCGCAGGCCCACGCCGCGTACCCCTTCGAAGTGCGCCTGCAGATCTTCCTGGGGGTGCTCAACGCCATCGACTGCGCGCACCGCGAAGGCTTCGTGCACCGCGATCTCAAGCCCGCGAACATCATGGTCGGCCCCTTCGGCGAGGTCACGGTGATGGACTGGGGGCTCGCGCGCCGGGTGAAGGCCCCCGACCTCGTCGACACCTCGAACGCCAACCCGGCCGTCATCAGCGGCCCTCGCGACGGCACCGCGCTGCAGACCATGCTCGGCGCCATCATCGGCACCCCGCTCTACATGGCCCCCGAACAGGCCAGCGGCGCCAACGACGCCATCGACGCACGCACCGACGTGTACGCGCTGACCGTGCTGTTCCACGAATTCCTCTACCTCGAGCACTACCTCGAGGGGCGCTCCAGCATTCCCGACATCATCGAGGGCGTGAAGACGGTCATTCCCCCGGTGCAGGCCATCGGTCGCAAGCCGGGCCAGAGCTCCGTGCCCGCCGAGCTCGGGTGGTTCGTCAGCAGGGGCTTCCAGAAGGACCCGGCGAAGCGCTGGCAGAGCGCCAGAGAGATGATCGACGAGCTGCAAGCGATCTTGCAGGGGCGCCTGAGGGTGCAGTGCTCGCGCACCATGGCCAAGCGCATGCTCTACGAAGCCGTGAGCGTGGTCGACCGCGCGCCCATGACGGTGATTCTGGTGAGCGGGCTCGCGGGCACGCTGCTGCTCACCGCCGTCGTCAAGTCGCTGCTTTCCCTGTTCTGAAAAGGAGCCCCCACATGGTCCGTCTGTCCCTCGCTGCTGCGCTGCTCTCCTCTGGGGTCTTCGCCCAGGACCTGGTCGCCGTGGCACCCCAGGTGGCGAAGGTGGTGATCGACAACGCCCACGTGCGCATCGTCGAAGTGGTCTTCACGCCCGGCGCGAAGGCCGGCACCCACGCGCCACCCGCCGGCTACTACCACGTGACCCAGGCCGGCTCGATCACCGTCACCGGCGCCGACGGCAAGGTGAGTGTGTGGAGCCCGAAGGTCGGCGAGTCGGGGTGGATGGAGGCCGAGCCTCCGCACACCAGCGAGAATCGCGGCAAGACCACGCTGGCCTTCACCCTGGTCGAGGTGAAGAGCGCCGCGAAGAAGTGAGCGCTTGAGCGCTCGCGCGTTGGCTGTCAGACCCACGCGCATGCACCGCATGCTCCTGACCGGGTTCCTGCTGCTGGGCTGTGCCACCGCGCAGCCGAAGGTCGTCGCCCCCCCCGAGCCGACGCCGCCGAAGGCCAGCACGCCGATGCGGCCCCACCCGCCTCCGGCCCTTCGCCTGCCCACCACGGTGCGGCCCGTGAGCGAGGCCCTTTCCCTCACGCTCGTTCCCACCGAGGCGACCTTCTCGGGTACCGCTACCCTCGCCCTGCACTTCGATGCGCCGGTCGACCATTTCTGGCTGCACGGGCGCGAGCTGACCATCGCCCACGCCAGCTTCGAGGCCGCGAAGGTCGAGCGCCCGGTGTTCGTCTCGCGCGCCAACGACGACCTGCTCGAGGTGCAGCTCGACGTGCCCTTCGGCCCGGGCGACGCGAACCTGACGCTGGCCTGGCGGGCGCCCATCGACGCCCAGCGCAGCCGCGGCCTCTACCGCGTCGACGAAGGCGGCGAGCCGTACCTCTACACCTTCTTCGAGCCGGTCGACGCGCGCCGCGCCTTCCCCTGCTTCGACGAGCCGGGCTTCAAGATTCCGTGGACGCTCTCGCTCACCATTCCCGCAGCGCACCAGGCATTCGCCAACGCGGCCGAGGTCTCGTCGGTCGATGCCGGCAACGGGCGCAAGACGCTGACCTTCGCCACCACCCGACCGCTGCCCAGCTACCTGGTGGCCTTCGTCGAAGGGCCGTTCGAGGCGGTGCCCGGCGAGCCGGCGGGCCACGAGAAGCTCGCGCTGCGTTTCATCGTTCCGAAGGGTCGGGCCAGCGAGCTGAAGTTCGCCCAGTCGGTGCTGCCCCGCATCGTCACCGTGCTCGAAGACGAGACCGGCGTGCCCTACCCGTACGGCAAGCTCGATGTGGCGGTCGTGCCGCGCTTCTGGGGAACCATGGAGCACCCCGGGCTGGTCGCGCTCGGCCAGCCGCTGATGCTGCTGACGCCCGAACAGGAGTCGCTGCGGCGGCGCTCGGCGTCGGTCAACATCGCCACCCACGAACTGGCGCACTACTGGTTCGGAGACCTCGTCACCAACGCGTGGTGGGACGACACCTGGCTCAACGAGTCGCTCGGCCAGTGGATGGACCTGAAGGCCAGCGACGCGGTCGACCCGTCGTTGCACATCACCCACCAGGCCC
>CAIWFK010000372.1 GCA_903911905.1 uncultured Myxococcales bacterium
CCCGGCTGCAGGGGGTTCAGCACCGCGAGCGCCGGAGGCATCACCTCGGGCACCGCGTGGTGATCGACCACGATCACCTCGAGCCCCAGCTCGTTCGCGCGCGAAATTTCGGCGTGCGAGGTGATGCCGCAGTCCAGCGTCACCAGCAGCTTCGTGCCCTCGGCGGCGATGCGCTCGATGGCCGGGCGGTTGAGCCCGTACCCTTCCCCCAGGCGATGGGGAATGTACGTCTGCACCGTCAGGCCCAACTGCCCCAGGAAGGTGGTCAGCAGCGCAGTCGAGGTCACGCCATCGACGTCGTAATCGCCGTACAGCGTCACCCGTTCCTGCCCCAGCACCGCGCGCACCAGGCGATCGACGGCGGCCGGCAACCCCTTCATCAGGAACGGGTCAGGCAGGTCGGTCAGCGCGTCGGACAAGAAGGTCTGCGCCGCGTCGGGCGTGGTGTACCCGCGCGCCACCAACACCCGCGCCGCCACGGGGTGCAGGTTGAGCTCACCGGCGACCAGCCGCGAGGCGGCCTCGAGATCGACTGGCGGCTGAGGCGGTCCTGCGGCCTCGGCCAGCTTCCGGTTCAGCCGCTCCTCTGGAAACACCCACCGCACGTTCACGGGAAAACATGTAGCACGCACCCCTGACGCACTTCGGCGAAAACCGGGAAAGCCCCTGAATTCAGACCCCAAAAGCAGGGAACTTCTGGAAGGCCGCTCGAGGACGGAAGGCCATGCCCGGGGGTAGCCGCATGAGCGTCTTTCAGACCGTCTACATCAGCGACGCCGTGGGCTCGCTCGACCGTCCGCGGCTCGAAGCACTGCTGGGGCAGGCGCGCCTGAAGAACCAACGCCTCGGCGTCACCGGGTTGCTGTTGTACCACGACGCCAAGTTCATGCAGCTCCTCGAGGGCGAGCGCGCGGTCGTCGAGCAGCTCATGTCGTCGATTCGCAAGGACGCGCGTCATCGCAACGTGGTCAACCTGCTGGCGCACCAGACCCACGAGCGGGAATTCGCCGAATGGTCGATGGCGCTGCGCACCTGGGACGACGCGTCGACGCCACGACCCGAGGGACTTCGCGAGTTCTTCGACGAGCCGGTCGACGTGCCCACGGCCGCCAGCCGGGCCCGCCGCCTGATCAACCTGTTTCGCAACAACGCCCGATGACGACACCCGGCGCCAGGTCGACGGTGTTTCAACTGGTCTACGTCAGCTCGGCCAGGGTGCCGATGGCGCCGCAGGACCTGAATGACCTGCTCGCTCGAGCCCGAGCCAGCAACACGGCGGCGAAGATCAGCGGCCTGCTGCTGCACCACGACGGCAACTTCATGCAGGTGCTCGAAGGCGAGCGCGAGCAGGTCCTGGGGTTGTTCGCCCGCATCAAACGCGACCCGCGCCACCACCGCATCATCACCCTGCTCAGCCACGACATCGAGCACCGCGAGTTCGACGAGTGGTCGATGGCCTTCCGCACCTTCGGCGCTCCCGATGCGCCTCGGCCCGAAGGGTTCAACGAGTTCTTCGAAGTCGACCTCGACCTGCCCGAGGCCGCCCCGCGCGCGCTGCGGCTGTTGCTCAGCTTCCGCAGGACCGTGCGCTGACCCTTCAGCCCAGCAGCGCCAACAGGTCGGTCGGTCGGTGCAGCACGAACTTCGCGCCCGAGGCCATCAGCTCGGCCTCGGTGCGGAAACCCCAGGTCACGCCGATGCCCACCATCGACGCGTTCTTCGCCGTGCGCATGTCGATGGGGGTGTCGCCCACGAAGCCGATGCGCTCGGGAAGGACGTTGAGCTCGAGCGCCAGCTCGTAGGCGGCGATGGGGTCGGGCTTGCGCGGCACGCCTTCACGCTCGCCGCGAACGTCGACGAAGGGCCAGCGCCCGAACTTCGTGCGCACCAGGTGCTTGGTGAAGTCGTCGCGCTTGTTCGACAAGATCGCCATGCGGCGACCCGAGGCCACCACCCCGTCGAGCATGGCGTCGATGCCAACGTAGGGCGTGGAATGGCGGTGCCCGAGCGCCTCGTAGGCCACCCGGTACGCTTCGACGAGCGTCGACAGGGGCGCGGGGAAGCTCGGAGCAGGCCCCGCTTTCCAGTCGCCCCCCTGCGCTGCGGTGAAGGCGCGAATGACCAGGTTCTCGGCCCCTTCGCCCACGAACTGCTTGTACTGCTCGAGCGAGTGGGGCTTCAGCCCGTACGCCGCGAGCACCTCGTTGGTCGACACGCCGATGTCGCCGATGGAGTCGGCCAGCGTCCCGTCGAGGTCGAAGATCAACGCGTCGAGGCGCGGCATCAGCGCTGGGGCTCCTGCCCCACCAGGCGCAGGTTGAGCGAGACCGCTTCGCGCACCAACTTGGTCAACAACGAGGTCTTCACGTCGTCGGCGCGCACCACTAGCTCGCGGTTCTCGCCCTCGCCCGACAGCCCGGCACCCGACGGCAACCTCGCGCCTCGCAGGAAGCGAACCATGACCTCGCGCTCCTTCGGCTCGATGCGCGCGAACACCCCCTGCGCGTAGTACGCGGGGTTCTGCTGCTGAAGCATTTCCACCGCCTCGGGAGCGCTCTCGAGCATCAACTGTCGCAGCCGATTGACCAGGGGCTGCACGGGCGGCGCCAGTCTGGCCATCACCCCCCTGGCGGTCGCCGCTTCGAGCGCGCGATCGAGGGCCGCGCTGCGCACCGTGCCAGAAGGCTTCTTCGGTGGCGCAGCAGCAGCTCTCTTCGGGGCGGCTTTCTTCGGAGTGACCTTCTTCGGAGTGACCTTCTTCGTGGCCTTCTTCGGAAGAGCCTTCTTCGCCGCCGCCTTCGGTCGGGGAGCGGCCTTCTTCGCCTTCGCCGGGCTCTTCTTCTTCTTCGAGGCCATGGCCGAAACGCTATCGCAGGCTCCCGCCGGGGCCCCACAGGAATCTGCCGTTTGGCTTGCGCAGGGGCGGCCTCAGGCGACATATCGCCGTCATGGCTGCCATCGAGCTGACCGTCTTTTCCGATTACGTGTGCCCCTGGTGCTTCATCGGGCTGACCGAGCTCTCGAAGCTGGACGGCGAGTTCGAGCTGAAGGTCGACTGGCGCCCCTATCTGCTGCGGCCCGACGCCCCCGATGAAGGCTGGGCGCTGCCCCCTCACATCAAGGCCCGCATGAGCTCGCCCGACAACCCGCTGACCCAGCGCGCGAAGGCCCTGGGCGTGAAGTTGGTCGAGCGCGAGCACATTCCCAACTCGCGCCGGGCCCACGAGTGCACCGAGTTCGCGCGGGCGCACGGCAAGCTCGACGCCTTCCACCACGGCGTGCTCGAGCGGTACTGGTCTCGCGGAGAGGACCTTTCGGACTGGGCGGTGCTGCGCGCGGCGGCCGTCGATGCCGGCCTCGACGCCGACGCCATGCAGGCCGAGGTCAGCGCCGGCAAATGGAAGCCCGTGGTGCAGGAGTCGCTCGGCGAGGCCTCGGAAATCGGCGTCAGCGCGGTGCCCACCTTCATCGTAGGCAACAGGTTCGTCATTCAGGGCGCGCAGGACGCGGCGGTCTTCCGCCAGGCGTTCGGGCGGCTCGACGCGAAGGTCTGATTACCCCGGCGCGAAGATCCACCGGCGGTTCGGCTCGTCGCGTCGCTCCAACTTCAGGTCGATGATCTGCCCGAGCAGGAAGACGGGTTCTTTCCCGCCCTTCTTCTTCATCGACGCGCCCTCGTCGGCCACCTCGAGCCAGGCTCCGCCCAGCGCCTTGCCCAGGTCGTAGAGCGTCAGCTTCAGGTCGAGCGGCGGCGAGTCCAGGCGCACGTGCACCTTGCTCTGGGTCAGCCCCATGATGGTGCCGCGGAACACCGTGCGGTCCGCTTTGGGCTTCGCCAGCTCGGGCGTGAAGAGCTTGTCGATCACCACCTCGTTCGACAGGTCCTGCACCTTGCGCTGGGTCTGCCGCGCGCGGTTGGCCACCTTCACCACCTCGGCGCGAAGGACTTCGTCTTCCTCGACACTCGGGTGCACGCCGGTCAGCAACTCCACCGCTTCCTTGTGCAGGAACACCCCGACCATCTCGCGCATGGGAGCCGAGAAGCGCGCGTACGGCTCGGCCCCCACCCCCACGTGCGGCCCCGGCTCGGTCGAGTACTCGGAGCGCAGGTTCACCATCACCGCCTGCCGGGTGAGCGCCCGGGCGATTCGGTCTTCCTTCGTGCCGGGGGTGGTGGAGGCGAGGGTCGCCAGGTAGTCGGCCAGCGGGGTCTCCACCTTCCACGTCCACTGCGAGGGGAGCGCGTTGAGCGCCGTCACCCGCTCGGTCAGGCGGGCCAACGCCTCCAATCGGGTGTGATCGGGCCCGCCCTGCACGCGGTAGATCGGCTGCACCGCCGGGTTCGGGTGCTCGCGCAGCAACCGCCCGCCCTCGGCGTTGCAGAGCAGCGAAATCTGCTCGTTCCACAGCTCGACCTCGTCGCGCACCACGTCCATCACCGCGAACTTCACGCCCTGCCCGTCGAGCTGAATCTCGACCTCTTCGCGGCGGTAACGCACCAGCCCCCGCCGCTCGGCCAGGTTCATGCGCTTGCGGCCCACTTCCTTGAGCAACTGCAGGGAACCCTCGAACTCCTTGCCCTTCAGCGGGCTGGAGCCGGGCGCATCGATCAACTGCTGCACGTCGCCCCACGCCAGCTTGGCGCGCGACTTCACCCGTGCCCGCTCGAGGGTGGTGTCGACGATGGCCCCGCTGGCATCGAGGCGGTGGAGGAACAGCAGCGACCGCCGCGCTCCGTCGGCGTTGAGCGAGATGAGGCCTTCCGACAAGTCCCGCGGCAGCATCGGCAGCGAAAACCCGGGGAAGTAATAGCTGGCCCCCCGCCGCATCGCCTCGGCCCACAGCGCCGACCCCGGCCGCACGTAGTACGAGGCGTCGGCGATGGCGTACCAGACCAGGTAGCCGTCACCCTCGCGGGTGATGCAGAGCGCCTGGTCCAGGTCCTTCGAGTGCACCCCGTCGATGGTGACGAACGGCACCGCCGTGCGGTCGACCAGCGCCGGGTCGTCGACCCCCGGGTTGGCCTTGAAGGCGGCGACCTCGTCGGCCACGGCTGCAGGAAAATCGACCGCCAGCTGCAGCGCGGTCGCGACCGCCTGCAGCGCCTCACGGCCCGTCGTCAATGGTCGACTTCCTTCGCGTTCACCGCTTCCTCCATGATGAACTTGAAGCGCGCCGACACGTCCTTGCCCAACAGGTCGTTGATGGTCTTGTCGGTCTCGAGCTCGTCGACGATCTGCACCTTGAGCGACAGGCGGTTGCGCTTGTCGAGCGTGGTCATCTTCAGCTCGTCGGGCGTCATTTCACCCAGGCCCTTGAAGCGCATGATGCTGGGCTTGGAGTTCGACTTGCCCTTGGTGGCGATGATGCGGTCGCGGTCTTCGTCGTCGAGCGCCCAGTACGTTTCCTTGCCGATGTCGACCCGGTAGAGCGGCGGCTGCGCGATGTACACGTGCCCCTGTTTGATGAGCTCTCGCAGGTGCCGGTAGAAGAAGGTCAGCAGCAGCGTGCTGATGTGGAGGCCGTCGCTGTCGGCGTCCATCAAGAGGAAGATCTTGCCGTAGCGAAGCCGCGTCAGGTCCAGGTCGGCGCCCAGCCCGCAGCCCAGCGCGCTGGCGATGTCCTGCAGTTCCTTGTTGCCCGCCACCTTGTCGGTCGAGGCCTGCTCGGCGTTGAGCACCTTGCCGCGTAGCGGCAGAATCGCCTGGGTGTGGCGGTCGCGCCCCTGCTTGGCCGAGCCACCTGCCG
>CAIWFK010000373.1 GCA_903911905.1 uncultured Myxococcales bacterium
CCGACAGGCGCTGCGAGTCACCGCTGTACTGCGCGCCGATGGTGTGGGCGCCGAGGGTGAGCGACGAGCTCGAGGTCGAGGCCACACCGCTGCTCAGCGCGACGGGAGCGCCCAGGTTCACGCCGTCGACGGTGAACTGCACCGTGCCGGTCGCGGCCAGCGGGGTGAGCGTCGCGGTGAACGTGACCGAGCTGCCGAGCGCGGCCGAGGCATTCGACGAGCTGACCGTCACCAGCGGCAACGCGAGCACCTGAATCGACCGCGAGGCCGAGACGCCGCCCAGGGTGAAGCGCACCGTGCGCAGCGCGGTGGTGGGGCGGGGCGAGACGCTGTTCACGTAGGTGACGGTGCGCATCGCCGCCTGGAAGTCGGCCGGCGTACCGGTGCCGCTGAGCGTGAGCGTGCCGGCGCTGAAGCTGCCGCTGATGCCGTTGGTGGTGACCGAGGCCAGCGTGTCTTCGGCCGAGACGTAGCCCGCGGTGAAGGCCACCGTGGCCGTGGTGGAGGTCGAGCTGCCGGTGACGCTCAGGCCGGGGTCGACGACCGTGGGCGCGCTGCCCTGCGTGTAGCTCAGCGTGCTCGCCGTGGGCGAGAGCGCGGTGGCGGTGTACGCCACGTTCACCGTCCGGGTGCCTGACAGCGTGAGCACCGGGTCGCCCGCGCTGCCGCCGTATTCGGCCACGTACCCGGCCTGGGTGTTGCCGGTGCACGGCAGGTCGTTCCAGGTGCCGCCAGCGACGTAGATCTGCCCGCAGCCTTCGTTCCCGCCATACGCGTTCGGCTCGCCCGAGGCCCAGTTCGCGTACAGGCCGTTGGTCACGCTCCACACGCCGGCCGTGGGGTTGGTGCAGAACTGCTGGCCCGCTTCGGGGCCGTTGGCCCACGACCAGGTACGGTTGGGCAGGGAGGACTGGCTGGCGAGCGCACCCATCCACCCGACTCGCCAGCTTGGCTTTGATGAAGTCGTTCTCGCTCTGCGAGGTGATGGTCGCCAGGTAGCCCTGCAGGCCCAGGTAGGTGCGCGCCGTGGCGGCCGTCCTCGCGCTGGTCCAGTCGAGCGTGGACGCGACGTACTCGTAGAAGTGACCGTTGGCCGGGTTCGACAGCGCGGTGCCGAGCGAGATGGACACCGTGCGATCGCCCGTGGTGGGCGTCGCCGAGACGTTGCTGTAGGTCACCGATCTGAGCGCCGTCTGGTACTCGGCCAGCGTGCCGGTGCCGCTGAGCGTGCCGCGCGCGCTGTCGTACGAGCCGGTGATGGTGCCGATGGTCGTGTAATTGAGTCGGTCCTGGGCAGCGATGAAACCGGTGCCGATGCTGACCGACCCGCCGCTCACGGTGGTACTGCCGGTCACGGTCAACGTCGGGTCGACCGCCACCGCGGGGCCCGACGCGCCGGTGTATTGCTGGTGCCGGGCGTGACGGTCAGGGTCACCGAGCCGATCGCGTCGCGGTTGGTCGCGAGCGCCGACGAAGGGACCGCGGGCTTGTCGCCGGAACAGCCGGCCAGGACCACCAGCAGCACCAGCAGCGTCGTCGTCTTGTGGTCGATCAGCATGTCTCGGCCCTCTCCCTCGAGCGGGGTCGCGGGCCACTCAGCGGTGGAACGCGACCCCGGTCTGTCCGTCGTGAACGTCTCGGGAGCGCCACTGGTGCAAGCACGGCTCCACGAGCCTCGGTCAGGGGCTTGACGGTCGGTTCTTGAGGTCGATCATTCGAAGCGCAGCGCGTCGATGGGGTTCATGCGCGCGGCCTTCCGGGCCGGGTAGAAGCCGAACACCACGCCGATGCCCATCGACAAGCCGAAGGCCATCAGTACCCAGCCTGGCGAGACGATGAAGGGCCAGTGGTTGATGGCCGAGAGCGCGAGCGAGCCGCCCAGCCCCAGCGCGATGCCCACCAGGCCTCCGGCCGCAGAGAGCACGATGGCCTCGACCAGAAACTGCAACAGCACCCGGTTCTCGCTGGCGCCGATCGCCAGGCGAATGCCGATTTCCCGCGTTCGCTCGGTCACCGAGACCAACATGATGTTCATGATGCCGATGCCGCCCACCAGCAGCGACACCGCGGCCACGTTGCGCAGCATGCCGGTCTGGGTGTCGGCGGCCTGCTCTTGCGTCGCGGCGAGGTCGGCCAGGTTGCGCACCGTGAAATCGTCGAGCTCCTTGTCGCTCAGGCGGTGCGCTTGCCGCAGCACGCCCATCGCCTGCGACTGCGCGTGCGAGACCTCGTCGGGCGAGAGCGCCGAGATCAGAATGCTGCCCACGTGCACGCGGTCCTGGCTCATCATGCGCGACTTGAAGGTCACCCACGGCATCACCACCAGGTCGTCCTGGTCCTGACCCTGTGACGATTGACCCTTGCCGCCCAGCACGCCCACCACCTCGCAGGGCATGATCTTGACCCGCACCACCTGCCCCAGCGGGTCGCCGTTGCCGAACAGTTGCGTGGCCACCGTCTGCCCCAGCAAGCAGACCTTGGCGCCCGAGTCGGCTTCGCCCGAGGTGAAGAAGCGCCCTCGGGCCAGCGTCCAGTCGCGAATGGCGAAGAACTCGGGCGTGGAGCCGTAGACCGTGGTCAGCCAGTTCTGGTTGTCGATGACCACCTGGGTCGTGGTTCGATCGACCGGAGCGGAGTACCGCGCGGCGCTCACTCCGGCGACGAGGTCCAGCAGGTCGGCGTGGGTCAGGGGCTTCCCGCTGCCGGGGCCTCCGCGAGCGCCTCCGCTGGTGCTCGAGCCTGGAAGAATGATGAGCAGGTTGGTGCCCAGCGTCGCCAGTTGTGCCTGCAGGACGGCCTTCGAGCCCTCGCCCGACGAGACGGTGACGATCAACGCGCCCACGCCGATGATCACGCCCAGTGAGGTCAACGACGAGCGCATGCGGTTTCGGCGCAGCGCCCCGAAGGCCAGCGGCACAATGGAGCCCAGCGCGCTCATGCGGCCTTCTGCGGCAGGGCTTGCAGGTCGGCGGCCGCGTCGTGCGCCCGTTGCCGGTCGTCCGAGATCACCCGGCCGTCACGCACCACCAGCCGTCGAGAGGCGTAGAGCGCGATGTCGGGCTCGTGGGTCACCACCACCACCGTGATGCCTCCGTGGTTGAGCGACTGCAGCAGCCCCAGCACCTCGATCGAGGTCCGGGTGTCCAGTGCCCCCGTCGGCTCGTCGGCGAGAATGAGTCGTGGCCGGTTGACCAGGGCCCGGGCGATGGCCACCCGTTGCTGCTGCCCACCCGACAGTTGCGCCGGCGTGTGGTGTTCGCGCCCCACGAGGCCAACGCGCGCCAGCGCGTCCATCGCTCGGGTCCTGCGCTCGGGGCCCGGCACGTCGGCGTACACCAGTGGCAACTCGACGTTGTCCAGCGCGTCGGTGCGCGCGATGAGCTGGAAGCCCTGGAAGACGAACCCGAAGGCGCTCAGGCGCAGGGCAGCGCGTTCGGCCCGGGTCAGCGTGGCGACCTCGCGCCCTTCGAAGCGGTAGCTGCCGCTGGTCGGCTGGTCGAGGCAGCCGAGCACGTTGAGCAGGGTCGACTTGCCCGAACCCGAGGGGCCCATGATCGCCACCAGCTCTCCGGGGGCGATGGTCAGCGTGACGTTGATCAGCGCGTGCACCGTCGCAGCTCCGGTGAGGTAGGTTCTGGTCACGGCCTTCAGGTCGATGAGCGGCTCACCGGACACTGGCCGCGCCCTTGACCTTCGGCGCGTCGGTGATCACCGCGCGCCCTGCCTCGAGCCCGCTCAAGACCTCGGTCTGCGCGCCGTCGCTGACGCCCAGGGTGACCACCACGCGCTCGGGGCCGCCAGGGCCGGGCACCCAGACCGCGGTCCCCTCGACTGGAGCGGCTGCGACGACTCTCGCGCCCGGGACCGAGGTCGCTCGCGCGGGTCGAAAGCGCAGCGCTTCGTTCGATACGGTCAGCACCTGCGTCTTGTGGACGATCAGGACCAGCACGTTCGCCGTCATGCCCGGCCGCAACGAGAGGTCGGGGTTGGCCACGTCGAGCACCACGTCGTAGGTCACCACGTTCTGCGCGGTCTGCGGCGCGTTGCGCACCTCGCGTACCGTCGCGGCGAACGTTTGAGCGCGGAAGGCGTCGACGGTGAAGGTCGCGCTCTGGCCGGTGCGCACCACCCCGATGTCGGCCTCGTCGACCGCGGCGTGCACCTGCATGTGGGTCAGGTCCTGCGCGATGGTGAAGAGCGTCGGCGCGGTCAAGGTGGCTGCGACGGCCTGCCCCACGTCGATGTTGCGGGAAATGATGCTGCCGTCGACCGGTGCGCGAATGATGGAATGTTGCAGGTCGAGCTTCGCGCGATCGAGCTGCGCGCGGGCCTGGGCGATCTGCGCCGCGCCCGATTGGGTCATGCCGTTGGTCTGCCCGAAGATGGCCTGCGCCGCGTCGAGGTCAGACTGGCTGAGCAGCGCCTGGCCGACGAGGCCGCGGGTACGATCTCTCGCCACGCGGGCTCCCTGGGCCGTGGCCTGCGCGCTGGTCATGGCGGCGATGGCCTGCGCCAATTGCGCGGTCGCCAGGTTCACGGCGTTGGTGAAGAGCGCAGGGTCCAGCTCGACGAGCAGATCACCGGACTTCACCTGCGAATTGAAGTCGGCATGCAGCTTCCACACGATGCCCGAGACCTGCGCGCCGACGGGCGAGGTCACCACGGGCTGCAGGGTGCCAGTGGCAGTCACCCGTTGCGTGAGGTCCGACAGGGCGACGGTGGCGGTTCGGAAGGCGTCGACCTTCGGTCTCGTGGTGACCACCGCGAGGACCACCCCGGCGGCACCGAGCACCGCGATGCTCACGCCCACGATGATGGCGACGCGTCGGGTCCGAGGCGCGGGCGGCGTGATCGTCACCCCGTTCGCTGCGCCGGCGGCCGTTGGTGGAGGCTCGCCGGTCGCAGCCGGAGCCGTCGGTTCAGGCGCCGCACGTGCCGTTCCCGCAGGCGTGACGCCGTACGGGGTGGTCTGAACGCTGTCCAGGGCTCTGGTCTTCGAAGGCAGCGCGTCGATTCCAGCAGGTGCGGGCGGAGTCACGACGGCTCACTGAATCGCGATGTGCTCGACCACTTCGTTCACGCCCGGTGCCGCCCACGCAGCCTGGGTGGCGTCTTCGATCGATTGCCACGACGAGGCGTGACCCGAGAGCGTGACCTTCGTTCCCGAGGTCTCGATTTTGATCGACGCGGCGTCGGTGATCGCCTGGCGCTTGAGCGCCGCAGCCACCTTGTCCTTCACCACGGCGGTGGTCGGCACCGGCTTGAGCTCGACCAGGTTGGTCACCGAGTTCACCCCGAGAGGTACCGAATCGACCGCTCGGCGAAGTCGCGCTGGTAGTTCCAGCCCACGCTGCCTTCGAGCGTCACGGCCCCGTCGGTGACCTTCGCGGTGATGGTGGTGGGCACGAAGACGTTCCACTTCAACGCCGCGTCGATCGCGCTCTTGAGGTCGGCGTCACTGCGCGCGTGCTCGGCCCGCAGCGCGACCTTCAGGTCCTGGGTCACGCCCCGCACCCCGCTCACCCGGCGCGTCGCGTCTTCGGCGGCCCACTTCTCGGCGTAGGTGTCGACCGTGCCCATCAGCGAAACCTTGCCGTTCTTCACCGTCACCCCCACCGCCGCTTCGTTGATCATGGGGTCCCAGCGCAGTTCTTCTTCGATGTCGGTCTTCAGTTGAAGGTCGCTCTTGCTCATGGTGCTCCTTGGGTTGAACCGCACCAGGGGCACAAGCATTCGCGGTGCCACGGCTCGCACCACGTGCGCAGCGGCCGGCGCGTGGTCGAAGTGATGGAGCGGGGCGCTCAGTCTGGCTCGCTGGCTGGCCCGCCCTCGGAGCGGAGCGCTGGCACAGGCGATGCTGTGCACCTCACCCATGTCCAGCGCAGCGGTGTGGGTCGACCAGCATGAGGCGAAGGTCTTCGAGTTCAGCGCCGCCGAGGGCGTCACCGAGAAGGGCGTCTCGTCACCGAGGTACCACTTCAACAACCGCATCAAGAGCGAGGCGGGCACCAAGGTGCACGATCAAGACGCCCAGCACTACTTCCACGAGATCGCGACGGCGCTCAAGGGCTCGTCGCAGGTGCTGATCGTCGGCCCCTCGATCGCCAAGCTGCAACTGCTGCGCTGGCTGCACACCCACGACCAGCAGCTCGAGCAGAAGGTCGTCGGCGTCGAGACGGTCGATCACCCCACCGACCGCCAGTTGCTGGCGTTCGCCCACAAGGCCTTCCAGCGTGTGGACGCCGCCAGATGAGCGCCGTGCATGCTCGACTCGACGACTTCGAAGACGTTCCGGTCCTCGACAACTTCTACCAGACGTCGGCGTTCTTCCCGATGCCGGTGGTGCTGGTCGCCACCCGCGCGGACGACGGCGCGGCGAACCTGGGGCCCTATTCGCTGTGCTTCCCCCACGTCATCTCGGGGCGGCACTCGATGATTCTCATCGCCCGCGGCAACAGCAACACCGCCACCAACCTGCGGCGCGATGGCCTGGCCTCGCTCAACTTCATTCCCGACGACTCGCGGTTGCTGGCCAACTGCGTGCTGCTCGGCTTCCCCGGCGAATCGACCACCGCGAAGATGAAGGACAGCGTCTTCACGCTGGTGCCCTCGCATCGCGGGCCCGGCTTCCCTCCGTTGGTGGGCGAGGCCGTGCAGAGCTTCGAGTGCACCTGGGACCGCAGCACGCCGCACGAGATCAACGGTCTCGAGCACCACTACGTGCTCACCATCGATCGCATTCTCATGCACCCGCCGTGGCGTCAGGCGTTGCACGACGGCAGCCACTTCCCACACCTGCC
>CAIWFK010000374.1 GCA_903911905.1 uncultured Myxococcales bacterium
CCCAACAACCTCGCGCGCGCCAGGTTGTTGTCGATGCGCACGTCGCTGCCGGCGGTGAGATCGACGTCGAGCTTCAGCCATTCCTCGGGCCGCGCGTCGTTGGGCACGCCCTTGCGCGCGCTGGCCAGCAGCGAGTCGAGCGCCAACTGCTGGGTGTAGCGGAACTTCTGCACCTCGAGCCCGCCCTGCAGCAACCACTGGCCGCTGGTCTTCGAGCTGGCCAGCAACGACCCCGACAGCGTCGCCGGCGTGTCCTGCACCTGCACCGTCACGTCTTCGAGATCGGTCTGCAGTTCGACCGTCTTGAGCGCGAGCTTGTCGAGCCGCACGTCGCCGCGCAGGCGCAGCCGGCCATCGTTCAAGAAGCCCTGCACGTCGCCCAGCAGCACGCGCGATTCCGAGAAGTCGGCCCGGCCGCTCAGAGACTTCACGTTCAGGTCCTGCCCCTTGACCGAGAAGCGCACGTCGCTGACCTCGGCGCTGCCCGCCAACGAGGGCGACTTCACCGGGCCCGAGAACGCCGCCGTGAAGTCCAGCCGGCCCTGGGTGCGCTCGACCGCCGACAGGAAATTCGAGAGCAGCCGCAGGTCGACCGAGCCGCGCGAGGTCAGGTTCACCGTGCTGGGGCCCCAGGTGCCCTCGGCCTCGAATTCGGTGGTCGGGCCCTTCATCGAGAGCGAGCGCACCTCGAAGGCGCCGGCGGTGTAGCCCAGCTCGACCGGCACGGTGTTCGCGGCCGTGACCTCGCCGCGGGCGATGGTGAAGACGTCGAGGCTGGCGGTGCCCTTCGACTGCTTCCAGTCGCGGTAGGGCCCCGAGGCCACCAGGCGACCGTGGGCGCGCGCCGTCAGCCCCGCCGAGGCCGGCATGAAGGCCGACAGGTCGTCGAGGTCGATCTGCAGCGCGGTCTGGTAGGGCCAGTCGTTGCGGAAGGTGAACTTCGCGGTGCCCTTCACCCCGGGGAAGATGGTGCCGAAGGTCGAGAACTCACGCCCCACCAACCGCCCTTCCAGGTGCATGGGCCCCAGGGCCCGGGCGTTCCACGCCAGTTCGGGCGAGGCCACCCACCCGTCGGCCAGAATGGTGTCGGTGTCGCCGCCCACGTGGGTCTTCAGGGTGAAGGTGCCGCCCACCGGCGTGCCGTCGAGCCCCTTGGGGTCCATCAGTTCCGCCATCGAGCCGTCGGCGATCGCCAGGTCGAACGAGAGCGGCCCCGAGAACCCCCACCGCCCCTCGGCGGTGAAGCGACCGAGCGGCCCCACGAACTCGGTGGGCTCGAGCACCAGCGCTTCACCGTGGTCGAAGCGCACCACCACGTCGGCGGGCCCCAGCCGGCGCTGCAGGTATTCGCCGTTCTGCACCTTCATCGCGATCACCCCGGCCAGTTCCTTCGCCGGACTGTCGATGGCCATCAGCGCGCTGACCCGCCCGGTCAGCGCCCCGTCCTGCAGGTTGGCCATGGTGGGGCTCAAGTCGGCGAGCAGGTCGACCACGTCTTCGATGCGCCCGTCGGGCAACTGCACCGAGGCGTGCGCGTGCAGGCCCTGGTCGAGGAAGTCGAGCGCCACGTCGCCGAAGTACTGGGTCTGCCCCTTCTGGGCGATCACCGCAGGGAAGCTCAGGGTCTGCCCCGAGAAGCGAATCGGGCTCTGCGCCACGCCCAGTGAATACCCGTCGAAGGTGAAGTCGTGCAGCGCGGTCTGCGCGTCGACCACCACCCGGCCAGGCGCCCCGCGAATGGTGCCGCCCAGCGTGCCCTGCCCCGCCCACGGCAGCTCGGCGATCGACTGGAAGTCGCTCAGGTCGACGGCGTCGAAGTTCGCGGCGATGTCGATGAAGTGGGCCATGTCGAAGGGGTTGAGCCGAACCGTGCCCCGCACCTTCGTCCTGTGCTCGGGCCCGACGGTCAGCGCGATGTCTTCGAACCCCGCGCCGCGATCGCTGAAGGTGAAGTGGAAGGTGCCCGCGCTCTGGGCGAAGTGGAGAATGTCGCTGCCCGCCGACGTGGGCGCGTCGAAGGCGCGCGAGGCCAGCTCGAACTTCCCGGTGTGGAACTCGATGTCGCCGCCCAGCGCGGGCATCGGCGTCAGATGCCCGGTGATGGTGCCCTTCACCGACGCGGGGAACTCGACCCACGAGCCCGGTACGCTCGCCCGCGCCAGAATGCGCGCGAACGACGCGTCGCGAACGTCGACCTTCGCCTTCATCGGCAGCCCGTCGGTCAGCGCCACCTCGCCCGTCACCTTCACCTCGCCCTCGCCCGAGGCGGTCGTGAAGTCCTCGAGCACCAGGCGGCGGTCCGCCAACAGCACGCGGGCCGAGAAGTCGCCGGGCGTGAAGGGCCCCAGCTTCACCTGGGTGGCCTGCAGGTCGGCCC
>CAIWFK010000375.1 GCA_903911905.1 uncultured Myxococcales bacterium
AGCACCGACAACGACGCAATGAACGGCCAGGGAATGCCGGGCGACAGGAACGCGAAGGCAGAAAACGCCGTCAGGAACAGCATCGTCACCAGCGCCACCTTCGCGATGACGACCGTGTCTCGCCAGACCGACCAGGCTACGGCCACGGCGGCGACGACGGCCACGAGCGCGGAAAGCAGGCGATCGACCAGGTCGTACGAGGTGAACACCGAGGTCGCGCCAATGATGACCGTCGGTAGACCAACGAGAAAAGCGATCACGGTCAGGTTCCGCGCCAAATCGGAAGTCATTCGGGGTGAATGATATCACTCCGTGCCCGGCCCTCTCGTGACCAGGCGCAGCACTGACGTGTAGGCTCGGCCCACGTGCTCTGGCTCCTCACGCTCTCCCTCCTGGCGCAGCTCGATGCCGGCGCGTCGTTCGTCGACCGAATCCGCGATCCCGCTCGCCGCAACGAGGCCGTCTGCGCGGCGCTCACCTGGGACGACCCCGGCCCATGTGTCGTGCGGTCCGTCATCGAATCGGTCGACGCCAGGCGCGAGCCGCTCTTCGTCGTGTTCTTTCGCGACCACGGCGAGACCGAGGATGCGGGGATGCCGACGGGGCACTTCGAGGTCTTCGACGCCCACGGCAAGCACCTCACCTGGTTCGCCAACGCGAACGCGCTCCAGGACCGCGACGTCCTTCTTCGACCGACCACCGGCCCCCTGCTGGTCGCGCAGGCCATGGCGCAAGACGTCGAGTGTGGACCGTCGTGTGTCGTGCAGACGCTCCAGCTCATTTCGATCGCGGACCCACAGCACCCGCTGCTCAGCGTGATCATCGGCCCTCCGACGGCAGAGAAGGTGGTGGTGAGGACGCTTCCGGCGAATCCCGGGAAGTTGGAGTGCTACGCCGATGTTTGTGGGCAGGTTGGCTTCGGCGAAGTCCACCTCGTCGCACCCGCGTTCACGTGGTCATGGAAGGCAAGCTGCGACGTGCAGTGCAAAGTCGAACTGGGCCCGACCGCCGAGCTCACCAAGGGCCACCCCGCAGCGACTTTCCGATGGCAGCCGGGGTGGACTTCTTTTCAAGGACCTCGAGGCGCCGCTGGTGGCGGGTTCCTTCGCTACGACAGCCGAAACGAAGACGCTGCGATCGACGCCTTCAGTCGTGGTCACGGCCTGCCGCCGAGGCCACACTTTGACGGCGGTTGCACCGACGAGGACCTGCACTAGCGGAGTTCGAGACCGCCAGCCGCTCCCGTGCGCCCGGGTGGAGAGGCCCGCGAGGTCGAGCAGAGCCCTTGCCTATTGGTGTCGCGGCGCGCGTTTGCTGAAATACTGCGTCGCATGACCACCATCGCCCGTGACGCGGAGTCGAGGGGAGACCTCATCGCCTGGTTCGAGTCCGACGATGCACCCGAGTCTCCCGTCACGCTCACCTGCGGTCCCGATGAGGCGGCGGTGCTGGTGGTCGACGGCGAGGCGCTGCGAACGCTGGGGCCCGGCCGTCACGCGCTGTCCAGTGACGACGAGGCGCTCGCGGAGTGGATCGACGGCGAGGTCGACGCGGTGCAGGTGGCCTTCCTCACCACCACGCCCGTCACCATCGAGGCCTCTGCCGACTTCGAACGGCCCGGCGAAGGCAACACCATCGATCGCGGCACCATCACCGGGAGCGCCGAGCTGAAGGTCACCTCGCCGGAGCTGGCCATCGGGTTGCTCGATTCTCTGGGCGACGACGAATCGCTCGAGGACTGGCTCGCCGACGAGTTGGCAGTGCACCTCAAGGCCGCGGTCGACGGGCAGAAGACGTTCGACGAGCCGTCGGCGTTCGACGGGCAGCCCTCGCCAGCGCTGTTGCAACTGACCAGCGGCGCCTTCACCGAGGACCTTCAGGACGCGGCCCTGGCCAGCGCTCGCGAGGTGCTCGAGCCGTACGGCTTCACCGTGGTCAGCGTCACCGTCGCCGAGACGGTCGGAGAAGAAGAGACGGTACAGCGCATCTCGAAGCGACTGACTGAAGCGAACTACGCCAGGATCCGCGCCGAGATGGCCCAGAAGCAGAAGCGGTAGGGCTCCTCAGGGGTGGAAGCGCAGCACCTCGTTCCCTGACTCCGCGTCGAGCGCGACGACGGTGCCAGCAGCGCCAGTGAACACCTGGTTTCCGATGGCGGTGATGGCAGCATCGCTTCCGGTGATCTGGCGACTTCACCGCGGCGCGCCCGTGGCGACCGCGAAGGTGCACGAAGAGTTGCGTCCGACCGACGCGGGGGGCGAAAGTCTCCTCACGCCCCGTGTCCGCCCCCTTCGACGACCCCGACGATTCTGCGCCGCCGACGCAAGTGGTGCGCGTCGTGTACGGCGGTCGCTGGCGGGTCGACGGCCTGCTGGGTCGCGGTGGCATGGGCACCGTGTTCCGCGGCGTCGACCTGCAGACCGGGCTGGCGGTGGCCATCAAGACCCTCGCCATGCAATTGGTCGACACTCCCGACGCGCTCAAGCGCTTCGAGCGGGAAGCCGCCCTCTGCTCGAAGCTGAAGCACGCCGCCCTGCCCGGCTTCCACGCCTTCGGCTGGCACCACGGCATGCCGTACTTCGTGATGAGCGTGGTCGAAGGCCAGACCCTGCGCGAGCGCATCGACGACCAGACGCCGACCGACGCCACCCTGGCCTTCGGGCTGCTGAGCCAACTGGCCGACGTACTCGACTTTCTGCACGCCCAGGGCGTGGTGCACCGCGACCTCAAGCCCGACAACGTGATCATCGACGAGCGGGGGCGGCTGACGCTCATCGACTTCGGCATCAGCGCGCAGACCGACGTGACCCGGCTGACCCTGCCCGGCCGGCTGGTCGGCACGCCGCTGTACCTGGCGCCCGAAGCCATCGCCACCGGCCAGGCCACCCCCGCGTCAGACGTGTACGCGATGGGGTTGTTGGCCTTCACGCTGCTGACCGGGGCGCACCCGTTCGCGAACGACGTGCGCGCCAGCATGCTGACCCGGCAACTGAGCGAAGTGCCGCGCCCGGCCCACCTGGCCAACCCCCGGGTGAGCGAGCCGGTGGCTGGGGTGCTCGCGCGCGCGCTCGAGAAGAACCCGAAGGCCCGCTACCCGTCGGCGGTGGCGTTCGTGCACGCGCTGCAGGTGGCGCACCACCCTCCCGCCGCCAGCCAGACCGAGGCGGACGAGACGCTGAAATACGAGCGCCCCGTCTTTCCCCACCTCGCCAGGAACCCCGCCGCTCCGCCCCGACCCAAGCCCACGCGCAAGCCGCGGTAGCCGCGTCGAGGTGAGGGTCAACGAGCCAACGCGAAACCACCCAGCGCCAGCAACGCGCACAGGCCCACGCCCACCAGCAGCCAGACGCTTCGGGGAACCGCCGAGCCGCCCACGGGCTGCAGCAACTGCCCCTGGGACGTCGGCTTCGGCTTCGTCGCGACCGGCTCGTCGCCGCCACCGGTCAACCGACGGGTGGGGGCCGCGACCGAGCTCACCGGCGGGGCCGAGGGTCGTGACGGCGCTCGGGCCCTCACCGGTGCGTCAGGCAGCACCTCGAGGTCCTTCACGGTGGCCCCGGCGACCGCGGCGTCGATGAGCTGGGTCGCGGCGGTGCTGGTGCGAGTGTCTCTTCCGAGGGGTCGAGGAACATCTTGACGAAGTTCGGCTGCTGCGCGACCGACGGCAGCACGCGCTTGAGCGCGACGAACTTCTTGAACCCGCCCTGCCCCGCCAGGAACGCCAGGTACAGCTCGGCCATGCCGCCGACCGACGACCTCGTACTTGCCGAGCCTGTACCCGCGTTCGAGCGCCGGAGCCGTCATGAGCGCGGTTCAGCGCAGCCGATGCACGTACACGTCTTCGGCGTCGTTCTGGTCGATGGGCAGCAGCGCGTCGCGGGTCTGGAGGACGACGTGGTTGCCGCTGGGGGTGACGTGCGCGGCGAGGCAACCGGTGCCACCATCGCTCGACGCGGCGACGACCGGCGCGTTGAGCCGCGAGATGGTGCCGTTGCGGGTGCGGTCGACCCAGAAGCAGTCCGAGGTGTTCGCCACGTCGCCAGCCACCAGGTTCGAGGCCGCCGAGACGAACGCCACCTGCGTGCCATTGTCGTCGATGCTCGGCACGCTGACCGACGCGTTGGCGCCGCCGTCGACGCCCACCGAGAGGAGCGCCGAGCGGGCCGTGCGCGTCTCGCGGACGTAGAGGTTGGACACCGCGCCGAAGGTCCCGGTCGCCGGGTCGGTCGTCGAAGCGAGGAAGGCCAGCGTGCCATCGTTGCTCACGGTCCCGGCGGCGGCGTTGCTCTGGAAGGCACAGGTCATCGAGGCCCCGGCGTTGGTGACGCTCAGGCGGGTCAGCAGGCGCGTGTTGGCGTCGACGCGATCGCTCAGGTAGGCATGCGAGCAGCCGTTGTCGGGCAGGGAAACCATGCCGGTGCCGAAGGTCTGGAACGTCACGTAGCGGCCGTTCGACGAGGCGAACGTGGGGAAGGCGTTGAACCCGAGGAAGCCACTGGTGGCGTAGGCGCCGGTCGACGTCAGGCTGACCGCGGTGGTGGCCTGCGTGACCTGATCGAACTGGTACACGTTCGATTCGCCCGGAGGCGCACCGTTGGTGGCCAGGAACAGGTTGTTGGCGCGGGTCATGTACGTGACGATGCGCCCGTCGTCCGACAGGAAGAGGTCGGCGAAGGTCTCGGTGTTGCCTGCGGGCTGCGCACCGGTGCCGTTCGCGCGCATGCCGTAGCTGCGGCCGCCGTCGGCCTCGAAGACGATCACGTCGTAGCCCGCCCCGTTGGTGTCGGGGGTGATGAGCGAGGCGATGGTCGAGACCGCGACGACCTTGCCGTCGCCCGAGATGGCCGCGCTGACGTAGCCGGCGCTGGTCAGCGGCACCTCACCGCCGTCGGGCAACGTGCTCAGACGCACGGTGGTGCGGGCGTTCAGGTCGCGCAGGAACACGTCGACCGCGCCGTTGGTGTCGTTGGGCACGAGGTTGCTGGCTTCCGAGAAGAAGACCACCTTCGTGCCGCTGCGGTCGGCCCAGCCGCCGAACGAGCGCCCATTGGCCGCGCCGCCGTCGAGCCCCACCGAGACCAGGGTCACGCACTGGCTGGTCGGCGTCTCGCAGCCGTTCTTGGGGTCGCCGTCGCAGTCGGTGAAGCCGGGCAGGCACGACCCGTACGAGCACGCTCCCGCCGAGCACAGGGGCGCGGTGACGTTCTGGGGCGAGCAGGTCAGGCCGCAGGCTCCGCAGTTCGCGGGGTCGGTGTGGGGGTCGACGCACACGCTGCCGTTGCCGACGGTGCAGGCGATGCCCGAGCCGCCGCAGGTGGTGGCGCACGCGCCCGACACGCAGCGCTCGGTGGCGGCGCAGGCGTGGCCGCAGGTGCCACAGTTGCGCGAGTCGTTCTGCGCGTCGACGCAGGCGTTGCCGCCGTCGGCGCCGGCACAGGTGAGGCCGCCCGCGCCGCAACTGGGCACGCAGGCGCCAGCCGCGCAGCGGGTGCCCATGGCGCAGACCGTGCCACACGCGCCGCAGTTCGCCGAATCGGTCTGCTCGTTGGTGCAGGTTCCGTTGCAGGCGTCGAGACCGGCGGGGCACTGCTGACAGGTGCCCTCGTTGCACAGCTCGCCGCTGGCGCACGCCATGCCGCAGCCGCCGCAGTTCTTCGGGTCGTGCTTCAGGTCGAAGCAGCCGCTGGAGCCGCACGCGGTCTGGCCGCTGGAGCAGGTCAGCGCGCAGGCGCCAGCGACACAACGCGAGCCGGCCGCGCACGCGGTTCCGCAGGTACCGCAGTTGGCGGAGTCGGTCTGCAGGTCGACGCACTGCCCGCTACAGCTCGTGCAGGGCACGGGGGGTGAGCCACTGCACGAGACCAGGCCCAGGGCCAGGGTCAGACACACCAGAGACGACAGCGTTGCTCGGTTCATTCGGTTGGTTCTCCGTCGAGAAGGTGAAGAAAGGGTTCGGTCAGAAGCGACCGGACAACGAGAGCGCCGCGCCGTTGGGGGTGACGACCGGCAGCAGCGAGAACGCCTGCACCGGCTCGGGGGCCGCCGACGACGAGGAAGGACTGACGAGAAAGATGACGACCCCCGCGGCGGTCGCCACGCCACCGGCGATGGCCAGAATCACGCCCACCGACTGGGCCTGGGCCGACGCGGTGTAGGCGGTGTACGCGTCGGGGTTGGTGCAGGGCATGGCTGCGGGGCAGAGCGAGCTGCGCTTGCCGGCCGCGGTGAGCGAGACCACGCCCTCGATGCCCGCGCCGATGAGGGTGGCGACGCCAGCGCCTCCGACCACCAGGCCGGCGATCTTCCCAGCCGAGAGCGACGACGAATTTTCCACGGGCGCGGCCACCGGCTTGACGACTTCAGCCGTCGGCGCGGGCGGCGTGATGAGCGGCGGAGGCGGAGGAGGCGGTTCGACCACCACCGGCTTCTCGACCACCGGCTCGGGCGCCTTGATTCCATGCAAGGTGCGCAGGGGCACCAGCAACGTCGCGGCGAGCTTCGGCGCGAGCGCTGCGGCCATGCCCGGCACCGGACCATCGTGGTTGACGACGCCGAGCGAGCGGCCGTCTTCCTCGATGCTGATGGCTTCGACCCGGCCCACGCCGTCACCGAGCACCGCGGCCACTTCCACCAGCACCATCGAGGTGACCTGCTTGCGGCGGCCCAGGTCGACCAGGCACACCTTCTTGCCGTTGCACTTCGAGGCGTCTTCCACCGTGGCGACCATCGGCAGGCCTTCGGTGTGCAACTGCGCGAGCACGCCGTTGGCGACCTCCATGGCCTTGGCGGCGGGCACCCCCGGAACGCTTCGAGAGCACCACCCACGAGTCGCCCCCGGCTGCGAGCGCAAGTGACAGAATCAGGCTTCCGACCATTCGGTTGTTCCCCCGGCAAGAAAGACGACGACGACTACCTGGTGAGGCTGGACTCGAGGCGTTGCAGCGCCGATTCGAGCTGGCTGCGCTCGTCCTCGGTGGCCCCGACCAGCTTCTGGCGAATCTTGTCGAGCTGCTTGAGCTCGGTATCGACGTTGTCGCCCGCGCTCTGGGCGCGCTTGAGCGAGGCCTCGAGCTTGCCGATTCGCGCCTCGAGGCCGCTCCCCTTCGGCTTCACCGGCGCGACGGGCTTGAGCGGCTGGGCCTGCTTCACCGGCTCGGCCTTCACGGGCTCGGGCGTCGGCTCGACCTTCGGCGACTCGGCCTTCACGGGCTCAGGCGTCGGCTCGACCTTCGGCGGCTCGGCCTTCATGGGCTCGGGCGTCGGCTCGACCTTCAACGGGGCGGCGACTTCGACGGGCGTGACCGGTGCGGGGCGCGGCGAGGGAGCGACCTCGGCTGGGGCGCTCGTCAGCTTCCACGCCACGCCCGCGGCGAGGGCCAACCCGAGCACCACCACGCCCGCGATGAGCGGCGTGCGGTTCGCAGGCGGAGCGAGGTCGTCGTCGAGTTCCTCGGAGGCGGTCGGCTCGTCCTCCACGGGTTGCGGCGTTCGCGCCACGGGCTGCGGTCGACGCGGAGGCGTGGCCTGAGGCTCGGGCTCGGTCACCGCGGGCTTGCTGGGAGCCGCCTTGGCCGTGGCGGGCTTGCTGGCAGGCGGCGCGGCCTTCTTCGCCACGGGCCGCAGCGTCTGGTCGTCGTCCCCAGGAGCGCTCGCCACCGAAGGCTTGCCGGCCGGGACGATGGGCAACGTCGCTTCGCTGCGCATCGCGGTGGTGACGACCACCTCGGTCGGCTTGGCGGTGGGGTCGGCGAAGTCACGCCGCAGCTTCGAAATCTCGCCTCGCAGCTCGTCGGCCGACCGGTAGCGATCGGCGGGGTCCTTCTCGAGCAGCTTGAGGACGATGGTGTCGATCTTGGCCGGAATGGTGCTGACGATGTTCGAGGGCAGCGGAGGCGGCTCGTTCTGGTGCGCGAGCAGCATCTGCACCACCGAGTCGCCGTTGAAGGGCAGTCGGCCGGTGGTCATCTCGAAGAGGATGACGCCGAGCGCGTACAGGTCCATCGAGGGCGAGACGGCCCCCGAGCGGGCCTGTTCCGGCGCCATGTACGAGGGCGTGCCCATCATCAGCCCGCGGGTCTGGGGCGTGGGCTTGCCGAGAACGCCCAGCTTGGCGATGCCGAAGTCGAGCAGCTTGACGAACTGGGTGCCGTCGCGCTGCTTGCACAGGAAGATGTTCGACGGCTTGAGGTCGCGGTGCACCACGCCGGCCTGGTGCGCGGCGGCGAGCGCCGAGAGGATCTCTTCGATGATCACCAGCACGTCGCGCAACGGCATCAGCCGCTGGTCGTGTTGGTAGAGCTTGAGCACCGCCTCGAGCGACTCACCGTCCAGGAACTCCATGACGATGCACTGCCGCCCGTCGGGAAGCTGCCCGAAGCCGAACACGTCGATGATGCCGCGATGCCCGACCTGGTTGACCGCGCGGGCCTCGGCGACCAGCCGCTGCACCACGTCGGGGTTGTCGGCCACCTCGGGGCGCAGCACCTTGATCGCCACGCGCTTGCCGATGGTGGGCTGTTCGCCTTCGTAGACGATACCCATGCCCCCCGAGCCGAGCTGACCTTTGACGACGTAGCCGCTGACCTCGGAGCCGATGACCGGATCGCGCAGCTTGGTGGACGGAAGGAACGTGGGTTCCTCACCGTCGACGCTGTCCACGTCGCCCAGTGAAAGCCCCGCCCCCATCAGCGTTTTCTTGTGCCGCTCTCCGTCGTCCGTCACGTGAAGGGAAGTGTACGGCAACCGAGGGGAAAAACGAACCCACGTCGTGGAGGTCGCGGGCGTGAAGCGGAAGCCCACGGCCACGTCGCCCGGCGGCTGGAGCGTCACGGTGGCCGGAGAGAAGGTGCCATCGCTCGACGAGGGCGTCACCACGACGGGCGCCTGGAGCACGCCCCGCGAGGTGACCGCGAACGAGGCTGACGCGTCCTGCACCGGACCGCGCGAAGGGCCGGCGAGCAGCAGCGCCGTCGCGGGGTTCGCCGTCGCGAGGTACGCAAGACCAGCCGGGTTCTGGAGCCCGCCAGTGTTGTGCAGGACGATCTGGTGAGTGCCTGCACCGTGTGGCGTGTAGAGGAAGGTGCTGCGCTGACTGGCGGAGTCGACCTGCACCGAGGCCGGCGAGAAGACGCCGCCCGCGCCATCGTCGGGGGTGACGGTGATGGGCAGGTC
>CAIWFK010000376.1 GCA_903911905.1 uncultured Myxococcales bacterium
CCTACCGGTTGGCCCGGAAGTACGACCGCGCCGAAGCGACCGCGCGCAAGGTGCTCTCGCGCACCAAGGACAACCCCGACGCGTACAAGAACCTGGCGCTCATCTATTTCGATCAGGGCAACTTCCGCCTGGCCGAGTTCATCAGCGCCAACGCGCGCAAGCTCGATGACAAGGACCCGGGCGTGTACAACAACCTGGGCCTCATCTACCTGAAGCTCGACGACCGCCGCCTGGCGCTCAGCCAGTTCCAGAAGGCCGTGTCGCTCAACAAGGACTTTGCCCCCAGCCTCTTCAACATCGGCGCGATGGCGCTGAGCTACCGCGACTACGACGGCGCCGAGAAGGTGCTCTCGCGGGCCACCGAGCTCGACCCCAACAGCTACGAGGCGTTCCTCGCCTACGCGTGGGCGCTCGACGGGCAGAAGGGCCGCGACCCCAAGAAGGGCGTGAAGGCCGGCGAGGTGTTCGAGAAGGTGCTGTCGATCAAGAACGACCAGAGCGACGCCATCTGCGGCGCGGCCTGGGCCTATTCGGCCGACAAGGCGGGGTGGGACAAGGCGCTCTCGTTCTTCGACAAGTGCAAGGCGCTCTCGTCGACCACCGCGCAGGACCAGCAGGTCATCGACAACAAGGTCAAGGGCATCGTCGCCATGCAGAAGTCGGGGCAGGCGCAGCCCAAGCCGGAAGAGAAGGAAAAGCCCAAGGCCGCGGCCGGTGGCGCGTCGCTGCTCGACAAGGTCGAGCAGGAGGCCGCCAAGCAGGAGGCCGCCCAGCCCACCCAGGACAAGCCTGCCGAGACTCCGGCTCCGGCCCCTGCGCCCGCTGAAGGGGCGGCTCCCGCACCCGCGCCGGCCAAGTAACCTCAAGTCAGCAAAACGACACGGGTGGGAGTGACAACGACCCGTGGAATTGCCTAGTGTTCGGCCGATTTTGGCGGAACCCCCTGTGGGATGTCGGTGTCTGTGGAATTCATCGGAGAGAACATGACGAAGCAGCTCATGGTTTTGGCGTTCGCGATGTGCCTGGTGTCGGTCTCGGTGCGCGCCGAAGACAAGGTCGTTCGCGAGGCTGACAAGACCGTCTTCCGCAAGAAGACGGTCATCGACTTCACCGACGTCGCCGTCGAAGGCGAGCTCACCAAGCCCGAAGGCAGCTACTCGGTGTCGAAGAAGAAGACGACCTTCAAGACCCTGATCAAGCTGCGCGACAACTTCAACCCCGAGCTGCAGAAGTCGGTCGACAACCTCTGATCCTGGCAGTCGTTTTCTGCTGAACGCCGCACGTCGTCCTTTCGAGGTTCACATGGCGAAGAAGACCCCCATCACCCTGCAGATCACCGGCCCTGACGGAGCCACCACCGAGTCGACCTCGGAGCTCGAGAGCATCATCGTCGGGTCGGGCGCTGGGGCTGCGGTGAAGGTGACCGACCCGCGCGTGTCGAACCTGCATTGCATGCTGAAGGTCGAGGCCAACGGCAGCGTCACGGTGATCGACCTGGGTTCTGAATCGGGCACCAGCGTGAAGGACCAGTCGGTGAAGAGCCCGACCGTGGTCGCCTCGGGTGACACCATCACCATCGGCGGGTCGAAGCTGAAGGTCGTCTTCGGCGCCGACGAAGAAGAGTCGAAGACCGACCTCATCGAGACGAAGGAAGAGCCGAAGGTCGAGGCCAAACCGGTCGAGGCGACCAGGGCCGAGAAGCCCGAGAAGAAGGACAAGAAGGACAAGAAGCCCAAGCAGGTGCCGACCGCGCCGAAGGCGCTGGCGGGTACGGGCAAGAACGCCGCGCTGCTCTTCAACGAGCCGCTGCCGGCCGAAGCCATTCCCACCGAGAGCGAGAAGGTGTTGCAGGTCGCGCTGCTGTGGGGAGACACCCTGATCAACGTGCAGCACTTCGCGGCTGGCGTGCCGGTGACCATCGGCGAAGAGAAGGGCGCGCACTTCAACGTCGTCGCCAACGGCATGCCGTTGTTCACGCTCGCCCAGGCGCGCGGCTCGTCGATCGTGGTCAACGCGCCTCCCGACTCGGGGCTGGTGGTGACCACCAAGGGTGGCCAGAGCCACAAGACGCGCGAGCAGTTGAAGACCGAGGGCAAGCTCAAGGCGGCCGAGGGTGGTCTGCGGGCCGACGCGGTCGAACTCGAGCTGCACGATCGCGCGCAGGTCTCGCTGGACAGCGTGGCCTTCATCATTCGCTACGTGCGGCCCAGCGCCGCCATCGCGATGAACACCATGCAGGAGCACGACTTCACGTTCTTCAAGATCGTCTCGATCTGCGTGATGGCGTTCTTCGCCCTGGTGGCCGCGATGATCATCACGCCGCTGGGTTCGGGCGGTGAAGGCGACGACATCTTCGCCAACCCGGCCAAGTACGTGAAGATGGTCGTGAAGCCCGAGAAGAAGCAGGAAATCAAGAAGCTGAACCTGTCGGGCGTGGCCGAGGGCGAAAAGGCCAAGGACAAGGAAGGCAAGTTCGGCAAGCAGGACGCCAAGAAGCAGGACGCGGACCCCTCGAAGAAGGGCGCTCCGGTGGTCGACGCGAACAAGCGCGAAGAGGACCGCAAGAAGGTCAGCATGCTGATGGCGGGCATGTTCGGCGGCGGCGCGTCGTCGAGCGTCTTCGGCCCCGGCGGCCTGGGCACCGGCATCAACAACGCGCTCGGCGGTCTGCAGGGCGGCGCTGGCGTGGGTGACGCCGCGGGCGTGGGCGGTCTCGGCTCGCGTGGCTCGGGTTCAGGCGGTGGCGGCAACGGCCTGGGGCTCGGTGGCCTCGGCACCAAGGGCGGCGGTCGTGGTGCTGGTGGCTACGGGTCGATCGACCTGGGCGGTCGCGGCAAGGACTCGACCCGCGTCATTCCTGGCAAGACCACGGTGGTCGGCGGCCTCGACAAGGACGTGATCATGAAGGTGATCAAGCGTCACCAGAACGAGATCAAGTTCTGCTACGAGGCCGAACTGCAGAAGACCCCCACGCTGGGCGGCAAGGTCGCGGTGGCGTGGACCATCGACCCTGCGGGCAGCGTGTCGGAAGCGAACGTGAGCGAGTCGTCGATCGGCAACGCGAACGTCGAGTCGTGCATCGTGCAGCGTATTCGCCGCTGGAAGTTCCCCGAGCCGTCGGGCGGCGGCGTGGTGAACGTCACCTTCCCGTGGATCTTCAAGGCCGCGGGTGAGGGTGGCGAAGAGTAACCAGCACGCCTGCTGGTGAAGTGATGCGGCGTGGGTGGCCCCCAGTGGCTCCCACGCCGTTTCGCTTTTCACGGGCGCTTTCGTTTCGTCGTTGCGTTCAGGGCGTGCGCAGGTATGGTGCGCCGCCTTTTGTCCCTCGGGAGGATTCGTGCGGAAGCTTGCAACCCTGGTCCTGGCGTCGGCGCTGATTTCGAGTGGTGCCTTCGCGGCGACGCCGTCGGAAGGCGTGCCCCTCGAGGTCCGCCGCGGCTTCTTCACGGAAACCGACATCGGCGCTTTCTTCACCGTCGGCGGTGCTGACGGCTATTCGAACCTCCAGGGCTACCTGCAACTGGGCGTGGGCTACCAGCTGACCGTCAACGGCGGGAAGGGGCTGGTGCCGTTCGGCTTCCACGTGGGCATCGGCGCCAGCGCGCAGGACTGCTTCGACCCCGCCGGCCGTCAGGCCAACGGCACGTGCGGCACCACTGTCAGCCCGGTGTCCGACAACTTCACCATGACGCTGCTCAACGTGAGCGGTGGCTACCTCTTTCAGTTGGTCGAGCGGCTGTACCTCGGGCCGAAGCTGCTGGTGGGCTACACGTTGCTCGACCCGTCGCCGGTGACCAACGTGACGGGCGGCCTGGACATCGGCCTCAACGCCAGCCTCGAGTACGCGACCAACATGGACCACTTCTCGATCGGTCTCGATGCCGGCGTCCGGTATGTGGTGGGGGCGAACATTCTGGCGATCGCGATCTACCCGCGGGTCCAGTACACGTTCTGATTCGGCTCAAGTCTTGACGTCCTCTGAACGGCTCTGCGGCGACGCAGGGCCGTTTTCGTTTGGCGCTGCTTGGTCTAGAGCGGACCCATGGCGATCGACGTGTATGGCCTTGGCCGGGTGGTGGGTGAGCAGGGCGTGCTCCCGCAGCGAGCGAAGAAGCTCGACCCTTCGCTGCCCCTTCGTGACGGTGAACTGCTGGTCGACGTCGAGAGCCTGAACATCGACGCGGCCTCGTTCAAGCAGCTCAAGGACGCGGCAGGTGGCGAGAGCGCGAAGATCATCGAGCAGATTCGAGCGATCGTACTCGAGCGGGGCAAGATGCAGAACCCCGTCACCGGCTCGGGCGGCATGCTCATCGGGCGGGTGAAGGCCATTTCGCCCAACCACCCCGCGGCGCAGACGTTGAAGGTCGGCGATCGTCTGGCGACCCTGGTCAGCCTGACCCTGACGCCGCTGGTCATCGACGAGGTGCGCGGCCTCAAGCCCGAGATCGACCGGGTCGACATTCGCGGCCACGCGATTCTCTTCGCTTCGGGCATCTACGCGAAGCTGCCCGACGATCTGCCCGACACCCTGAGCCTGGCGGCGCTCGACGTGGCGGGCGCTCCGGCCCTGGTCGCGCGCTACGTGAAGCCGGGCATGAACGTGGTGATGCTGGGCGCGGGCAAGAGCGGCACCCTGTGTCTGGCCCTGGCGCGTGAGCTGATGAAGGGGCAGGGCTCGCTCATCGCCCTCGACATCTCGGCCCGGGCGCTCGAGACGCTGAAGTCGCACGGCCTGGCTGATCACGTGGTCGCGGTCGACGCGACGAAGGGCGTCGAGGTGATGAACGCGGTCTCGCAGGCCACCGGCGGCAAACTGGCCGACCTGGTCGTCAACTGCGCCTCGGTGGCGAACACCGAGATGGGCTCGATCTTGAGCGTGCGCGACGGCGGCACCGTGATCTTCTTCTCGATGGCCACCAGCTTCACCACCGCGGCGCTGGGCGCCGAGGGCGTCGGCAAGGACGTGCAGATGATCGTCGGCAACGGCTACGTGCCCAACCACGCCACCCTCACGCTCGATCTGCTTCGGCGCAACCAGTCGGTGCGCAAGCTGTTCGAAGAGAAGTACGTGTGACCACGCTCGCGGGGTTTGGCGCCAGCACGCGCTCGGAGTGCCGCTACGTGACGCCCGAAGGCTGGGGCGAGGTGGCGCGCGCGGTCGAGCGCTCGGGAACGGCGCTGCGCGGCCTGGGCCGCAGCTACGGCGACGCGGCGATGAATGGCGGCGGGCTGGTGTTGGGGCTGGCGCGGTTCGACCGCTACCTGGCCTTCGACGAGGCCAAGGGCCTGCTGACCTGCGAGGCGGGCGTCAGTCTGGGGCAGATCGTGGCCGACTTCGCACCGCGTGGCTGGTTTCCCGCCATCACGCCAGGCACCAAGTACGTGACCGTGGGCGGGTGCATCGGCAACGACGTGCACGGCAAGGCGCACCACGTGCAGGGCAGCTTCGTGACCAGCGTGGTCTCGATGCAGGTACTGCTCGCCTCTGGGCAGGTGGTGACCGCCTCGCGTGACGAGAACGTCGAGCTCTTCTACGGCTCGTTCGGCGGCCTGGGCCTGTTGGGGGTGGTGCTGTCGGCCACCCTCCAGCTCCGCCGCATCGAGACCACCTGGTTCCGCCAGAAGGCCATCGTCACCCGCGACCTGTCCGAGATGCTGGCGGCCATGGCCGACACCGATTCGAAGTACGCCTATTCGGTGGCGTGGGTCGACCCGCTGGCCACCGGAGCGAGGCTGGGCCGAGGCGTGTTGACGGTGGGCGATCACGCGGCGAAGGGCGATCTCGACGGGCGCGAGCCGCTGAAGATCAGCGGGCCGCCGAAGCTCAACGTGCCCTTCGAGCTGCCCGACTTCGTGGCCAACGGCTTCACCGCCTGGCTGGCGAATACCGGCATCAAGCTGCTGCTCTCGCGCGCGGCGCCGTTGGCGCACTACGAGAAGTTCTTCTACCCGTTGGACCTGGCCACCAACTGGAACCGCGGCTACGGCCGACGTGGCTTCACCCAGTATCAGTTCGTGGTGCCGATGACCGACGGCGAGCGGGTGCTGCGGGGGCTGCTGGGCGCGATCGCCACCTCGGGGCAGCCTCCGTTCCTCAACGTGCTCAAGCGCATGGGCAAGGCCAGCCCCAGCCCGCTGTCGTTTCCCTTCGAGGGGTACACGTTCGCCATCGACTTCCCCATTCGCGACGGGACGGCGGCGCTGCTCGAGCGGCTCGACGCGATGGTGATCGAAGCGGGTGGGCGCATCTACCTGGGCAAGGATGCGTTCGTGAAACCGGCGACGCTGCGCGCGATGTACCCGCGGCTGCCAGAGTTCCTGGCGCTCAAGGCCAGGCTCGACCCGGAAAACGTCTTCACCAGTGAGCTGGCGCGTCGGGTCGGGCTCGTTCCGCAGAAGGTGTAGTGGCAGCCCCTCCTGTCGCGCCTCGATGCGCGCCTGCCGCCGCCGACAGCGCTAGAGCTGAAAGCGGTCCACCACCCCGGCCGTGCGCGCGAGAATGGCCGTCCACCCGATGAGGGTGTCGACCTTCGGCTCGACCTCGGGCGGGGTCAGCCCGATGGCCGCCATCGACCCGGTGCAGGCGAAGGTGGTGGCCAGCCCCGAGTCGCGCACCACGTCGAGCAGTTGGCGCAGGGTGGGGACCCCGCGAAGCTCCATGGTGGCTGACACGTCGTCTCGCGCGAGGTCGGGCTCGTCGAGGTTGCCGCGCACCAGCCGCTCGAGCGCCCACCAGAAGAAATAGAGCTCGACCGGTCGACCCATCGACACCGACGCCGCGGCGATGGCCAGCCCCTGGTGGACGGCGTCGTACTCACCGCGATGGAAAAACACACAGACCGGAGCGGAGGCCATGGGCCGGCTCCTTAGGCCGAACGGCCGCCAGATTTCGACCGTTTGCGGGTGGTGAAACCTCTCGTTGTGACAATCGTAAGTGAATTCAGGATCTTAACTGCTGGAATTTGGTCTTCGAGGTCTGTTAGGCCCAAACACGCTCATGCCGGACGACACCACCGCGAAACGAAAGGACGAACACCTCGATCTGTGCGCTACCGAGCAGGTAGCTCCGGTCGAGAATTCGACGCTCTTCGAGGGCGTGCGCCTGGTGCATTGCGCGATGCCTGACCTCGAGGCTGGACAGATCGATCTGTCAACTTCACTTTTCGGCAAGCGCCTGAAGGCGCCGTTGCTGGTGACCGGCATGACCGGCGGCACCGAGCGCGCGGGCAAGGTGAACGAAGACCTGGCACGGGTGGCGGAAGAAGCGGGCATCGCCTTCGGGCTGGGCAGCCAGCGAGCGATGGCCGAGCGGCCCGAGCTGGCGAAGACCTTCTCGGTGCGGCACGTGGCGCCCACCACCGTGATCATCGGCAACCTGGGCCTGGTGCAGGCGGCGAACATGTCGCTCGACGCCATTCGCCGACTGACCGACGCCATCGGCGCCGACGCCCTGGCGTTGCACCTCAACCCGGGGCAGGAGCTGGCGCAGCCCGAGGGCGATCGCGACTTCCGCCGCGGCTACGAGACGGTGAGCGCCCTGGTGAAAGCCTACGGTGACCGACTGCTGGTGAAGGAAACCGGCTGCGGAATCTCTCCCGACGTCGCTCGCCGGCTCGTGGACTGCGGCGTGCGCCACCTCGACGTGTCGGGGCTGGGTGGCACGTCGTGGGTGCGGGTCGAAGAGCTTCGCAGCCTGGGGGTGGCGCGCGAAGTCGGCGCGCAGTTCTCGAGCTGGGGCATTCCCACCGCGGCGGCCATCGCTTCGGTGCGACGCGCGGTGGGGCCCGAGGTGACGTTGATCGCCGCCGGCGGCGTGCGCACCGGGCTCGACGTGGCCAAGGCCCTGGCCCTGGGCGCCGACCTGGGCGGTTTTGCGCTGCCCCTCTTCCGCGCGCACCAGCAGGGCGGCGTGCCGGCGGCGAAGCGCGCGCTCGAGCTGGTGCTCACCACCTTGACCAATGCGCTGCTGCTCACGGGCAGCCGCACGCCGCTCGACCTGCGAAAGCGACCGAAGGTCATCACCGGTGAATTGAAGGACTGGTTGGTGGCGTTAACGGGGAGCGCTGATTCGTTGGAGAAAAACCATGGGTGAAGTGTTCACGTCTCGCCTGGCTGGGTTCCACAAGAAGCCCCTCGCCGACCGCCTCGGTGCGATCGCGCGGGTCACGCACCTGAGTGCCGCCGAGATGGACGATCTGCGCGGCGACCAGGGTCTCACCGTCGAGTTCGCCAACCAGATGATCGAGAACGCCGTCGGCGTGTTCTCGTTGTCCCTGGGCCTGGGCCTCAACATGCAGGTCAACGGCCGCGACTACCTGGTGCCGATGGCGGTCGAGGAGCCCTCGGTGATCGCCGCGGTCACCTTCGCCGCGAAGATCGTGCGCGAGAGCGGCGGCTTCGTCGCCGAGGCCGACGACCCGATCATGATCGGCCAGGTGCAGGTCACCAACTTCGGAGACCCCACCGTCGCCACCAAGGCGCTGGTCAGCCACAAGGAGCAGTTGCTCGCGGTGGCCAACAGCTTCCACCCGTCGATGGTGGCCCGCGGTGGTGGCGCGCGCGACATCGAGGTGCGCGTGCTCCCCGCCCCCGAGGGCGCTCGCGGCGAGCCGTTGCTGGTGGTGCACCTGCTCATCGACACGCAGGAAGCGATGGGCGCCAACCTCATCAACACCATGTGCGAGGGCATCGCTCCGTTGGTCGAGTCGCTCACCGGCGGCAAGGTCTTCCTGCGCATTCTGTCGAACCTCGCCGACCGCCGCCTCGCGCGGGCCACCTGCCGCATTCCGGTCACGGCGCTGGCCGACTTCGACATGAGCGGCGAGTCGATCGCCGAAGGCATCGTGCAGGCCAGCCGCTTCGCGCAGGCCGACCCCTACCGCGCCGCCACCCACAACAAGGGGGTCATGAACGGCATCGATTCGATGGCCATCGCCACCGGGCAGGACTGGCGGGCAATCGAAGCGGGCGCGCACGCCTTCGCGTGCCGTGACGGCCAGTACCGGCCGCTCTCGACCTGGACGCTGGAAGAGGCGCACCTGGTCGGGCGCATCGAGCTGCCGCTGGCCCTGGGCATCGTGGGAGGCCCGATCAAGATTCACCCGCAGGTGCAGGCCGCGCTCAAGATGCTGCGCGTGACCAGCGCTCGCGAGCTGTCGATGGTGATGGCCGCGGTGGGGCTGGCCCAGAACTTCGCGGCGGTACGCGCGCTGGGGTCGGTCGGCATTCAGAAGGGGCACATGGCGCTGCACGCCCGCTGCGTGGCGGTGACGGCCGGGGCGCGCGGGCAGTGGGTCGAGAAGGTGGCCGACGCCCTGGTGACCGCGGGACACGTGAAGGTCGAGAAGGCGCGAGAGATTCTCGCGAGCATGATGCGCGATGAGCCGTCTCCTGTCACCGGAACCTGAGGCTGCCGTGCGGTTGACCGCGTTCGGCCCTGGAAAGATCATTCTGCTGGGCGAGCACGGCGTGGTCTATGGCCACCCCGCGCTGGCAGGGCCCCTGTCGCGGGGCGTGCGGGCCTGGGCCGAGCCCGCGTCGGCGACCCAGCTCGAGTTGCCCGAAGGGCTGTCTGCGGCCCACCAGGCCCAGCTCGAGAAGGCCTTCGCGCGCGCCGCGAAGAAGACCCGGCACCCGAAGGTGTCGGTGCACCTCGAGAGCGATCTGCCGGTCTCGATGGGCCTGGGCAGCTCGGGAGCGCTGTCGGTGGCGATTTCGCGGGTGCTGCTCGAAGCGAAGTCGGCTGGGCCCGCGAAGGCCGAGCAGGTCGAGGCGCTGGCCTTCGAGATGGAAAAGGAATTCCACGGCACCCCGTCTGGCGTCGATCACACCACCAGCGCACGGAACACGTTGCTGCTCTTCCGCCAGGGCGTGGCGCGCGAGGTGTCGGCGCCGGTGCCGCTCACGGTGCTGGTGGCGCTGGTGGGGCCGCGGGCCTCGACCAGGGCCACCGTGGGGTCGCTGCGGGAGCGCCAGGCCCGGTGGCCGGCTCGCTACCGCCGGGTGTTCGCCCACATCGCCGCGTTGGTTCGCGAAGGCGCGCTGGCGGTGAAGGCGGGCGAGCTCGAGACGCTGGGCGAC
>CAIWFK010000377.1 GCA_903911905.1 uncultured Myxococcales bacterium
AGGTGCGCGATGAGCGAGCAGGTCCACGCGATGTTCTCGCAGATCGCCCCGCGCTACGACGCGGCCAACGACGTGATGTCGTTCGGCATTCACCGGCTGTGGCGCAAGGTGGCGGTGCGGCTGTCGGGGGCGAAGCCCGGTGACGCGGTGCTCGATTGCGCGACGGGTACGGGCGATCTGGCGCTGCAGTTCAAGCGCACGGTCGGCCCGACCGGCTCGGTGCTGGGCACCGACTTCAACGCCAACATGCTGTCGTTCGCGCCGGCCAAGGCGAAGGCCGCGGGGCTGGAGGTGACCTTCGAGGTCGCCGACGCGATGAAGCTGCCCTACGCCGATCGCCGGTTCGACGTGGCGTCGATTTCCTTCGGCATTCGCAACGTCGACCACCCGCCCACCTGCCTGAAGGAACTGGCGCGGGTGTGTAAGCGGGGCGGCCGGGTGATCGTGCTGGAGTTCGGGCAGCCGGGCGGCCTGTTCGGCCTGCTCTTCCGCCCCTATGCGCGCTTCATCATGCCCATCATCGGCAAGGTGCTGACCGGCAACCGCGCCGCGTACGAATACCTGCCTCGCACCGCCGGCGCCTTCACCGCGGGAGACGCCTTCGTGCAGATGATGAAGGACACCGGTTCGTTCGCCGAAGCGACCAAGCACCCGCTGCTCTCGGGCCTGGCGTACGTGTACGTGGGCGTCGTTCGCTGAATCAGCGAGTTGTGTAGAGTGTGCGCATGGCTTCTGCGCGCTTCGGGACGACTGGTCGCATTCTCATCGTCGATCTCACCGATGGCAGCTCGACGGTGGAGCAGCTCGACGAGTCGGTGAGCAGGCAGTTCCTGGCCGGCTACGGGCTGGGCGCTTACCTGATGTGGAAGCACTTTCCCCCGAAGGTCGACGCGCTCGCGCCCGAGGCCTGCTTCGCCATCGTCGCGGGGTTGCTCACCGGGGCACGCACGCCATTTTCCGGGCGCATTCAGATCGTCGGCAAGAGCCCGCTGACCGGTACCTGGGCCGACTCGAACTCGGGTGGCTCGGTGGCCAGTCACCTGCGCCGGGCGGGCTACGACGCGCTGGTGGTCAAGGGGCGCGCCGCGCAGCCCAGCGTGCTGGTCGTCGACGACGGCAAGGTCGAAGTGCGGCCCGCGGGCGACCTCTGGGGCAAAGAGGTGCCCGCCACCTTCGACGTGCTCAAGGAGCAGTTCGGCGGCCCCAACAACGTCGGCATCTCGGCCATCGGGCCGGCGGGCGAGACGCAGGCGCGCATCGCCTCGGTGCTCAACGATCGCTACCACGCGTTCGGCCGCCAGGGCTTCGGCGCCATCTACGGCTCGAAGAACCTCAAGGCGATCGCGGTGCGCGGCACCGGCGAGGTGTCGCTGGCCGACCCCAAACGCTTCAAGCAGCTCTGCGAGGCGGTGACCAAACAGTACAAGAGCGACATCGGCTTCTTCATGCGCCTGGCGGTGGCGTTCTCGAAGACCCGCAGCTTCCTGGGCTTCGTGTACCGGGCGTTCCGGCGGCTGGGCCTGAAGATCGAGGCGCCCACCGCAGCGATGCGGCAATTGTGGAGCGACTTCGGCACCACCGGCGCGGTGGCCCTCTCGATCGAGAACGGCGACACGCCGATCAAGAACTGGCGCGGGGTGGGCACCACCGACTTCCCCCTGGCGAAGAAGGGCATGAAGCTCGACGGCGCCGAGGTGAGCAAGATGATCACCAGGAAGCTCTCGTGCGGCGACTGTCCCGCGCCGTGCAAGGGCATCGTGCACTCGAAGAAGCGGGGCCTCAGTGACGTGCGGCGGCCCGACTACGAGACGATCATCGGGTTTGGCGCGAACATCTTGAACGACGACCTGGACCTGGTGGCGGCCTGCCATGACGCGTGCAACCGCTACGGGTTCGACGCGGTCAGCTCGTCGGCGACCATCGCCTGGGTGGCCGAGCTGGTCGAGCGCGGCATCTTGAGCGCGAAGGACCTCGACGGCATCGACATGCGCTGGGGCAACGGCGAAGCCGCGCTGGCGCTGACCATCAAGATCGGCACCGGGGAAGGCTGCGGCGCGTGGCTGCGTCACGGCAGCATGCGGGCCGCCGAGCACGTCGGCAAGGGCAGCGACGCCTTCACCGTGCACGTGCACGGCAGCGAGCCGGCGTACCACGACCCGCGCTTCAGCTCATTGATGGGCGTGACCTTCGTGGCCGACCCGACGCCTGGTCGGCACACCGCGGGTTCGGCAGCGTGGAACGAGACCTTCGGCACGGGCTTCCCGTTGCCGGGAGCAGTGCCGAAAAGCGAGCAGAGCGTGAAGTGGAACGACGACACCGGCAAGGGCGTGGCCCAGGCGCACTTCTCGAACTCGCACCAGGTGATGAATGGCCTGGGGCTGTGCATGTTCACCTCGCTGACCGGTGGGCTGCCGTGGCTCGAGCTGACGAACGCCATGACCGGCTGGGGTTTCACCGAGAAGGACCTGCTGGCCTGCGGCGAGCGCATTCAGGACCTGCGGCAGGCCTTCAACGTGCGCGAGGGCATCACCCCCCGCGACATCAAACTGCCGCTGCGCATGTTCGGCCAGGGCGACGGGCTGATGACGACCGGTCCCCTGCGCGGCATCTCGGTGCCGATCGAAAAGCTGCGCGACGACTACTTCGTCTCGATGGGGTGGAACCCGACCACGGGGCGGCTGGCCAAGGCGCGCGCGCAGGCGTTGGGCCTCGAGACGCTGCTCGAAGGCTACGTCGAGGGCTGACGTGGGCCTGTTCGATCGCTTCAAGAAGGACCGCGTGCGGGTGCACGTGTTGATCAAGGGTCGCATCGGCGAGGGCTGGTACGACGTCGACCACACGTTCACGCTCGCACCGGGCGCGACGCTGGGCGGGCTCATCGACGAATCGCAGAAGAACGGCGTGAACCTGCAGCAGGCCATCGACGACAGCCCGCACCTGAAGCACACGCTGATGATCAACGGCGAGCGCTGCCCGGTCGCCGAGAACCTGGGCCGGCCGCTGGTGGACGGTGACGAGGTCTACTTGTTGGCGCCGCTGATGGGCGGGTGAGGATGAACCGGTCGCGAGCGCTGGCGATCGCCTCCTGGCTGTCGATCGTCGCGTTGGGAGCGACGCTCATCTGGCAGGACCAGCACACCGAAACGTTCTGGCCGCCGCTCATCGTCGAGCTGGTGGGGGGCCTGGTCGTCGCCACGTTGAGCCTTCGCCTGGCGATCGCGCAGCGAGCGTGGGGCGTCACCGCAGCCGCAGGCACGAGCTTGCTGGTTCTGTCGACCCTGTTGTTGCTCTTCGCGCGAGTGGCGACGGTGCAGTACTGAAACGAACTGCCTCGAGGTGGGCGGTGACTTCCCGGGTCGCGAGGCACTACGCGTCGCGGACAGCTCCTCGATCTCGTCACACGGTCCCCGCACTTCACTGCACCCTTCGGCGACCCTCGACGCCTCTCGCGAAGGTTTTGGCAGTCACTTTTGCTGTGGGGACAACAGAAGTGACTGCCAGAACGAAGAACGGCCCTCACCCAGCACCCACCACCCCGAAGCCGCAATCACTGCTCGCCACCAGCGCGCTCAGTCTGGGAGCTGACCGGCGCAGCCAGCATGGCGAACGCCTGAAGAACGCCACCGCCCACCCTCGAGGCCCACCGAGACCACGGTCGCCTCGAGTACGAGGCCCACGCCGCGCCTGTCGATCCGCCCCCACACCGGAAAGGGTCGCCCCAGGCCCGCCGCGGCTTGGAGCGGCCCCCCTTCCCCCGGGCGGGGGAAGGATGCGTGGGGGCGATCGATACGGTCCGCCCAGGATGAAGAGAGAAGCAGGGCAGCGGACGGTGACTGATTCTGCCCGGGCTCGAGGCGAACGCGACGATGCGGGCACTCACATCTCTTTCGGCACCTCGGCGGCCTTTCTGCGACCGAAGCGTTCAGCAGCAAGGGTCGACACCTTGAGGCTGCCGAAGGCCCCGACCGTCGCAAACGGGATCCACGCGAACGCCATGAACGGCAACACGCCCGAATCCTTCGTGGAGAACCCATGATCCCAAAGCCACTCTCCGCACGACGTAGGAGACACGACGGTCGCGGCAGCCAGAAAGACGAGCGCCCCGGCGTACGCGCCGAGCAACACCACCGCGATCTTGAGCGGCACCACCACCAGCACCCAGACCAGGTCCCGAATCATAAGTCCTCCGGCACCTCGGTCGCATCGACCACCAGCTTCGCGAGCGAAAACGAAAACCCCGCCCGCGCGAGCGACGCCAGATGCTTCATGCGCTTCTCCTTGCGCACGCCGGCAGGCGCAAACACCCCCAGCCGCTTCTTCCGCGCATAGACCCAGATCGCCGTCTCATCGGCCTTGGGCTCATGCACGGCAGCCGTCTGCGCACCCAACCCCTTGACCTGCAGCTTCGAGCGGATCATGCGGGCGCTCTTGCCGCTGCGGCGAAGCGAGCTCGCCTTGCTCACCGCCAGCGCCGCATCATTCAAGTACCCCAGCTTCTCGAGCTTCCCCACCACCTCCTCGACGAGCGGAGCGAAATCGACCTCTTCCTTCCGCTCCCGATTGACCCGCTGGCACTTGCGCTTGAGCACCAGCTGCAGCTGCTTCACGCTCGCCGAGTACCGCCGCAGATAGAACACCGCCGCGTTCTCGATCGACTTCGCCGAAATCTTCCTCATCGCCCGTTCCCCTTCCCCGAAAACCGCCGCTGAACCACCCTCGAGACCACGCCCAACCCGATCACCGCCGCGGCCGCGAAGAGCGTGCGCACGATGGCCTCGGTGCGCGCCCCCTCGGCGCCCTGAACGATGCTCGCCGCCGACCACCCGTAGACCGTGGCCCCGGGAATCAACCCGACGCCGTTCCCCAGCGCCCACCGCGTCCACTTCATGGGGCTGGCTCCAGCCGCCAGGTTCACCGCCACGAAAGGCAGCGGCAACTGCCTGACGATCATCGTCGCCAGCGCGCCACCGCCCTCGAGCTCGAGCCGAATCGAGTCGAGCTTCCGCGCCTCGAGGAACTGCCTGACCCGGTTTCCCCCCAGCCACCGGCCCACCACGAAATGCAGGTTCGACCACGCGTTGGCGGCCAGCCACCCGAACAGCACCCCCGGCCACGCGCCCCACAGCACGCCGGCCACCACGAAGAACGCGAACGCCGGGGCCAGCAAGGTCGTCACCCCGAAGGCCAGGAAGTAGGTCGGCACCAACCACCCCGACTCGCGCACCGCCGCCAACCTGGCCGCCAGCGCCGCCGGCTCGAACACCTCGGCCCCCGACCGCCTCAGGGCGATCGCAGCAACGATGAACGCTCCGAGGAGCAGAATGAATGCGACACGCCTGCTGGTCACCCCGTCCTTGTACCGTTTTTCGTTGGAATCGCCGGAGCGATGGTGGAATTTCCCGTCCATGGCCCAGGACACTCTCTCCGTTACCGACAATCGAACTGACAAAAAGTACGAGCTGAAGATCGAGAACGGCTGCATTCGAGCCATCGACCTTCGCACCATCAAGACCGGCGCCGATGACTTCGGCCTGATGGCGTACGACCCCGCCTTCCTGAACACCGCCAACTGCAAGTCGGCGATCACGTTCATCGACGGTGACAAGGGCATTCTCGAGTACCGCGGCTACCCCATCGAGCAGCTGGCCGAGAAGTCGACCCACCTCGAGGTCAGCTACCTGCTGATGAACGGTGAGCTGCCCACCAAGCAGCAGCTCGAGGACTACACCTCGAAGATCACCACGCACACCTACGTCCACGAGAACATCAAGCAGTTCATGGACGGCTTCCGCTACGACGCGCACCCGATGTCGATGCTCGGGTCGACGGTCGCCGCGCTCTCGAGCTTCTACCCCGAAGCCAAGAACGTGAAGAACAAGGACGTGCGCCGCCTGCAGATGACCCGGCTCATCGCGAAGATGCCCACGCTCGCGGCCTTCTCGCACCGCCACAGCCAGGGCCTGCCCTACATCTACCCGAACAACGATCTCGGCTACACCGAGAACTTCCTCACGATGGTCAAGTCCATCGGCACCACCAAGTGGAAGGCGCACCCCGCGCTGGTCAAGGCGCTCGACATCCTCTTCATCCTCCACGCCGACCACGAGCAGAACTGTTCGACGACGGCGACCCGCGTGGTCGGCAGCAGCGAAGTCGACCCGTACTCGGCCACCGCGGCCGGCATCGCGGCGCTCTACGGCCCGCTGCACGGCGGCGCCAACGAAGCCGTGCTGCGCATGCTGCGCGAGATCGGCGACGTGAAGCACATTCCCGAGTTCATCAAGAAGGTGAAGGAAAAGGACGGCGACAAGAAGCTGATGGGCTTCGGTCACCGCGTCTACAAGAACTACGACCCCCGCGCGAAGGTCATCAAGCAGGCGTGCGACGAGGTGTTCGAGGTCACCGGCAAGAACCCGCGGCTCGAGATCGCCGTCGAGCTCGAGCGCATCGCCCTGCAGGACGAGTACTTCGTCTCGCGCAAGCTGTACCCGAACGTCGACTTCTACTCGGGCCTCATCTACGAGGCGATGGGCTTCCCCGTCGACTTCTTCACCTCGCTCTTCGCCATTCCCCGCACCGTGGGTTGGGTGACGCAGTGGGAAGAGATGATCACCGACGGCGAGCAGAAGATCGCCCGCCCCCGCCAGATCTTCACCGGTCAGCGCAAGCGCGACTACGTGCCGGTCGAGAAGCGCGGCTGAGCAGTCGATCAGCCTGATGATTCACGACAGCCGCTCGGGAACCCGGGCGGCTGTTTCGTTTTCCGCCTTCAGCGGTACAGCGCGTCGATGATCGCCGCGTACTTCTGCTCGCAGACCGTTCGCCGCACCTTGAGCGTGGGGGTCAGCTCGCCACCTTCGATGGAAAAGTCGCGCGGCAGCACCTCGAAGGCCTTGATGGTCTCGAACCGCGCCACCCGGGCGTTGACCTGCTCGGCGATGCGCTCCTTCACCCACCCCCGAAACGGCCCGTGCACCGCCAACTGCGCGGGGTCGTGCGGCCACCCTTCCCGCTCGGCCAGCGGCCCCACGCGCTCCGGGTCGAGCGCCAGCAACGCCACCAGGTGATGGCGCCGGTCGCCCACCACCAGGGCGTGCCCGAAGGGCCCCGTCTGGGTCAGCAACTGCTCGATGAAGGCCGGCGCGGTCTTCTTGCCGCCCGAGGTGACGATCAGCTCCTTCTTACGACCGGTGATGGTGAGGAAGCCTTCTTCGTCGAGCGCGCCCAGGTCGCCCGAGTGCAGCCAGCCGCCCTCGAGCAGCGCCGCGGTGGCCGCCTCGTCCTTGAAGTAGCCCGCGCAGACGTTGCCGCCCCGCACCAGAATCTCGCCGTCGTCGGCGATGCGCACCTCGACCCCCGGCATGGGCCGCCCCAGCGAGCCCAGCTTGACCGCGTCGTGCGTACTGACCGAGGTCGGCCCCGTCACTTCCGACTGCCCGTAGATCTCGCCCACCACCAGGTCGAGCGAGGCGAAGAACTCGAGCACGTCGCGGCCGATGGGCGCGGCGCTGGTGGCGAACACCCTGGTGCGGTCGAACCCGATGCGCGCCTTGAGCGGCTCGAAGACCAGCCGCTGCGCCAGTGCGTACTGGGCCTGCAGCGACACCGGGGCCTGCTCGTGCGCTTGCACCGTGGCGTGGAAGCGCGAGGCCACGCCCCGCGCCCAGGCCACCAAGCGGCGGCGAGACGCGGGCTGCGCGGCGATGGCCGCCTCGGCCTTGACCTTGAACTTTTCCCATACCCGCGGCACCCCGAAGAACAAGGTGGGCCGCACTTCCTTCAGGTTGTCGGGCAGCCGCTCGAAGCTCTCGGCGAACGACACCTGCAGCCCCTGGAGCACCGGCCCGTAGATGGTGCAGACCTGCTCGGCGATGTGCGAGAGCGGCAGGTACGACAGCAGCATGTCGTCGGGCGAGGTGGGGTGACAACGCGCCAGGTTCGCCGTGGTCCACACCAGGTTGTGGTGCGTCAGCATCACGCCCTTGGGCTCGCCGGTGGTGCCCGAGGTGTAGATCAGCTGCGCCACGTGCCCCGCGTCGAGCGCGTC
>CAIWFK010000378.1 GCA_903911905.1 uncultured Myxococcales bacterium
CCCCGCGGCCAGGAAGGCCTTCTTCACCAGCGCCCACTTCTCGTCGTTGCTCGCAGGCTTGCCATTCACCACCGCCTGCAGCGCCCACAGCTTGCCCCGCAGCTTGCCCCCGCCGAAGTCGAACTCGCTCCACTCGGAGTACGCGTAGCCGGGGTACCCGTCGCCCTCGTCGCGCAGCTCCATCACCTGGGGAATGAAGGCCAGTTGAGGCGGCAGGGTTCGCGGTTGCTGGGCCAGCGCGTGCACCGAAAGCAGGCAGACGACGAGGGCGACTGGTGAGCGCATGCCCGCCACCGTTGCAAGAACCTGCCGCCAAAGAAACCCCGAAACGTCAGTGAAGATTACAGAAGTCCTCGAATCACGAGTGCGCGCTGACGCCGATGATTCGACATGCGCGTCTACAACTCCCTTCAGATCGTGCCCTCGTCCGAGCCGACCGTGTCGTCTGGAGCTCGCGGCAACCCGGTGGTTCAACTGCAAGAAGCGTTGGTCAACGCGGGGTACAACCCCAACGGCGTCGACGGCAGTTTCGGGCCTGGCACGCGGGCGGCGCTGATCGCCTTTCAGCGGGCCAATGGCCTGGTCGCCGACGGCATCGCGGGGCCCAACACCTGGCGCGCGCTGGCGGCGGCGGGCAATGGAACGCCCTCGGCGCCGAGCGCGCCTCAAGCCGCAGGCGAGCCCACTTTGGCGATGGGGGCCTCGGGCGCAGCGGTGCGACGGCTGCAGCAGGTGCTGAACCAGGACGGCTTCAGCACCGGAGGCGTCGACGGCGTGTTCGGTCGCCAGACGCTGGCGGCGGTGGACTCGTTTCAGCGCTCACGTGGTCTCGGGGTCGACGGCGTGGTGGGCCGGCAGACGTGGGCCGCGCTCGATGGGGCCCCGCGACCGGCTCCGGCCCCGGCCCCGCAAAGCGGCCCGGCGAGCAGCACACTTCAGCAGGGCGCCAGCGGCGCGGCCGTCAGCCGCCTGCAGACCCTGCTCACCGCTGCGGGCTTCAGCACCCAGGGCATCGACGGCCAGTTCGGCCCGGCCACGCAGTCGGCGGTCATGAGCTACCAGTACTCGCGCGGTCTGTCGGTCGATGGCGTGGTGGGTCCGGCCACCTGGGCGGCGCTCGACCGCAACGCGCCGGCGGTCCGCTCGGGCCCCAGCCCGGCGACCGGAGGGACCAGCGCCAACCTCGTCGCCCAACGCTTCCTCGGCCAGCAGCAGCACCAGCTCGAATACAGCGGTCAGTTGCCAGAAGACACCTGGGTGCCGCTGGACGAGGACTGCGCGAACTTCGTCTCGTCGTGTCTGCAGGTGGCAGGGAAGCTCCCGGCCGGTCAACACAACGACGGCGTGGTCGGCCTGAAGAACAACCTGCTCAATGACGGGTGGCGCGAGATTCCGCTCTCGCAGGCGAAGCCCGGTGACGTGTGCTGCTTCGACGGCCCTGGCGGGAACTACCAGCACGTCGAGCTCTTCAATCAGTGGAACGGTGGCAGCCCGCAGTACATCGGGTCGAACAACATCCTCGCCGATGGCACGCAGGCCATCTGCACCGACGACGGCTCGTGGGCGTACCGGGTGCACGTCTTCGCGCCGCCGGTGTGAGCGAGGGGCGTCGACGCCACGGGCCTCAGCTCGGGGACTGACTCTTCCGCGCTGCCTGATTGCGTTGCCAGTACAGACCGAAGGCGTCCCTGAACTCCGCGGCGCGCGCCTTGAACTGCTTCAGGTCGACCGTCACGGTCGGCCCAGACGTGGTCAGCACCAATTTGTTGGTGAAGTCGCCGCTCTCGACACTCGCAGCCGAGACCTCGCGGAGCGCGAGCACGTCGCCGTCAGCGAAGGTCAGCGCGTCGAAGGTGAGCCGTACCCTGCCCTTGGTCGACTCGAAGGTGAGCTCGGGAAAGAACCGCAACACCAGCGCCCGCTCGGCGTCGGTGCTGGGCAGGTAGCGCCACGCCAGGCTCTGCTCGTGCACGGCGCGGAAGCGCGCTTCGTAGGCGCCCCAGAGCTTGCGCTCGGTGGCCTCACCCGTCGTCATCTCGTCGACCCAGGTGCTCTGGGGACGCACGTCGAAGAGCGTGACCGCGTCGTCGAAGTGCACGCTCGCCTTCACGTTGGCCAAGCGTTCCTCGAGCGGCGGGTGCGAGTCGAAGGGGTGTGGAATGTGCGAGGTCTTGAGCGCCTCGACGAACCCGGGCGCGGCGACGTGCGCTTGCAGCCCAGCGTCGATGCGATCTCGAATGCCGAGCTGTTCGGCGTGGACCTCGCGCTGGGTGAAGAGCTCGCGTTCGGCGTGGTTGCGGAAGCTGGAATAGCCCGAGACCTTCATCAGTGAGCGCGCGAGATCGTCGGGAGAGGTGAGCGAGACCGCGGCGGCGTCGGCCAGCAGCTCGCGCTGGCGCTGGTCCTTCTTGAGCGCGAGTTCGAAGATCACCCGGAACAGCTCCATCACGAAGGACGCCGGGAGCGTCAGCCCGCCCTCGGCGAGCGAGACCTGGTAGGCGCGGTAGCCGACCAGGGCTGGCGACAGCTTCGCCGAGGCCTCGGTGTCGCCTCCTCGGAAGTGCGCCAGCTCGTGACCGAACACCGCGTCGGCCTCGGAGGGCGAGAGCACGCGAAGCAGCGGAAGACTCACGTACAGCACCCGCCCCTCGAGTTCCTGGCCGTTGGACAACGTGAGCCCTTCGGCGACGAAGAAATTGTCGTCGATGCCGGCGACGATGGACGAGGGCGGGGTGGTCCCCAGCCGGGTCGCGAGTTCCTTCACCCGCTTCCACAAGAGCGGGGCGTCGGCCTCGAAAATCGGTTCGGCCTCGATGGGCGGCCTCTTCGGCGCCTTGCTGACCAACGCCTTGAGCACCGCGCCGACGCCCACCAGCGCCATCACCGCCGCCACCAGAATGAGCTTGGGCCAGTACTGGTGGAGAATGAGCGCGGTGATCCAATACGACAGCCACACCGCCAGCGCGCCCTGGATCACGGTCTCGACCGCGGTGATGAAGACCAGGCTTCTCCAGCCCAGCACGAAGGCCGCGTATTGAGCGCGGCGGTTGCGGACCGCGACCAGCCCCAGCACCCCGATGAGCGCGAAGGCCAACAGGCCCAGGCCGAACGCGCCCCAAGCGAGGCGCTCGACCCAGAAGAACTGGACGGTGTCGGTGAACCCCTCGCAGACCGCCTTCCGGTAGTTCTCGAGGCGCGGGTCGTCGTCTCCACAGACCGAGGACGGTGGGTGCGCGTGGTAGAAGGCCGAGACCTGCGCGCGCGCGTCCTGGTCCAGCGACGGGTCCTTGGCGATCTCCTGGTCGACCGACGAGAGAATCATCGAGTCCAGTTGCGACCCGCCGACGCGGGCGAAGACGATCGCTCCGATTGGCAGCAGGAAGAGCGTCAACGCGGGGAGGACCAGCGCGGTCACCACCTCTCCGCGTTTTGCGTGCACGCCCCACAGACCGATGGCGAGCGCGAAGACGATTCCAATGACGATGAGGACCTGGGACACGCGCGTCAACCTACCCGACTTCCAGGCGAGTTCTTCACCTGGCGTCAGGGAGCCGTGCAGGTGTTCGCATTCAACTGGACGGGCCCGACGGTTGGGTGGTTCGTCAGCAACAACGCCCGAGAATTGCCGAACATGTCCTGCGGCACGAGGTTGGAGTCGTCGGCCGGCGACGCAACGACCACGCACGGAGGCGCTGCGGAGGCCGGGTTCGGGTTGAGGCTCCACGCCGTCTGGGTAGTGAGATCCTTCAGCCCGTAGGTCGTCGCGTCCCAACTGACGAAGAGATCGCGCAAGCACGACACGGCGTCGGCCTGCCCGGTACTGCACGCCGGCCGTTGGATGCAATTGTCCATCGGCTGGCAGTTCGCGTCGTTGAAACTGTACGCGAAGTTCCCCGAATACTGACCTGACGAATTGACCGTGCCCAACCCGGTCTGAAGCGCACTGGGGGTCAGAAAGGGCGCCGTACAGATCGCATTGTAGAAGCCATAGACATTCACGTTGACGAAGAGGTTGGAAGAGAACGCACTCACGGCGTGGGCGGCGGCGCACGTGTCGAACCACACGCCCACCGAACGGTCAGCCGCGGTCGCACCGTTGTTCCCAACGAGAATGTCGTTCACGACCTGAATGTTCGCCGTGGCAGCCGCTGCTCGGACCTCGAGCACCTTCCGGTGGAGTCCGAGCGTGTCGTGATTCAGGTTCGTCTGCCTGGTGCCGCTGGTACTCACCGCAACCCCGATCGACTCCACCGTGCCACCGTCTTGCCCGGCGTAGATCATGTTGTTGATGACGGTGTTCGCGGCCCCTGCCCCGGTGAGCTCCATTCCGACGAGTGGCGAACCGAGGTCACCAGCGCCGGACCAGATCTTGTTGCCTTCGACGAGACGGCCTCCACTCCCATCGCTGTACACGCCGAAGGACCCGGCGCTGGCCCCGGTTCCGTTGCCTGCCGAGATGACGTTCCACCTGAGGTTCACGTCACTCGAGAGATTCCAGAGGAACTGCACCCCGACGGTTCCGCGAGTGTTAGCAGGGTGTTGAAAAAACTGCTCTGAGGATGAGTCTGCCTGCTTCGCGCCACGGGACGAGCAGCGGCGGCGACCAG
>CAIWFK010000379.1 GCA_903911905.1 uncultured Myxococcales bacterium
GGGCACAACTGACCAGCGGCGTGGCGCTTTCCGAACTCTACGAGCGCCAGTTGCGGCCCTCGAGCGAGCTGCCCGCCGCGCTCGGCGCCCGCACGCTCGCGCGCTACGTGATCGCGATGCTCTTCGAGCGTGACCCCACGCGGTTTCGGCAACGGCTTGGTCGCCTGGCGCTCGAGGCGGCGACGGTCGACGAAGCGGCGCGCCGGGCGGTCATCGCGTCTCGCCTGGCGAGCCCGAACTGGCCCGACCGCGACCTGCGTCTGACGGCGGTCAACGCGCGTACCGGAGAATTCGTGGTCTTCGAGCGCACCAGCGGCGTGTCGTTGCTCGACGCGGTGTCGGCCAGTTGCGCGGTGCCGGGGGTGTGGCCGACGGTGGGCATCGGCGGCGAGCGGTACCTGGACGGCGGCATGCGCTCGGGCACCAACGCCGACCTCGCGGCCGGTTGCGACCAGGTGGTGGTGGTCGCTCCCATTCCGGGCGGCTTCGGCCCGATGGCCGGCGTCGCCCAGCACGCCGCAGCGCTGCGCTCGAAGGGCGCGCGGGTGGTGGTGGTCAGCCCCGACGCGCACGCACGGCGGTCCATGGGGCGCAACTCGCTGGACCCGTCGAAGCGCGCGGCGTCGGCGCTCGCGGGGCGCCGTCAGGCCGCTTCGGTGCTCGCTGCGGTCGCCGAGGTGTGGCGCTGACGAGGGGCTCACTTCACCCGGGTCAGCCGGTGCTTGTCGGTGTGGTGGAACGCTTCGGCGCGCCCCTTCAGTTGCAGCACGGTGTCTTCGTCGTACTCGAACGAATCGGGGCCCAGCACGCGCAGGTTCAGCTCGTAGCGCACGGTCCTGAACTCGCGGTCGAGGAAGGGGTTCGAGGCGATGCCCCAGGTCGGCGAGCCCACTTCGGCCAGCAGCGAGAAGCCGGTGGCGTCGGCCGCCGCGGTGCCTCCGGCGAGCAGGGCGATGCCGCGGGGAATGACGAAGGCCCGCATCACGTGGCCGCCCTGGGCGTCCCACATCCAGTACCCCAGCTCTTCGTGGTACGGGTCGGGCTCTCCGATGCGCCAGGCGGTGGTCGAGTACTTGAGCCCGTAGAGAATCTGCTCGTGGTTGTCGACTCGACCCGTGGGCGTGAAGACCAGCCGCTCGCGGTAGGCGCTCACCCGGGTGCTGCGGGTGCTCGAAGGTGCGGTGTCTTCGCCGCCGCTGCCTTCCCAGGTTCCCACCAACGTCGACAAGGGCCCCAATTCGCTCGGCGAAGTCATTTTCGACATCGTAGCGCAGGGCTGGTGGGGCTGTTCAAATACGCCCTTCTCGCGTGAGTCGTCCCACCGTCACCGCCCGAAGCTTCGAGGGGCTGCTGCGCAGCGAAGGCCGCACGCCCACGCCCGCGCTGGACGCCGAGCTGCGTTCGCTGGGCTACGTACGGGAAGCGCCGGGCGACGAATACCCTGCGCAGGTGTGGCTCGAGGTGGTCGACGCGGTGCGACGCCACGTCTTTCCCTCGCTCGGTCGCGAAGCGGGCAGCGAGGCGCTCGGGCGTCGCTTCGCGGCGGGGCTGGGTCAGACCCTGGTCGTTTCGGTCTTCAAGCGCGTGGCGCCGGTGTTCGGGCTCGAGCGCACCATTCTGGCGGTGCCGCGCTACCTGCACGTGGTGCGGCGCGATCTCGAGGTCACGCTGTTGGTCGAAGGGCAGAACCACTGGCGGCTGAGTGCCGACGACCCGCATTCCAACCCCTGGTTCATCGCCGGGTGTCTGCGCGGGCTGGTCGATCTGTTCGACCTGCCCAGTCGCGCGGTGGTGCACCACCAGGGCAGCCGCTTCGAAGTCGAGCTGTGGAGCGAGTGATGGTGGTACGGGGCGCTCATGCCTGAGGGAAAGAACTGCGCGGTCGACGTGACCGTGGGCGTCATCGGAGGTCGATGGAAGGTGCTCATCCTCCAGGCGCTCTTCAAGGAAGGCACGCTCCGCAACTCCGAACTCAAGCGCGAACTCGGGCGGGTCACGCCCAAGGTGCTCTCGCAGCAACTGCGGGAACTCGAGCGGGACCGCATCATCACCCGGGTGGTTCACCCCGAAGTGCCGCCGCGCGTGGAATATTCGCTGACCGAGCTGGGCCGCAGTCTGTGGCCCGTGTTGCAGGCGATGCACGCGTGGGGCAGCAAGCACCCCCACGCGCCGGTGCGGTAGTCACTTCTTCCGGGTCGCGGGCAGCGCCTTGACCACGGCGTCTTCGGCCGCCGCGTCCTTGCAGTGCGGCTGGCTCCAGGGGCCGGTGAAGGTGATCTGATCGACGCCGCCCGCGCCCACGCCTGCAGGCACGAAGTCCAGCTCGAGCGCGTTGCGAACCCGCCAGGCGATGGCGTGGTCGGCACACGACGAATCACCCGAAACGCCGAGCGCGCCGATGAGCTCGCCCGCCTTGTCGTAGAGCGCCAGGCCGCCACCGAACACGTTCACGCCGCCGATGCGCTTGCCGACCATGGGATCGCCGGGCTGACCGAACGCGCTGGCCGCGCCCGCGTACGCCACGTGCACGTCGACCGGGTTGCTTTCCTGCAGGCCGAAGAGGCTGCCGCCCGGCTGCACCGCGCTGTAGAGGTTGGCAGTGGCGAGCGCCAGGCCCGGCAGGCCGAACGCGTTGGCGGTATTCGCCTTCTGTGCCGAGATGACGCGGCTGCCCGGCCACTGCGCGGTGGCGTTCTTGCCGGTGAAGGCGACGGCGCAGACCTCGCCGGTGCGGCTGACCAGCGTGCCCCACATGTCGAGGTTGAAGCCGCCGTTGTCCTGACCACGGGCGGCCACCAGCGCGGCCTTGAGCTGCGCGTGCGTGGGGAGCCCGGCGCAGGGGTCGGCGGCGAGCGAGGTGAACGACGAGACGACGAGCAGCGCGGAAAGCAGGTTGGAGTGCATCGCGCCCTTGTGCACCTCTCGAACGACGCTGGGAAGACGGCACCAGAACGGAAGCAGGTTTCCTTCTGGAAAGGCGGTACCCTCGCGCACATGGGGAACAGCGTGGCCACCTCGAACCTGTCGAAGCGAAGCGTGCTCGCCGTCGTCATCGCGTTGACGTGGGCCTGTGGGCCGGCGCCGGTCTCGCAGCCTGATGGTTCGATGCCGTCGGTGGACGCCGGGTCGCCCGATGCGGGGCTGGGTGATGCGGGCGCGCTCGACGCTGGTGACGTCGACGCGGGGACCGTGGATGCAGGCGACGTCGACGCAGGGGCCATCGACGCGGGCCAACTCGACGCCGGTGCGCTCGACGCAGGCACGTTCGACGCGGGCGAACTCGACGCCGGTCCGCTCGACGCCGGTCCGCTCGACGCCGGTCCGCTCGACGCCGGTCCGCTCGACGCCGGTCCGCTCGACGCAGGAGCTGCCGATGCAGGCGCGCTCGACGCTGGGACGCTCGATGCCGGGAGCACCGACGGCGGCGCCGCCGACGCAGGTCTCGACGCGGGGGTCGCCCCGAGCGCGCCCACGGCCGTGCAGGCGACGGGCGGGCTTCGCCAGGTCTCCGTGGCCTGGACGGGAGACGGCACCGAGACCGGCTTCGTGGTCCTCAAGGGGCCGACCGCCGGCAGCTACCCCACCACGGTCACCACCTGCTTCCTGCCGGGCAACGGCACCCCCACCTGCACCGGCGTGTGGGTCGACACCGGGCTCGGTGATGGCGAGACCTGGCACTACGCCGTGCGCGCGTTCAACGCCGCGGGGAGCAGTGCGGCGAGTTCGCCCGACGCTTCGGCGCTCACGCTGCCGGCCATTCCGCAGGGCCTGGCCGTCATGGCAGGCGACTCCTCCGCAACGCTCACCTGGACCAGCACCGCGCAGGGCACCGACTCCTGGGACCTGCTGGTGTCGAGCGACGGCGTGACCTTCTCGCCGGCGACGCCTGCGTCTTCGCTCACCAGCCCCGCCATCGTCACGGGCCTGGCCAACGGCGCTCCGTGGTCCTTCGCCCTCGCCGCGCGCAACTCGAGTGGGGTCAGCTCCCGCACGGCGCCAGTGCAGGTCTTGCTGCCGCCCTCGGCACCCACCGCCCCGTCGGCGAGCGCGTCGAGTGGCTCGGTCATGGTGACCTTCAGCGCGCCCGCTGGCCTCGTGACCGGGTACCAGGTCTACCGCGGCACCTCGTCGGCAGCAGAGGGCGCCACGCCCATCGCCACCGCCGCGTCGTGCAGCGGCACGCCGTGTTCGACCACCACCACCACCTTCAGCGACCTCACCGTGAGCAACGGCACCACGTACTTCTACGTCGTGCGCGCGCTCAACGCCGGCGGGCTCAGCTTCGCGGCGTCGACGGAAGTGTCGGCGACGCCCACCAGTGGCAGCACCATCGACCCGCCCACGGCGCTCACCGCGCTGGGGTTGGACGGCAAGGTGGCCCTGTCCTGGGTCGCTCCCGCGAGCGGCACCGCCCCCACCAGCTACAAGGTCTTCCGCAGCACCGTCAGCGGCAGCAGCTCGCCCACCCAGGTCGGTACCTCGGGCACCACCGCCTTCACCGACCTCACCGCCAGCAACGGCACCACGTACTTCTACCGGGTCACCTCGAGCGCGGCCGGCGGTGATTCGGCGTTCTCGAACGAGGCGAGCGCGACACCCTCACGGGCCTTGTGCGTCTCGGTCGACGAGAGCGGCGCGGCGGTGAGCATCGCCGCCGACGTGGCCAGTGCCACCACCGACGGCTCGTTCGTCGACCTGCCCGTGACGCGGGCCTTCGGCGTGAGCACCCTGCTGCAGCGCGCGCTCTCGGTGGCCATCGACCCCGCCGACGACGAGCTCATCGTGTTGAGCGGCGGCATCACCGTCGGCACCTCCACCGCGGCCTCGGGCGCGATTCTGACCTACCCGCGCACCTCGAACGGCAGCAGCGCCGTACCGTCGAGGATGATCGTCGGCCCTGCCACGGGCCTGGCTCCCGCGCTCACGCTTCCCAGCGGGCCGTTGGGCAGCGTGGGCAGCCTGGCCTTCGACCCCGTGCACGCCGAGCTCTTCGTGCTCGACAAGGGCGCCGCCAACAACACGGTGACGGTCTACTCACGCCTGGCCACCGGCAACGTGTCGCCGATGCGCACCCTGACGTTGCCCACCGCGACCTCGCGCGCCATCGCCATCGACACCACCACCGACCAATTGGTGGTGCTCGACGCGCACGCCATCACCTGGTACCCGCGCTCGGCGAGCGGCCTGGCGTCGTCCAGCGGGCAGGTCACCGGCATCGACGCGACGATGGTGACGGGGCTCAACGTCAACGGGCTCGTCAGCCTGACCGTCGACACGCGGGACTCCAGCCCCGGCGCCTCGCGCGTCTGGGTGTCGGACGCGGGCTCGTCGGCTGGCGCGAAGACCTTCTTCCTGCAGTTCGGCCCGGGCCTGACCAGCCCCGCCATCACGCTGCGCGCCGGTGGCACCACCAGCACCACCGCCATCTACTCGGTCAACGCCATCGCCTACGTGCAGGACCCTGGGGGCGCGGCCAACGACGGGCTGGTCTTCGTCAGCTCGAATCAGAACGTGGGCCTGGGCGAGCTGGGCGCCAAGAGCTGCGTCAGCGGCACGACCACCTGCCCCGTCGCCAATCGCGTCAAGACCGCGCGGCTGGGCACGGTGTCGTCGAACGGCGTGGCGCTGGCCATCGACGCGGCGCACGCGGGCGATCGCCTGGTGGCCATCGACCCCGGCGCGCAGGCCACGGGCAGCCAGGTGGTGACCTTCGCGCGCACCTACGCCAGCACCACCACGCCCCTTTCGCCGCTGCGCACCATCGACGGGCCGAACTCGGCCTTCCACGCGCCGCGACAGAGCGGCCTCGATTCGACGCACGCCTGGCTGTGGCTGTCGGACAATCAACTCACCGGGAGCACCGCTGCCTTCGCCACCTCGTTGCCGGGCGTGTCCACCGGAACCTCGCAGCGCCAGGTGTCCGTGCCGGGAGGCGGTGCCACGGGGCTGGTGGTCGATGCGGCCGATGCCGAGTTGGCGGTGAGCGCCGGAAGCTCGGTGCTGTCTTTCGACCTCGCCTCTGCGGCGCCCGACCCGCTCGCTGCCGTCGCGGCGCGCACGCTGACCGTCATGGGCACGGCGGGCCAATTGGCGCTCGACGGCAACCGGAACCTCTACGTGCCCGTGACCAGTGGCGCGGTGGGCAGCGTGCAGGTCTACGCCCGGAACTCGCTCGGTGCGCCGACCCTGCTGCGGACCCTGACCGGTCCCGGCAACCTGCTGGTGCAGCCCGTCGCGGTGGCCCTCGACGAGAACGCTTCGAAGCTCTTCGTGCTCGACGCGAACGGCGGGTCGGTCACGAACTGGAGGCTGTACCGCTTCTCGTTGAGCGCGAACGGGGTCGCCAGCCCCGAGATGACGCTGACGCCCGATGCCACGTCGTCGAGCCTCGCGCTGTTGCCGACCGGCCTGACCGTGAGCCCTGGCGCCAGCGTGGGCGCGACCACCGTGCTGGTCTCGTTCGGCGCGCAGACCCAGGCGGTGGTGCAGGTGTACTGCGGCTCGTACGACACGGCGCAGGGCTCGATCTGCCCGTCGGCCGTGAACGGGGCCTCGACGGTGGTCGGCGTGCCGCTGCGTCGGCTGTTGCCCGATGGCGCGGCCGCGACCGCGGTGTCGGTCTCGTTCTGCCAGTGACGCCGGTGTCGCGCTCGGGCGCCAGCCCTCGACGAGAAGGTGTGGCGCGCGGCGGCGCTTGCTAGAACCCTTCGCCACGCGATGCAGGAGACCCTGGGTAAGTACACGCTGGTGAAGAAGCTGGCCGTCGGCGGCATGGGCGAGGTCTTCCTCGCTCGTCAGCGCGGCCCGGTCGGCTTCGAGAAGCTGGTGGTCATCAAGACCCTGCTCAAGCACCTCAAGGAGGACCAGGAATTCGTCAACATGTTCTTCGACGAGGCCCGCATCGCGGCGGTGCTCAACCACCCCAACATCGCGCAGATCTACGACCTGGGTGAAGACAAGGGCGAGTACTTCATCGCCATGGAATACGTGCATGGCCAGTCGCTGCGTGACGTGGTGGTCGAGGCCATCGAGGGCAAGGGCTCGATGCCGCTGGCGCTCAAGCTGCGGGTCATCGCCGACGCGGCCGCGGCGCTGCAGTTCGCCCACCAGGCGCGCACCCCTTCGGGCCAGCCGTTGGACCTCATTCACCGCGACGTGAGCCCGCAGAACATCCTCATCGGGTTCAACGGGGCGGTGAAGCTCATCGACTTCGGCGTGGCCAAGGCCGCCAACAAGCTGGTGCGCACCGCCACCGGCATCATCAAGGGCAAGTACGCGTACATGTCGCCCGAGCAGGCCTACGGCAAGCCGCTCGACGGGCGCAGCGACGTGTTCGGCCTGGGCATCGTGCTGTGGGAAATTCTGACCAGTGAGCGGCTCTTCAAGCGCGACAACGAGACCGAGACCCTGCAGGCGGTGGTGGGCGCCGAGATTCCGCCGCCCTCGCAGCTCGATCGCTCGGTCACCCGCGCGCTCGACCAGGTGGTGATGAAGGCGCTCGAGCGCAACCTGAAGGACCGCTACGCCAGCGCCGCCGAGCTGCAGAAGGCGCTCGAGGGCTACCTGGCCAGGCAGCGCCTGCCCGCCACGCCCGCGCACCTGGCGTCGTTCATGCTCGAGCTCTACCCCGGGCAGGAAGACCCTGACCCGGTGGTCACCGGCGTCAACGAGCTGACCCTGTCCACCGACAAATCGGCGCCGCGGCTGGCCCAGGTCGAGCCGGCCCCCCGCTCGAAGGTGCTCGACCAGCGTGAGCTCGAGTCCCGCATCAACGCCACCGCCCAGGGCAGCACCCTGCAGGGCGTGCTCATCAACGCGTTGCTCTCGGCGGTGCTCCGCTCGCTGGGGTCGGGGTCGGAACCCCACGTGCGGCGCGCCGGCGGAGGCGCCGACAAGCAGTGGGTCGATTCGCTGGCCTACCCGACGGTCGACTTCCTGCGCATGCTCTGGAAGGCCGTCGAGCTGCTCGCGCCAGCGCGGCGCTCGGTCGACGAGGCCTTCGAGCACCTCGGGGAATACACCATGGACGCGGTGCTCAAGTCGGCCATGGGGCGCAGCCTGGAATCGCTCAAGACCTCGTCGCCGGCCGCGGTCTTCAAGCCCTTCGTCGCCACGCTCAACCCGATGATCGCGCCCGGCACGCGGGTGGTGACCCAGGTCGACCCCGAGAGCGTGACCATCGTCTTCAAGGAAGAGGTGCTGCCGATTCAGTTGTACATCGGCCTCTTCTCGTCGCTGATGCGCGCCTGGTTCAATCGCCCCCTGGCCGCCAAATGGGAAAAGGTGGCCGCCGAACGCATCGAGCTGACGCTGACGTGGTGACGCTCCCTGCGCGCGACGTGCGGCCGCGAACGCGCGCTGGGCGAATGCGGTTCCTCGACGCCTGGGTGGCGCACGAGGTCGAGCTCTCGGTCGGCGCCCGCGTGGTCGACGTCGGCTTCGGAGCGCATGGCACCACCGTGCTCGAGCTGGCCGAGGCGGTGCGCTCGGTGCGCGCAGACCTCGAGGTCATCGGCATCGAACGACGACCGGCGCTCGAGGCGCCGGGGGTGACGCTGGTGCAGGGTGACTTCCAGACCGTACGCTCGCTGCGTGAGGTCACCCTGGTGCGAGCGATGAACGTGGTGCGCGGCTACCGGGAAGACGAGGTGCCGGCGATTCATGAAGCGCTCCAAGCGCCGCTGGCCGAGGGCGGCCTGGCGCTCGAAGGCAGTTGCGACGTCGACGGGCACGTCACGGTGGTGCACCTGCTCGGTCGTGGCCCCGGCACGTTGCTCTTCCACACCGACTTCGCGCGCGGCTTCTCGCCCTGGCTGTTTCGCGACTGGCTGCCGCGCACCTTCCGCCGGCGCGTCACGCCGGGCACCGCGGTGCACACGCTGTTGTCGCAATGGGAAGCGGCGTGCGGTTCGGGGCGGACGCCAGTCGAGCGCTTCCGCCACTCGCTCGACGTGCTCCCGGTGCTCGAGGCCAACGACTGGGAACGCGAGCACGGCTACGTGCGCTGGAGCGTTCCCTGATGCTGGGGCTGGTGCTCGCGCTCACCCTCTCGCAAGGCCCGGTCTACGAAGAGCGCCTGGTGTCCGACGCGCTGGCCGGCCGCGAACGGGTCGACCGGCCCGAGGGCCTGGTGGTCGAGCGCATCGAGGTGCACGCCGAAGAGGTCTTCACGCCCAGCGACCCGTACCCCGGGGTGCTCAACGTCTTCCACGTGCGCACGAAGGACCACGTGGTGTCGCGCGAGGTGTTGCTCGAGCCCGGTCAGCCCTGGGACGGCGCGCGTGCCCTCGAGACCGAGCGCAACCTGCGCAAGCTCTTCTTCATCGCCGTGGCGCGGGTGCTGGCGGTGAAGGGCGAGCACGGTGGCGTGGTGCTGGTGGTGGCCACCAGGGACAAGTGGAGCCTCCGGCTGTCGAACGACTTCGTGCTCATCGGCCCCATCCTGCAGGACCTGTATCTGGCCCTGACCGAGGCCAACTTCCTGGGGCTGGGCCAGGCGCTCACGGTGGCGATGGAGCTGACGCTGGACACGCTCTCGGTGTCCGAGACCTTCGTCGAGCGGCGACTGGCTGGCAGCCGCCTGTATCTGGGGGAAACGGCGGCGCTGTACTTCAACCGCCAGTCGAAGCAGCTCGAGGGCAGCTCGGGCGAGCTGGCCTTCGGTCAGCCGCTCATCTCGCTCGATCAGCAGTGGGGCTTCCTGAGCGACACCACCTGGAACGTGCGACCCAAACGCGTGTACCGGGGCGCGAGCGTGTGGCAGTTGCCGTACCCCGACGCCTCGGGCACCCCCACCGTGCCCTTCGTCGACGACGTCACCGAGGTGGCCAGCACGCTCTCGGGCACCCGGCGCTTCGGCCAGCGGGTGAAGGTCGACCTGACCGCGACCCTGGGCGGCTACACCCGCCAGCACGCGCCGCCGCCCAACACCCTGACCGACGAGCAGCGCGCGTGGTTCATCGCCAACTGGCTGCCCCGGTCCGAGACCGCGACCTACGTGATGGCCACGGCCCGCGCTTTCAGCAACGACTACACGGTGGTGCGCAACGTCGACCTCTTCGAATTGTCCGAAGACTTCCAGTTGGGCTTCCAGGTCTTCGGCGGCGCGCGCTGGGCCGTTCCCTTGCCCTTCGCGCCCTCGAACTTCGTCGAGCTCGGCCTGAGCGTGCGTGAGCGCTTCTACCGGGCCGACGACCTGTTCACCGTGACCGTCGCCGGCGGCGTGCGTCTGCGCCCGGGGCTGACGCCGGCCAACGAGCACCTGGCTGCCGAGCTGTCGAACTCCAGCCCGACCGTCTTCGGAGGCCGGCTGGTGGCGCGCGTGCTGGTCGACCTGAAGGCCAACGACCTCGACCACCGACAGGTGCTGCTCGGTGGCTCGGAAGGGCTGCGCGGCACGTTCGCCGAACAGTTCAGCGGGCGGAACCTGGTGCTCTCGAACGTCGAGTTTCGCGCCCGGCCCTTCGAGGTGCTCTCGAGCTGGGTGGGGCTGGTGTGGTTCTGGGACGCGGGCTCGGCCTTCGACACCACGCTGGCGCTGACCCACACCGTGGGCCTGGGCGTGCGGCTGTTGCTGCCGCAGCTCAACCGCGAGGTCATTCGCGTCGACTTCGGCTTCGTCTTTGGTGGGCCCACGCCGGGCTTCGACCGACTCAACGCCAGTTGGGGGCAGGTCACCGACCTGAGGCCGACCTTCCTCGACGCGCCGCTCTGAGGGGCACGTCCGCGAGGCCGCGTCGTGCCGACGGCCTACATCCACCGCCTCGAGCGAAACGCCAGCCACGACAGCGCACGCATCAGCGGCCCGTAGCTGGCGATGGTCTGGGTGGTGACGCGCTCGCACCTGGCCAGGTCGTCGACGAACAGGCCTTCCAGCGCCTGGCCGAAGGTCTCGTCGACGATGACCGCGTTGACCTCGAGGTTCTGGCGCAGCGAGAGCGGGTCGAGGTTCGAGCTGCCCACCGTGCTCCAGGTGCCGTCGACCACCGCGGTCTTGGCGTGCAGCACCCGGCCTTCCTTCCATTCCCAGACCTCGACGCCGGCGCGCAGCAGTCGGGGGTAGAGCCAGCGCGCGCCCCACAGCACCAGCTTCACGTCGGTGGTGGCAGCCAGAATCACCGCCACCCGTACCCCGCGGCGCGCGGCGCCCATCAGGTCCTTGAGCATCTTCGCCGGCGGCAGGAAGTACGCATGCGTCAGGAAGACCCGCTCGCGCGCGGTGGTGAAGGCCCGGGTGTATTCGCGGCGAATGGCCTTGGTGCCGCGGGCGAAGTCGTTGCCCACCACGCGAATGCGCGCGCAGTTCGCCGGCGCTTCGCGCACGAAGCGGGCACGGTCGTACGCGGGGCCCTTCTGTCGTCGCCAGGTCTCGAGGAAGAGGTGCTCGAGCTCGAGCGCGGTCGGCCCCACCACCCGCACGTGGGTGTCGCGCCAGCCGCCTCCGCCCTCGGCCGGGTCGGCGTAGTCGTTGGCGATGTTGAGGCCGCCGGTGAAGCCCACCTCGCCGTCGACGATGAGGCTCTTGCGATGGTTGCGGCGGCGCAGCCTGGCCAGCAGTCGGCCCGCGGTGCCGGCCAGCCGCACGGGGCGAAAGCCCAGCACCTTCACGCCTGCTTCGCGCAGGTGGGCCAGGGTCTCGGTCGACAGCTCGCTGCCCCAGTGATCGTACATGACCAGCACCTCGACCCCGGCGCGGGCGCGGTCCATCAGCGCATGCAGGAAGCGCAGGCCCGTGGTGTCGTCGCGCAGCACGTACGTCTCGAGGCAGACGGTGCTTTGCGCCCGTGCGATGGCCTCGAGCATCGCCGGGTAGGTCTGACGGCCGTCCTTGAGCAGCGCGACCCGCGTGGGGCCGACCGTCACCTCGGCCGTCACTGCCGAGGTCATGGCGTCAGCGACACCGTCACGTCGGTGGGGCCCGCGCCCTGCGCACCCTGGGCCTCGACCACCAGGTAGTACGTGCCCGGGTCGAGCACCTGAATGAAGGCGCTGGTGGGCGTGCCGTTCGAGCAGGCCAGTTCCACCAGGGTGCCGGCGTCGCTGCTGCCGTCACAGGGCGCCGAGCGCAGTGAAATCGACGGCTGACTGCCCGCGTTGGGCGCGCTGCGTGCGGTCACCGTCACCGTGCGGCGGGTGCCCAGCGTCAGGGCGTAGACCACCTCGGGGCTGTCGGGCAGGGCGTTGCACGAGCTCTGGTAGTCGTCGGTGGCGGCCGAGGTGTCGACCGAGAAGCTGGCCACCGTCGAGCCGGCGGCGAAGGCGAGGTCCCGAGGCGCGCTGCAGGTGTCGTTGGGCGGCGGCGGCAGCGGCGTGGTGGCGACGGCCTTCACCGTCACCGGCGTGGGCGCGCCGAGCGTTCCCGAGTTCTGCACCACCACGAAGTAGGTGCCCGCGGTCAGGCTGCGGCGACGCAGGGTCTCGGTGCCGTTGGTCTGCGCGTTGGCACACTGCAGCTCGGCGCCGGTGCGGCAGGGCGCGCTGCGCAGGGCCAGCGACGGGTTGGCGCCCGAGCCGCTGGCGGTCACCACCACGTCGGCGGGAGTGGTCAACTGGAAGGCGTAGACCACGTCGGGCGTCACGCTGGCCTGGTCGCAGGAAATCTGCAGGTCGTCGGTAGCGGTCGAGAGGTCGACCTGCACCGTGCCGCCGTCGATGGGCAGCGGCGCCGCGGTGGCGCAGGTCTCGTTGGCGGGCAGGGTCGGAGCCCCGAAGGTGATGGCCACGTCGACCAGCCCCACGGCGCTGGCGCTGTAGCTGTCGACGACCAGCGTGTAGGTGCCGGCGGGCAGACTCTTGAGCGTGAAGTGCGCCGAGCCCGTCAGACTGTCGGCGCAGGCGTACTCCGAGGCTGACGTGCAGGCGGCGTCGAGCAGGTAGACCACCGGTTCGGCGGCCGAGCCGGCCGAGGCGGTGGCGGTCACCGAGACGTCGGCCGTGGCGTCCAGCACCAGCGAGACCATGCGATCGTGCCCGCCTGCGCCGGAGGCCGAACACGAGCCCGACGACGAGTCGTTCGCGGTCGAGAGGTCGGCCTGGAAGGTGACGCTGGCTCCGCACGACCGAATGGTGGGCGCGCCCGTGCACGTGTCGGACGGCGTGACCGGCGTGCGGCCGGTGGGCACCACGCACTGGTTGCCGGTGCAACTGCTGGTGGGGCACGCGCACTGCGAGTCGCTCACGCACTGCACGCAGGTGTTGGTGGCCGGGTTGCAGACCTGCGTCGCGCTGCAGGCCGGTGAGCACGCGCCGCCCGCGTCGACTCCGGCGTCGCTGCCCCCGTCGCTCCCGTTCGAGATGCAGCGCCCGGTCGCCTCTTCACAGACCCGGCCATCGTCGCAGACCACCGTCGCGCAGGGCGAGCGGGTGGGACCACAGGCGCCCACGAGCGCGCCGACCAGGAAGGACGCCCCGAGGGCGGACACGAACCGAAGCGTTGCTGCCATGGGCGCACCATACACGGCGGGCCGGGCGACGACAGTGCGCGGCGAAGGGCCTGGGGTGGTCTGCCTCAGGGGCTTGCTGGGGAAGACCGGGGAACCGGGTTGCGTCAGACTGCGTTCCGCCATGAATGCGCCCGACGACGTGCCTCTCGACGAAGCGTTCCGGCGCGCCTTCCTTCGGTGCGTGAAGGAAGACGACGCTGGGGCGCTGCTCGAACTCGAGCGACTGGCGGGGCAGGGCGCCACCACCTCGGCTTTCGAGGACCACGAGCTGGGGCCCGCGAACTTCGCCATGGCGGTCGAGAACGTTCTCGATCGTGCCGTCCACGGGCCTGCGGCCGAGCGGTTCCTCCGTGCCGCGAACGTGGTGATGGGTGCCGGGCCCGCGTTCCGCACCAACCGCGCGTACGTCGGGAACGGCGGAGACCCGGCCGTCTGCTTCGTGCTCCGCTTCCTGTCTGGCGAACTCCCCTGGGGGAAGGTCGACAAACCGGTGCCGACCGTCGCGCTCCGGCTCCTGACGTCGATGGTGGAACACGGGCTCGAGCTGGGGCTGAATTTCTGGCGCGACTTCGTGCTGACGCTTCGCCCCCTGCCCGAACCGCAGGCCGCCTGGCGCGAGGTTCAGTTGCAGGTCGTCGAACTGGCCGCGCGTCAGGGGCTGCTCGCCTTCGACGCTGCGCTGCAGGCCTCGCTGTTCAACCAGCAGTCGTTGTACCTCAACCCGCTGCAGCGCCTGTTGTCGGTGCAGCGAGGAGACGTCGTGACGTCGGTGCTCGAGCGGTTCGAGCGGGACCCCGCGTTCCACGTCGCGCTCGCCGAAGCCGGGCGCCTCGACGAGCTGGCCGAGAGCGTGCTCAACCCCTTCTTGAGCAGCAACGAGAACCGTCGGCAGTTGTGGCAGTTCGCGACGCGGTTCTCGCTGGTCAGGGAGTGGCTCTCTCGCCCGGCGGTGGTGTTCGCGCTGGTGCGGAAGAAGGAGAAGTCGACGTTGCGTTGGCTGCTGGCGCGCGTGCCCGAGGCGCTGAAGTCGGCTCGCGACGAGCAGGGCAACGGGCTGTTGCACGAGTTGGTGATGGTGCGCGGAAAGACCGGGGGGATTGCCGAGTTGTTGATCGAAGGCGGGCTCGACCCGCATCAGGTCAACGCGCAGGGGGAGTCGGCCCTCGACCTCGAGCGTCGGCGGGGGCGCAGAGCGTCGTCGTTGCTCGCGGTGATGAATGACCACGCGTCGCCGTCGACCCGGTAGCGGGTGAGGCCAGCTCACCCCTTGCCAGGTGGGCGAGCCGCGAACTCGCCTCACCCCAGCGTGTCACCCCGCGACGCCGCGACCAATCGGGCATAGACCCCGTGTCGACCGAGCAACTCGTCGTGCGTCCCTTCCTCGACCACCACGCCCGCTTCGATCACCACGATGCGCGCCGCCCGCTTCACCGTCGACAGCCGGTGCGCGATGACCAGCGTGGTTCGCCCCCGCATCAGCGCCTCGAGCCCTTCCTGCACCTCGGCCTCGGTCGCGGCATCGAGTGCACTGGTGGGCTCGTCGAGCAACAACACCGACGGCTGCCGCAGGAAGGCCCGGGCGATGGCCAGTCGCTGCCGCTGACCACCCGACAGTCGACTGCCCCGTTCCCCGACCTCTTCTTCCAGCCCGCCGGCGAACCCCTTCACCACGTGCGCCAGGTGCGCCTGCTCGAGCGCGGTCCACAGCTCGGCCTCGGTGGCGTCGGCCCTTCCCAGCATCAGGTTCTGCCGAATGGTGCCCGAGAGCATCACCGGCTCCTGCGACACCCAGCCCAACTGCGCGCGGCGTGCGCGACGGGACACGCTGGCCAGCGGCACGCCGTCCCACCGCAAGTCCCCATGCGAGGGCGTGGCGAACTCGAGCAGCGTGGCCATCACGCTCGACTTGCCCGACCCCGACGGGCCGACCAGCGCAACCATCGAGCCGGCCTTCACCTGGAACGACACGCCTCGCAGCGCTTCCCGCCCATCGGGGTAGGTCAGCCGCACGCCGTCGAGCACCAGCGCGTCCTTCAGGGGCGCCAGGTCGCGACCACCGTCGAGGTCAGGCACCGCGTCGAGCACCTCGTCGAGCCGCGCGAGGGCGGCCGTGGCCCGCGAGAGCTCGGACACGGTGTTCGAAATGGACTTCACCGGCTGGTACAGCAGCAGCGACGCCGCGAGAAACGAGACCAGCTTGCCCGCCAGCGCGGGTTCCGCCAACACCGCCTGCGAGCCCAGGGTGACGGCGGCAGCGACTCCGAGAATGCCGAGGAATTCGGTGGTCGGCGAAAACGCACCGCGCACGAAGAGCGAGCGCTTCATGGCCGACAGGTACCGGTCCTGCTCGGCGTCGAAGCGGGTGAGCGCGGCGCCCTCGGCTCGCAGCGCCTGCACCACCGGCAGCCCCTGCAACTGCTCACTGGCCATCATCGACAGCGCGCCCAGCGAGGCCTGCGAGCGACCGGCGGCCTTCTTCGCCGAGCGCGCGAAGCGGCTGACCGGCACGATGGTGCCCGGCAGCACGATGAAGATGACCAGGAACAGCCGCGCGTCGATGGACAGGCAGACCGCCAGCAGCCCCAGCACCTGCAGCACGTCCTTCACCAGGCTCGAGAGCGCCCCGGCCGCTGCGAATTCGACCTGCGCCACGTCGCTGGTGAAGCGCGAGAGCAATTCCCCCGAATGGCGTACCTCGTACCAGCGCGGAGGCAGGTCGAGCAGCCGCGAATAGAGGTCGCGCCGCAACCCGCCCAGCACCCGCTGGCCCACCCGGCCCATCAGCCCGGAATGCAGGAACGAGGCGACCGCCTTGACCACCGCCAGCAGCACCACCGCCAGCGGCACGCGCCAGCTGAGGTCGTCTCGGGTCAGCCGAAACGGCCCCCACGACACGTCGCTCGAGCGAATGAGCGACTCGAGCAGCGGCCCCACCAGCGAGGCCCACAGCGACGCGGCCACCGCCGCCACCAGCGACGCGGCGACGCCCGGCACCAGCGCGCCCGCCTCGGAACGCGTGCGCCGCAGCAGCCGCCGCCAGCCCGTGGGCCCGCCTGGTGTGGTGGTCGCCTGCAAACAGCCTCCCCAAGTGGTCCGATGGCGACATTGCCCGTGGGACGACCTGCGTTATAGAGCCTCGACCATGGCCGGTCAGAAGCGCGATTACTACGAAGTCCTTGGCGTCGAGCGCAACGCTGATGCCGACGGGTTGAAGAAGGCGTTCCGCAAGCTGGCGATGCAGCACCACCCCGACCGCAACCCGGGTGACGCGGCGGCCGAAGAGAAGTTCAAGGAAGCCTCCGAGGCGTACGAGATGCTCTCGGACCCCGATCGCCGGGCGCGCTACGACCGCTTCGGCCACCAGGGGGTCGAGGGGTTCGGCGGCCAGGGCGGCGGCTTCAACAACGTCAACATCAACGACATCTTCGGAGAGATCTTCGGCGACATCTTCGGTGGTGGCGGGCGTCGGGGGCGGGGCGGGCGCAACCGCGGCGCAGACCTTCGCTACAACCTCGAGATCACCTTCGAAGAGGCGGCCTTCGGCAGCGAGGTCACCGTCAAGATTCCCCGGCCCAAGCGCTGCGAGGAATGCGACGGCACCGGCTCGAAGTCGAAGCAGGCGCGTCCCTGCCCGACCTGCGGCGGCGCTGGCGAGGTGCGCTTCACCCAGGGCTTCTTCGCGGTCGCCCGCCCGTGCACCCAGTGCAGCGGCTCGGGTCGCGTGGTGGTCGACCCCTGCAAGAGCTGCCGCGGCGTGGGCAAGACCGACTCGGTGACCGAGCTGTCGGTGAAGATTCCCGGCGGGGTCGACACCGGCACCCGCGTGCGACTGGCCGGCGAAGGCGAGCCGGGCGAGCAGGGTGGACCTCCGGGCGACCTGTACGTGGTGGTGCACGTGAAGGAACACTCCATCTTCCATCGCGAAGAGAACGAGGTGTTCTGCGAGGTGCCCATTTCGTTCGTGCAGGCCGCGCTGGGCGCGCAGATCGAAGTGCCCACGCTCGACGGCATGGTGAAGATGAAGGTGCCCGAGGCCACCCAGAGCGGGAAGATCTTCCGCTTGAAGGGCAAGGGCATTCCCCACCTCAACGGCGGCGGCGCGCGCGGAGATCAGCACGTGCGGGTGATGGTCGAGACGCCCCAGAACCTGTCGGCCAAGCAGCGCGAGCTGCTCGAGAAGTTCGCCGAAGCCAGCGGAGAAGACGTCAACCCGCAGGCCCGCAGCTTCTTCGACAAGGTCAAGCAGCTCTTCGACAAGTGACCCTTCCATCGTTCGGGCCACGTCGGTCCATCGGACTGAGGTGGGTCGCACGAGGCCCGCTCGGGCGACTGGTTGGTTCGGCTGATGCACGTGCTGGTGGGCATGAGCTCCATCACGCGACCGGTCTGGGCGGTGCGGCCAGCGCTGACCCGCACCGAACTCCCCGCTGACTTCGCCGCCGAGCTCGCAGCGATGGGGCTCAAGGCGCCGTACCTGACCCGCAAGCACGGGCCGCTCGTCACCCCGGCCGAGCTCGCGGGGCTGCCCGCGTCGGTGCGCCGCTACTTCGACTTCATGAACGTGGTCGGTCGCCCCCGCGACTGGTCGTTTCGCCTGGGCTTTTCGGGCCGCTTTCGCCGTTCGGTCTCCGAGCCGTGGATGACGTGCACCGCCTGGCAGTACGACACCGTCGACCACACCCGCATCTTCCACATGCGGGCGCGGCTGTTCGGCCTCTTGCCCTTCGTGGCGCGCGACACCCACGTCGACGGGCACGGCCGCATGCTGGTGCGCCTGTTCGATCGCTTCACCGTCGCCGACGGCCGGGGGGAGCCGTTCGACATCGGCGAGCTGGTGACCTGGCTCAACGACGCCACGCTCATCGACCCGTCGATGTTGCTCACGCCGTCGGTGACCTTCGGCGCGGTCGACACCGGCCACTTTACGGTGTCGGTCAGCGACCACTTGCGCACGGTGACCGCCACCGTGTCCATCGACGATCGCGGCGCGCCGCTCGACTTCGACACCCGCGATCGCTTCTACGCCGACCCCACGGGCCTGCCGCTGCGCTGCCAGTGGACGACGCCGGTCGAGGGCTGGCGGGAACAGGGGCGGCCGGCAGCTCTTCACCCGCGCGCAGGCCGTGTGGCACCTGCCGACCGGTGAATTCGTCTACGCCGACTTGTTGCCCACGCCGGGCTCGCTCGCCTTCGACGTCGCCGCGGGAGTGTGAAACGACAGAAACCGAAACCCGCCACCGTGCAGGTAGAGGACGACCGGCAGCTTCCCGGTGGTGTTGCGCGGGCGGTAGACGTCGAGGGTGTGATCCAGGCTGCCGCCGTCGCGGTACGGCAGGTCGCGCTCGACCTCGAGGTTCCACAGTGAGGGGCGGGCGACCGGCAGCGCGCCGACGCCGTTGGCCAGGCCCAGGAAGAAGCCGTCGGTGATCGCCGCGGCGACGCGACGGCGAAGCTGGGCAGGCAGAAAAGCGGGAGCGTTCATTCGAGACGGGGTCGTAGCTGAGCCAAGGGCCTCGCGCTTACGCGCCGGGTGGAGCGTCCCCTCGAGGCGCCAGCAGTGAAGACAGGTCGCGAAGCAAGGCGCTTGAGGGGGGCCGGCGTGGCTGGTTCAGCCGCCATGCCCGTTCGACCAGCCCCTCGATGAGTGACGCGAACGTCCGATGCAGGGTGACGGCGTTCTGGCAGTCATTTTTGTAGTGGGCACTACAAGAGTGACTGCCAGAACCACGGACAGGTGAAGGGGCTCAGGCCGAGGCCAGCCGGAATCGTTCGGCGTCACGGGCCGAGGGGCTGCTCGCGGTTCGCACTGCGAAGGAGCCCGGGAGTTCCACCCGCCATCGAGGCTGGCTGCTGAGCGTCGACCGTCTGGCTGCGCGCGACGACGAACCTCAGTCGACGCTTCGAGACCTTCAGCGCGTGAGATCCCACGCGAGCCGCGCCACCAGCGCCAGCACCACCATCAACACCACCCGGCGCACCAGGGTGTCACCCTGCTTCACCGCCACCTGCGCGCCCAACAAGGTCAGCGCCCCGCGTCGACCGCGTCCACCAGCGTCACCTGCCCCCACCCGGGCGCGCCGTTGCAGCGCGGCACCCAGCTCAGGGTTCGCGCGCTCGCGCCCTTGGGCACGTCGGTGCGCCACGCGTTGAGTCGCAGCGACGAGGGAGGGCTCGTGAAGCCCAGCCCCTTCCACGGCAGCTGCAGCTCGGCCACCCATTCCTCGTCTTCGTCGGTGCGGTCGTCGAAGGTGCCTTCGTCGATGTCGACCGCCAGCTTCGCGCCCTCGGGCAACATGCAGCCCGCGCAGCGCAGCGTCTTCTTCGGCGTGACCTCGAGCGTGATGGGAACGCCCGCACCGTTCTCGAGTCGAACCGCGACCGCGTCGAGCTCGGTGAGATCTTCGTCGGCGGCATAGACCGCCAGGTGCAGGGCGTCGGTCGTCCACGTGGCGCGCAGCTCGGTGTGGGGAGAGGTCGGCCCTCCGTCGACCACGTTCGCGAACGCGCCGGTCGACTTCGCCGCCAGCCACGTCGGCTCGAGCAGCTCACCGTCGAGCTCCATCGGGTCGGTCGCCTGCAGGGCGACGACCGTCGCGGTCTGGCAACGCGGAGCTGCGGGCGCAGGCGGCGGGTCCTTGCGACAGGCGGCGACCACCAACACACCGAAGAGGAGGGTGAGCTTCATGGCACCGTGTACGTCTCGACCACGCGCCCGGTCGCCGAGTCGTACTGCGTGACCTTCCACCCCGGGGTCAGCTGCTCGATGGTCGCGAAGCCGTAGGTCGCGTTGCCGGTGATGGGCGCGCCGCCCACGCCTTCCACCAGCGTGGTGCCGGTATGCGAGTACGTGTGGGTGTGGCCGCAGAGGAACATCGTCGGCGGCGTGGCGCGCAGCAGCGCGTCCATCTGCGACTGGCAGGGGCAGCTGACGCCCAGGTTCTCGTGGCGAATGACGAAGGTGTAGGTGGTCGGCCGCGCGAGCTGCGCCTGCAGCCAGGCGTACTGCGTCGCGTCCCACGCGTTGCACGCCGCGAAGACGAACTTCGCCGTCCACTGGCCGGCCACGTCGTTCACGTCGATGGCGTAGTACGGCTTGCTCTGGCCGATGGGGGTGAGGAACTTCGGCACGTAGTCACCGAGGTTGCCGCTGGTGAGCGTGCTGCAGTTGCCCGCCGTCGCCCCGGTGCACTCGTGGTTGCCCATGGCCGGGAAGAGCGTGCCCGAATAGTTCGCGCGCGCCGATTGGTAGAGGTTCATCTGCGGCCCGGCCTGCCCTCGGCCCGGCGTGGCAAAGACGTAGTCGCCGGTGGTGATGACGAACTGCGGCCGCGGCGAGAGCGCCTGGACGTCTTTGTAGATGTCGGTGATGACCGCGGTCGGGTACGCCGAGGTGTCGTCGATGACCGCCGGGCGCGTGTCGCCGACCACCGCGAAGAAGAGCTTCGAGACGCTGCCGCCCGTGGGGCCGACCGTGCCGGTCGGAACGCCGCCGCCGGTGCCTGTGCCGCCGCCCGTCGCGGTCCCTCCGCCGGTCGCCGTGCCGCCACCGGTTGCGGTGCCGCCTCCGGTCGCTGAGCCGCCTCCGCCGCCTGCGCCGCAGCTCGAGGTGGGCTTGTGGCACTTGCAGCTCGCGCGGTCGCAGTCCCACCCGCCGAAGCAGCCGTTGGCCTGACAGGTGGGTGAGCCAGGCGAGCAGCTCGAGCAGCACGACTGCGTGCCCGGCGCGTCGAGGCCGGCGCAGGTACCGCCGTCGGTGCCGGTGGAGATGGGTTGGCAGGTCGCGGTGATCTGATCGCACGCCTGCCCGGTGGGACAGGTGGGGCAGCTCGGGCCGCTGCCGCACTGGCCGTTGTTGGGCACGCAGACCGAGACCTGGGTGCCGTCGCTGGCCACCTGGGCCTGGCACGTCTCGTCGCCAGGGCACTGGCCATTCACGCAGAGGTTCGCGCAGGCATCGCTGCCGCCGATCTGCACGCACGCGCCAAGGTCACCGCAGTCGGCGCTCACCACACAGGGCTGGCAGGTCACGTCGCCGCCATCCGCGCCGCCGTCCTCGTTGGGTAGAATCGCCATGCAGCCGCCGTTCACGCACGAGAGGCCCGACGCGCACGCGGTGCAGCTCTGGCCCATCACGCCGCACGCCGCCGGCTTCTCGCCAGAGACGCAGACCCCCGCCGTGGTGCAACAGCCGGCACAGTTCGAAGGCAGGCAGGTGGAGCCCGGCGCCTGACACGACGAGGCCCACGCGCCAAGACCGAGTCCAACGAGGAGCGCGAGGAGGTGCGGGGTGCGGTTCATGATCGATGCGTCCTGGGGCACGGGAGAAGACGGCCGTCGTTGCAAGACGACCGCCCGGTGACACTGGCCACCGTCGCGTCGGTTGTCCATGAGGGTGAGATGAAATCGAACGCAGAACGTCAACGCTGCTTGCACCGATTCGTCCGAAGAGTGGACGAGTGGCTCATCGATGACGCAGTTCCGGGCCGAGGCGGGAAGTCCCAACGGGGTGGTCTGGAGCGGTCGAAAGCCACTACAACGCAGGCCCATGAAGGAACACTTCGCGCGCTTCCTGGCGCAGCCCGGTCGTCTGCACTTCGCCGCGCACAGCCATCACCCCTGGCCCGACGTGTCGCTCGAAGGCCAGCAGCAGGCCTGGAGCGACGCCGCGCGCTTCATCGACGACAAGTGGGACCACGTGTTCGGCACGGTGTTGCCCGAGGCGGCGGGGCACGTCGCGAAGGAGCTGGGGCTCGCCAGTGGCGCCTCGCTGGCCTTCGCGCCGAATACCCACGAGTTCGTGCTCCGGTTGCTCTCGTGCCTGCCCGAGCGGCCGCGCATCGTGGCGACTGACTCCGAGTTCCATTCGTTCGAGCGGCAGTCTCGGCGCCTCGAAGAAGAGGGTGTGCAGGTCGAGCGGGTGCCGACGCTCCCGTTCGGCAGTGCCGCCGAGCGGTTGGCCCTGACCTGCGCGCGGGTGAAGCCGCACCTGGTGTTCGTCAGTCAGGTGTTCTTCAACTCGGGCGCGGTGCTGCAGGGGTTGGACGAGGTGGTGCGCTCGCTCCCGGCCGAGACGCTGGTGGTCATCGACGGGTACCACGGGTTCTGCGCGGTGCCGACCGACTGGGCGCCGCTGCAGTCGCGCGCGTTCTATCTCGCCGGCGGGTACAAGTACGCGATGGCGGGGGAGGGCGTGTGTTTTCTCCACGTACCGCCTGCGTTCCAGTCGCTGCGGCCTCGCAATACCGGGTGGTATGCGGCGTTCGGGGCGCTGCAGGAAAAGCAGGTCGGGCGGGTGCCGTATGCCTCGGGTGGTGCACACTTCTTCGGCTCGACGTTCGACCCCAGCGGGCTGTACCGGCTCAACGCGGTGATGCGGTGGAAGGAGCGGGTCGGGCTGACCACCGCGAAGGTGCGCGCGCATGCGCACGGGCTGCAGCGCCGGTTCGTGGCGGGCCTGAAGTCGCAGAAGGTCTCTGCGGCGCAGTTGATGGTCGGCGTCGACGACGAGCGGCGCGGGCAGTTCCTCACGTTTCGCACCGACGAAGCGAAGGCGATCTGTCAGGCGCTCAAGGCGCAGCAGGTCGACACCGACGCGCGGGATGACCGGTTGCGGTTCGGCTTCGGCGTGTACCAGGACGAGGGTGATGTCGACGCGCTGCTCGAGCGGGTCAACGCGCTCTGAAGACGGGGGCCGAATAGCGATGCGCCGACGCCCGGCCGGAACCGGTCGAGCCCCTCGTGCGCGCGTTTTCGTCATGTGAAGAATCGAAAGTCACGCCATCCTCGCCAGGCGAGGCTGCAATGACGCTCGATTCGAAACAGCTTGGTGGACCACCGCCACGAGACGCACGGCGGTAGACCAGATCGTCACCGCCCACCTTCGAGGGCGCAGGCGTCCGCTAGGCGACCCACCAGCGCCACCTCAACGGCACCGGCAGTGGCACCGACGCGAACTCGAGCTGGAGCACCCGGCGTCTCCGAGGCCGAAGCGCGGACGACGACGCGTGAAGCACCAGCGGAGAAAAGACCAGCACGTCGCCCGCATTGGCGAGGCAGGTGTACTCCGCGCCGTCGTCTGCCACGTGCGAACCGCGTTTGACTCGCAACGGGCCGTTGTCCTCGTCCACCTCGTCGAGGTGGACCCGCAGCGTCATCATCGTCTCGAGAAACGCGCGCGGTGCGATGACGTGGGTGACGCCTTCCTTGACCGTCCACGGGCCCCAGCCCTCGAGCTCCTGCCGCTCGGCGACGGCCACGCTCGTGTCGCGATGCCACCCCAGCGCCCAGTTCGCGTCGGCCGACTTGTCGAACAGCAAGCCTCTGACGGCGGCGAAACCCTGCGGGAGCAGCCGCTCGCGCAGTCGGGACACCCAATGATGCACCCGCGGGTCATCGAGCACGGTGCGCCACCCAGCCCCGGCCGCGGGAACGAGCTCCCGAAGCTCGTCCACCTCCCTCGCTGCGAGAACGTCCCGTTCCAGCCTGCACCCATCACCACCGAGCATGCCGCGACGTTACACCCACGTGGAATTCGGCCCACGTGGTCAACCATCTCCGCCTCTTTCTGGCGGGGAATGCCGCTGGGTGCCACGGTCCTTTCTGCTATGTCGACTCGCATGCGTGAGCTCGTGGTCCTCTGTTCCATCGCGCTGTGTGCCTGCCCGCGTGCCTCGACTGGCCAGGGCACGGAAGAGACGCGTCCGGTCGACGTGAAGCCCTCGGCCGAGGCGGACACGGCGTTGACCGAGGCCGACGCGGTCGTCTCGTCGAAGAGCCGCAAGGACGGCATCGAGGCCTTGCTCTCGGTGCGCAAGCGCTTCCCCGACACCACCGCCGGCCAGACCGCGCTCTACAAGGCGGGCATGCTCTCGTACGAAGAGGGCGACTACGCGGGCGCGCGCAAGTCGCTCTCCGAGCTGCTCTTCGACAACCCGCTCTACCCCGAGGCCAACAAGGCCCGGCTCACCTCGGGCCTGGCGGCGGTCGAGCTCAAGGCGTGGCGCGACGCGTACCAGACGCTCTCGACCCTGGTGGACAAGCTCGACGGTCCCGACAAGGTGCGGGCCGAAGAAGCGCTCGCCAAGGCCGCGGCGGGCAGCCAGCAGTTCGGGGAAGCGCTCAAGCTGGCGCTGCGCAAGGTCGACGACGCCAGCGGAGACGACAAGAAGGCCGCGCTCGCCCAACTGCAGGACGTGGTCGAGACCCGCTCGAACTTCCTCGCGCTTGCCGAAGCCTGGCACGACCTGCCCACCTCGCACCCCGCGTGGCCGATGATGACCTTCAAGCTGGCGCGCGTGTACTACCACCTGCGCGACTGGAACCGGCTCGACGAGACCCTGCGCTCGCTGCTCAAGAACGCGCCTGATTCTCCCTGGGCGCCCGAAGCGAAGGAGCTGCTGGCCCGCGTGTCCCGCCGCGCCACCGTGAAGCCGAAGACCATCGGCGTCGTGTTGCCGTTGTCGGGCAAGTACAAGGCCTTCGGGGACGCCGCGCTGCGCGGGCTGCAGTTGGCGCTCAAGGGCAGCGACGTCGAGTTGGTGGTGAAGGACACGCAGGGTGACCCCGCGCTCACCGGCAAGCTGGTCGAGCAGTTGGCCTTCGACGAGGGCGTACTGGGCATCATCGGCCCGCTCTTGTCCGACGACTCGCGCCGCGCCGCGCTGGTCGCCGAGGAGCTTCA
>CAIWFK010000380.1 GCA_903911905.1 uncultured Myxococcales bacterium
ATCGCCATGCTCAACGCCGACTTCAACGCCCACGTCACCAAGGGGCAGGTGTTGGCGAAGCTCGACCCCGAGCTGTTCGAGGCCGCCGCCGCTCAGAGCCGCGCCAACGAGAAGGCCGCCGAGGCCAACGTCGCCAAGGCCAGGGCCACCGTCGCCGACAGCGAGCGCAAGCTCAAGCGCGCGAAGGAACTGGCCGCCCAGAAGCTCATCGCCCCCGCCGACCTCGACGCAGCCCAGGCCGACTTCGAGGTCTCGAGCGCGGGCGTGGCCGCCGCCGAAGCCGCGTTGATGCAGGCGCGCGCGTCGCGGCAGCAGGCCGACGTCAACCTGACCTACACGGTCATCAAGTCGCCCATCGACGGCACCGTCATCTCGCGCGCGGTCGACGTGGGCCAGACCGTCGCCGCCTCACTCTCGGCGCCCACCATCTTCACCATCGCCGAGAACCTGATGCGCATGCAGGTCGACACCAGCGTCGCCGAAGCCGACGTGGGCAAGTTGAGCGAAGGGCTCGACACCACCTTCACCGTCGACGCGTTCCCCCAGCGCCCCTTCAAGGGGAAGATTCGACAGATTCGCTTCGCGCCCCAGGTGGTGCAGAACGTGGTGACCTACGACGCGGTGGTCGACGTGAACAACGACGACCTCTCGCTGCGCCCCGGAATGACGGCCAACGCCACCTTCATCTTCGCGCGCGCCGACGACGTGCTGCGCGTGCCCAACGCCGCGCTCCGCTTCCGCATGGACGGCGAGAGCCCGGCCGGGAAGGGTGGCTGGGGTGGTCGCGATGGCGGGGCTGGTGGCTGGGCTGGGCGTCAGGACGGCGCGGCTGATGCCGGGACCCCTGGTGGTGAGCGCGGACCGCGCGAGCGCGACCCGTCGGTGAAGACGGTGTGGGTCAGCCGCGAGGCCGGCCCCGAGCGCGTGGTGCTCAAGACCGGCTTGTCCGACGGCAGCTTCACGCAGGTGGTGCAGGTGCTCAAAGGCGAGCTGGCCGAAGGCGACCTGGTCATCACCGACAAGCAGAGCGACGGTTCGACCCCGAAGCCGCAGGGCGGTGGCGCGCCTCCGGGCATGGGCGGCGGCGGCATGCGGCGGATGTTCTAGTCATGGGCGACCCGCTCATCGAGCTGCGCGACGTGCAGCGCCGCTACACGCTCGGCGACGTCGAGGTGCGCGCGCTCGACGGCGTCAGCCTCGACATCGCCTCGGGCGAGTTCGTGGCCATCATGGGGGCCTCGGGCTCGGGCAAGAGCACGATGATGAACCTGATCGGCTGCCTCGACCGGCCCACCGGCGGTACCTACCGGCTCAACGGCTCGGACGTTGCGGGCTTCTCGCGCGCCGACCTCGCGCACCTGCGCAACAAGACCCTGGGCTTCGTCTTCCAGAACTTCAACCTGCTGGCCCGCACCTCGGCGGTCGAGAACGTCGAGCTGCCGCTGCTCTACGCCGGCGTGAAGTCGAAGGAGCGTCGCGCCCGCGCGATGGAAGCGCTGGCCCGGGTGGGGCTGGCCGACCGGTTCGAGCACGAGTCCACGCAGTTGTCGGGCGGTCAGCAGCAGCGCGTGGCCATCGCCCGGGCGCTGGTGAACCGGCCCGCCGTGTTGCTGGCCGACGAGCCCACCGGCGCGCTCGATTCGAAGACCAGCGTCGAGGTCATGAAGCTGCTCGAAGAGCTGGGCAGCTCGGGCATCACCGTCATTCTCGTCACTCACGCGGCCGACGTCGCGGCCCACGCGCGCCGGGTCATCGTCATGCGCGACGGGAAGGTCATCACCGACGGGCCCGCCGAGAAGGTGGTGAAGTCGTGAACGTCTTCGAGACCACGTCCATCGCCCTGCGTGCGCTCAAGCGCAACACCCTGCGCAGCCTGCTGACCGCCATCGGCATCATCATCGGCGTCGCGGCCGTCATCGCCACCGTGGCCATCGGCGAGGGTGCCCGCAGCCAGGTCGAAGAGACCTTCGCCGCCATGGGCACCAACCTGCTCATCATCATGCCGGGGTCCAATTCGTCGGGCGGCGCCCGCGGCGGCTTCGGCAGCCAGCCCACCCTGACCTGGGACGACCTCAAGGCCATTCAGACCGAGGTGCCCACCGTCGCGCAGGCCGCGCCCGCGTTGCGCACCAACGCCCAGTTGCAGAGCGACGACCAGAACTGGGCCACCAGCGTGCAGGGCACCACGCCCGACTTCCTGGCCATTCGACGGTGGAAGGTCTCGCGCGGCGTACCGATGAGCGATTCGGACGTCGACTCGGGCGCGAAGATCGTGCTGCTGGGGCAGACCGCGTCGGACAAGCTCTTTGGCGCCAATTCCGACCCCGTGGGCCAGGTCATTCGCATCAAGAACGTGCCCTTCCAGGTGGTGGGCGTGCTCGAGCGAAAGGGCCAGAGCCCCATGGGCCAGGACTACGACGACACCGCGCTGGTGCCGGTCTCGACCTTCAAGGCGCGCCTGTCTCCCAGCCTCGGCAACTACATCGCGGGCACCATCATGGTGTCGATTCGCAACTCGGCCGACGTCTCGAAGGGGCAGGACCAGTTGACGGCGCTGTTGCGCGATCGCCACCGCATCGGCGGCAACGGCGAAGACGACTTCTCGATTCGCAACCTCGCCGAAGTGGCCTCGGCGCAGCAGCAGGGCGCCGACACCCTGAGCGCGCTGCTGGTGAGCATCGCCGCGGTGTCGCTGCTGGTCGGCGGCATCGGCATCATGAACATCATGCTGGTGTCGGTCACCGAGCGAACCCGCGAAATCGGCGTGCGCATGGCGGTGGGCGCGACGCCCAACCAGATTCTCGCGCAGTTCCTCACCGAGTCGCTCACGCTCTCGCTCATCGGCGGGTTGCTGGGCATCGGCCTGGGGTTGCTGGCGGCACAACTGACCAGCGCCCAGTTCGGCTGGCCGCTCAAGGTGCGGCCCGAGGCCATGATCATCGCCACCGGGTTCAGCGCGGCCGTCGGCATCGGCTTCGGGCTCTACCCGGCGCTCAAGGCGTCCCGCATGGATCCAATCGTCGCTCTGAGGTTCGACTGATGCGCGCGCTCGTTCTGGTGGTCCTCTGTTCGTCGGTGGGGCGCTCGCAGGTGCCGGCCGCGCTCACCCTCGAAGACGCGCTCAGACTGGGGCGCGAGCAGCACCCGCAGCTCAAGGTCGCTCGCGCACAGGTGGCTGCGGCGAAGGCGCGCACCGGTGAAGCGTTCTCGGGGTTGTTGCCGCAGATCTCGGCCTCGTTGGGGTACAGCCGTTCGACCTCGAACTTCGTGGCCCGCCCCGGGTCGCTGCCCTCGAGCGTGGCCAGTTCGTCGTCGCTGAGCCTGCAGTCGTACGACTTCTTCACCTCGGGACTGACCGTCAACCAGCTCATCTGGGACTTCGGCAACACCTGGTACCAGTCGGAGGCGAGCAAGGCCTCGCTCGATGCGCAGGAGGCGACCGCGCGCGCCTCGACGGTGAGCGTCGACCTCAACGTGCGCTCGGCGTATTTCGGCGCGGCTGCCCAGAAGCAGTTGGTGCAGGTCGCCGAGGCCACGCTCGCCAACACCGAGGCCCACCTCGCGCAGGTCGAAGGCTTCGTGAAAGTCGGGACCCGTCCTGAAATCGACCTCGCCCAGAGCCGCGTCGATCGCGCCAACGCCCGGCTGGCGCTGGTCAACGCGCGCAACGCCTACTCGAGCGGCAAGGCCAAGCTGAACCAGGCCATGGGCGTCGAAGCCGCCACCACCTACGAGGTGGTCGACGGCGCGCCTGGCCCCGGAGAGCTCGAAGGTCAGGCCCTCGAAGACCTGGTGGTGCTCGCCGCGTCGGCCCGACCCGAGCTGGCCGCGCTCGAGGCCCAACTGCACGCGCAGGAGCTCTCGCTCAAGTCGGTGAAGGGCAACTTCTGGCCCCAGCTCAACGCCTCGCTCGGCCTCACCGTGCAGGCCCGCGCGCTGCCCCAGCCCACGCCCAACCTCAACTTCGGTCTCAACCTGCAGTGGGCCTTCTACCAGGGCGGGCTCACGCTCTCTCAAGTGAGCGAGAACGAGGCCACGCTCGCGCAGTTGAGCGCCCAGCGTGACACGTCTCACCACCAGGTTCGGCTCGACGTCGAACAGGCGCTGCTCGACGTGAACGGCGGCAAGGAAGCGGTCGACGTGGCCGAAGAGGTGCTCTCCGCCGCCCGGGAACAGTTGCGGTTGGCCGAAGGTCGCTACAACGCGGGCGCGGGCAGCAGCCTCGAGTTATCAGATGCCCAGGTGAAGTTGACCCAGGCCGCAGCGCAGAAGGTTCAAGCGGTCTTCACTCTGGCGGCGGCCCGTGCGCGCCTGCTGGCTGCCGTGGGGAAGTGACATGACCTGGTTGCTGCTGGTGGTGCTGACGCAGGCTCCGACGCCGTGGGGTGATTCCTGCCGCCGAGCTCAAGGGGGTCAAGAACCCCACCTCGAAGACCGAGCTTCCCGCCTCCATCACGAAGGGCGCGGCGATCTACAAGGCCGAGTGCGCGTCGTGCCATGGAGACACGGGGCAGGGCGATGGAGCCGACGGCCTCTACTACACGCCGCCGCCCTCGAAGCTGGTGGGGCTCAAGCAGAGCGACGCCGAGCTGTTCGTGAAGGTGACGAAGGGGCGCGGCAACATGACTGCGTACGAGAGCAAGCTCGAGGTCGCCCAGCGCTGGGCGGTGGTGAACTTCCTCAAGACCCAGAAGTATCGCGCTTCGAGATTCGCAGTCGCTCTTCGGCCTCGGGCAAGTCGCTCAACACGTCTAGAGCTCGACCTTCTTCTCGCTGAAGGTCGTGCCGTCGTGCCGCATCATCAGGCTCTTGCCTTCGACCTTGGTGACGATGGCCACCGGCCGCTTCCAGAGCGCCTGCAGGTTCTTCAAGGTCTCCTTGGCGTAGTTCGGTTCGAGGTCGACGCCGTCGTGCTTGTGCGCCAGCACCAGCTCACCGCGGTTTTCCCAGTTGGCGTCGACCACGTCGATCACGGGCTGGCCGAAGTTGGTCAGCGACTGCAAGAGCTTGTGCTTCACCTTCTTGAACTCCCGGGTGGCGATTTCCCAGGTGTTCTTCTTGTCGTTGAAGTTGAAGGTGAACAGCTTCTGCTCGATGGCGAACTCGGGCGTGAGGAACTCGTCGATGAAGGTCACGTCGTTGTAGTGCTTGCGCACCTCGAAGATCTTCTCGCGACCGGCGTTGAGCTTCTTGTCCCACGCGCGGCGCACCCGCAGATCATCGCACTCGTCCCATTCCTTGCCGAAGCGGCCCTTGTTCCAGCGCTCTTCGATGTCACGGAACAGCTCGATGCCCATCTTGTAGGGGTTCAGCTTGCCGGGCTGCGTGGCCATGGTGCCCGAGTGGTGATCGGCGTAGTCGATGATCTCGTGATCTCGCAGCGCGCGGGTGGTCATGATGGTCGAGTGCCAGTAGCTGGCCCAGCCCTCGTTCATGATCTTGGTCTGGGCCTGGGGCGCGAAGTAGTACGCCTCGGTGCGCACGATGCTCAAGATCTCGTGCTCCCAGTCTTCCAGCGGCGCGTGCTCGAGCAGGAAGGCCAGCACGTCGCGTTGCGGCCGCTCGGGGAACTTCTTGCTCTGCAGCTTCTCGGCGTCGAGCTTCTTCTGCTGGCTGGCCACGAACTCGGCCGGGTTCATGAACGGCCGCATGTAGTCGCGGTCGACCCGAATGCCTTCGGCGCGGGTGTTCTGCTGTTCTTTCTCGACCCGCGGGTCGGGGTTGCGGCGAATGTGCGGCGCGTGCTGGTCGATCAGGTTCTCGAGCGAGAGCGCGAGGTCGATGTAGTCCTCTATCTTCTCGACGCCGACCTTGTCGATCCACCGGCGCACGCGCGTGCCGTGGTTCGCCATTTCGTCGACCATCTTCCGGTTGGTGAACTTGAAGGTGAAGTTGTTCTTGAAGAAGTCGTTGTGGCCGTACACGTGCGCCATCACCAGCTTCTGGTCGACCTCGGCGTTGGCCTCGAGCAGGTAGGCGAAGCAGGGGTCGTTGTTGATCACCAGCTCGTAGATCTTGCTCAGCCCGTATTCGGACGACTTGGCCAGTTGCTCGTATTCCATGCCCCAGCGCCAGTGCGGGTAGCGCGTGGGGAAGCCGCCATACGCGGCCACCATGTTCAGCTCGTCGGTCGAGAGCACCTCGAAGACCTGCTCGAAGAAGTCGAGGCCGAAGGCGCGGGCGTAGCCTTCGATTTCGACCTTCAGGTCCTGCAGGCGCGGCGTCAGTGACTTGGGCATCTAGCGGCCCTTCCCCAGGAAGTCCTTGATCGAGGCGTAGATGCCGTCCTTGTCGGCGATCTCGCTGAGCGCGACCTTGTCGTTGTCGCCCAGGTGCTCGCGCAGGTCCTTGATGAACTGCCCGCTGCCGTAGGGTGACTCGACCTGGCCGTACGCGAACTGGTTCACGTCGCTCAAGACGTCGCCCTTGAGCAGCTCGATGCACTGCCGCGTGTCGTCGGCCGACCAGTTGTCGCCGTCGCTGAAGTGGAACGGGTAGATGTTCCACGAGCTCGACGGGTAGTCGGCCTTGATGATGTCGCGGCACAGCTTGTACGCACTCGAGATCATCGTGCCGCCCGACTCACGGGTGTGGAAGAACGTCTCGCGGTCGACTTCCCGCGCCACGGCGTCGTGAATGATGAAGCGCGACTCGAGCCCCTTGTATTGGTGCTTGAGCCACGTATCGAGCCAGAAGCTCTCGATGCGCACGATTTCCTTCTGCTCGTCGCCCATCGAGCCCGACACGTCCATCATGTAGATGATGACCGCGTTGGTCTCGGGCAGGTTCTCGAGCTTGAAGGTGCGGTAGCGCACGTCTTGCTTGATGGGCACCACGATCGGCCGCTCGGGGTTGTAGGTGCCCAGCGCGATCTGCCGCTTGAGCGCTTCCCGGAACGTGCGCTTGAAGTGCCGCAGCGACTGCGGCCCGATGGTGTTGATGCCCGTGTACTTGATGCGCGTGGTGACGATCTTCTCGCTGCCGCGATGTTCGATGTTCGGCAGTTGCAGCTCTTCACCCAGAATCGTCGCCAGCTCGTCGAGCGACACGTCGACCTCGAGCACGTGCTGGCCCTCACCTTCGCCAGCCTTGCCGCTGCCGTCACCCGGCTGCGGCTGCCCCTGACCGATCGAATCGCCCGGTTGGCCTTCTCCCTGGCCCACGCCGCCCTGCCGTGAGCCATGCTTGAAGTGCGGCACGTCGATGAACGGCACGGGAATGGAAATGAATTCCTTTCCCTTCTTGCCGACCATCTCGCCCTGCTGAACGTACTTCTTCAGGTTCTGTTTGATCTTGCCGCGGACGATGGCCTTGAAGCGACTGTGGTCCTGGTCGATGCGCAGTGCCACTCGTCACTCCTTGGCGTCACCGCGCGCGAAGATGCTCGCCACGAAGTTGAGCACGTCGGTCGCCGACTCGTCGTCGTAGCCGAAGTTCTTGATGAGCCGGCTCTTCACCACGTCGATCTTTTCCTGGGTGTCCTTGTCGACCACCGAGCTGACCAGCGTCTTCAACTTGATGCTGTCCTTCTGGTCTTCGAAGAGCTTGAGCTCCAACGCCTTCTGCAGCCGCTCGTTGGTGCGCCAGTTGAAGGTCTTGCCGTCGATGGCCAGCGCGCCGATGTAGTTCATGATCTCGCGGCGGAAGTCGTCTTTGCGGCTCTCGGGAATGTCGATCTTCTCTTCGATCGACCGCATCAGCCGCTCGTCGGGTTCGTCGTACAGCCCGGTGTACTTGTTCTTGATCTTCTCTTTCTGGGTGTACGCCTTCACGTTGTCGATGAAGTTGCTGCACAGCTTGGCGATGGCGTCTTCGTCCGCCGAGATCGCGCGCTGCACCTCGTTCTTCACGATGTCCTCGTATTCCTGCTTCACCACGTTGAGCAGCTCGCGGTACTTCTTGCGAATGTCCTCGCTGGGAATCAGCGAGTGCGCCTTGAGTCCGCCCTCGAGCTCGTTGAGCACCATGAACGGGTTGATCGACGTCTCGCTCTTGTCGCTGACCAGCGCGTTGCTCACCTTGTCCTGCACGTAGCGGGGGCTGATGCCCTCGAGCCCTTCGCGCGCCGATTCCTTGCGCAGCTCCTTGATGTTGTCTTCGGTGAAGTTGGGCAGCGTCTTGCCGTTGTAGAGCTTGAGCTTCTGCAGCACCGACAGGTTGTGCTTCTTGGGCTCTTCCAGGCGCGTCAGCACCGCCCACATCGCCGCCATCTCGAGCGTGTGCGGGGCAATGTGCTTGCCGCGAATGCGCCGCGGGTTGAATTCCTTCTCGTAGATCTTGATCTCTTCGGACAGCTTCGTGATGTACGGCACGTCGATCTTGATCGTGCGGTCACGCAACGCTTCCATGAACTCGTTCGACTCGAGCTTCTTGAACTCGGGCTCGTTGGTGTGCCCGATGATCACCTCGTCGATGTCGGTCTGGGGGAACTTCTTGGGCTTGATCTTGTGCTCCTGCGTCGCGCCGAGCAGGTCGTACAAGAAGGCCACGTCGAGCTTGAGCATCTCGACGAACTCGATGACGCCGCGGTTCGCCACGCAGAACTCGCCGTCGAAGTTGAAGGCGCGCGGGTCCGAGTCGCTGCCGAACTCGGCGATCTTCCGGTAATTGATGTCGCCGGTCAGTTCGGTCGAGTCCTGGTTCTTCTCGTCCTTCGGCTGGAAGGTGCCGATGCCGATGCGGTCCTTCTCGCTGAAGACCAGGCGGTGCACCCGCACGTGCGAGTACAGCTTGGTGAGGTCGCCGCCGTACTTCTGCACCAGCATCTTGAAGATCAACCGGCACGACGGGTTCAGCTCGCCCAGTTCGGGAATGGTGAAGCCCGAGTCGGGCGGGCACAATTCGTCGAAGAGCTTGGCGCGCATGTCGGCCGGCACCAGCTTGAGCGGGTCTTCGTTGAGCGGGCTGCGCGTGCGGCCCTGCAGCACCGAGCCGTCGGGCAGGGTGATCTTCTCGTCGAACTGCCAACTGAACGTGTACACCGCGCCTTCGGCGGTGCGCGAATAGTCCTCGATGCCGCGCTTGAGCACCCGCGCGATGGTCGACTTGCTGCTGCCCACCGGGCCGTGCAGCAGAATGACGCGCTTCTCGGCGCCATAGCCGTGCGCCGCCGCCTTGAACACGTTGACCAGCTTCATCAGCGGCACGTCCAGGCCGAACACCGCGTCGCGACCGCCGTTCTTCTCGTCGCTGAAGAAGTGGTAGCGAATCAGCTTCTTCTTGTTGTCGATGTACTCGGTCTTCCCGTGGCTCAAGATCATGTCGTAGACGCGCTGGTAGGCGGTGCGCGTCACGCGCGGGTTCTTCCGCACGATCTCGAGGTACTCGTCGAAGCTGCCTTCCCAGTTCAGCGTCGCGAATTCCTTCTTGTCCTGCAGCGACGCGATCTTCTGCGACCAGGTGGTGCTCATGGGTGCGTGTCGTTCCTTGTGCCTGCGGCCTTCAGGGTGAAAGTTCGGCGCTCGACGCGGGGTTGGACCGCAACCTCGAGCAGCTGATTCACCCAAGCGTACTCCAGTGCGGCGACTCGCACAGGTGAGCGCAGGTCAGTGTTCCACCCACACGCGTCGCAGGTCGTACCAGGTCAGCGACGGCGTCAGCCCGTGCACCCGCGTCCTGGCCGCGTCGAGCGACTGCCGGGCGGTCATGATGAGCAGCGGTTGTTCCTCGAAGAGCGCCGCGTGCAGTTCGCGCTCGAGGGCCCGCCGTCTGGTCAGGTCGAACTCGTGCCCCAGCGTTTCGAGCAGGGCATCGACCCGTGGCGACGAGAAGCCCGTCACGTTCGCTCCGCCGTCGCGCTGGTCGGAATGGAACAGCGGGCGCAGGTCGCTCTCGCGATCGAACTCGGTCCACACCCGCGAGAGCACGTCGAAGTCGCCCTTCGCCTGCCGCGCGCTCAACGTCGCGGTCTCGACCTTCTCGATGGTCAGCTCGGCGCCCACCGCCTCGAGTTGCTCCGCGAAGAGCGGCACCAGCTTGCCCAGCCGCACCGAGCTGGCCGGCAACAGAAAGGTGAACGAGAGCTTCGCGCCGTCACGGTCCAGCACCCCGTCTCCATCGTGGTCGGCGAAGCCCGCGTCCGCCAACGCCGCGCGCGCCTGTTCCACCGAATACACGTGGGTCAGGCCCGGCTGACACGAATCGCTCCCCGCGAGGAACGGGCAGGTCGTCGGCACCTCGAGCCCCAGGTCCACCACCCGGGACATCAACTGCGCGTCGTACAGGTGCCCGAGCGCCTGGCGTACCCGCACGTCGGCCAGCGCCGGGTGCCGCTCGTTCCACGCCAGGTACGAAAAGCTGTTGTCGAGGCTCTTGAGCCGGCGGTACCCCGACTGGGCCCACGCGTACGAGGGTTGTTCCATCGCGCGCCAGAGCGACGGCTGCAGGTTGGTCATCAGGTCGAACTCGTTCTTCTCGAACAGGGCCGCCGCCACCGTGTGGTCCTTCACGAAGCGGAAGACGATGGTGTCCAGGTACCCCGGCGTGCCGGCGCGATGGGTCAGGGTCAGTTGCTGGCCCCGTTCCCACGTCGAGACCACGTACGGTCCGCTCCCGATGGGGTGCTGCGCCAGCGTGGCCCAGTCCTTCGCGGCCAGTTGGGCCGCCGGCATGATCGGCAGGTGCGCCAGCGCGCGGAGCGATGCGGGAGACGGCGAGCGCCACTCCAGCTCGATGGTCTTCTCGTCGAGCGCACGCCAGGTCTCGAGCCCGTTCAGGTCGGAGCGCAGCACCCCCGTGGGGCGCGCCGGGTTCATCACCGCCGAAACGGTGGCCACCACGTCGCTCGCCGTCACGGGCGCGCCGTCGCTGAAGGTGGCCGGCCGCAGGGTGAAGGTGACCGTGCGGTGATCGGCCGACTCGACCCAACTCGCCAGCCCGGGCATCAGGGTGAAGTCGACCGCGTTCACCTCGATCAACGTCTCGAGCACCAGCCGGTGGGTGATGCGACTGACCCAGCCGTCGCGAAACCCGTCGTCGAGTGGGTTGAGCCCCGAAGGCTCACTCATCACCCGCACCACCAGTCGGCCACCGGGCTGTGGTTGCGCCGCGTCGGCGGTGACCGGGGTGCCGGCCAGCCACGCTGGGTCGATCGCCCCGGCGTCGATCGCACTCTTCGAGCGACAGCCGGCGAGCCCCAGCGCGCCGACCAGCGCCGCGACCGCCCACCTCACGCGGGCTGCTGCACGCCGACCACGTACTTGGGGAACAATTCCTGCGGAATCGAGCGCAACACGCCGTACGGGTCGCGGAACGTCACCCGACCATCGGCGACCTTCTCGAGCGTCACCGCGTGGTTGATCGACCCCTGGTCGATCTGCAGAATCACCGGGCGGTTCTGGTTCTGGGTCGAATCGAAGCCCTGCAGCGAGTCGAGCGCCTTCTGCCCGTCGGCCTCGGTGTAGAAATTCTTCGTCGAGTACTTCACCCCGAAGAGCTGCTCGAGCAGGTTGCTCTGCTGCGCGGGCAACAGGCCCTGGGTCTTGGCGCCCGTGCGCGTGTCGGTCGACATGCCCGAGACCGGGTCGTACGTCGCGTAGCGGCCGTTGGCGTATTCCATCGCCGCGGTCTGGAAGATGGCGTCGCTGGCCGAGCGCTGGTCGAGCGCGGCGGTCTGGGCCGCGCGGGCCTTGAGCTGCAACTGCCCACCACCGCTCATCGTGCTCGCGCCCTGCGGCCCGGCGAGGTCGGCGACGAGGCGCGTGTATTCGGCCGGTGCGTCAGCCGCCAGCTCGAACTGCATGCTCGTCACCGTGCAGGTGGGCGCCGTCCCCTGGTCGATTCGATTGGGGTTCACCACGTCCTGCAGGGTGGAATTCACCACGTCCTTCATCTTCACGTCGCCCGCGACGTTGGCGTTGAAAGGCGTGCCGGCCAGTCGAGTCAGGTTCGACAGAAGGGTGCCGCCCTTGAGGTCCTTCTGGGTCAGCAGCTCGGGCGACTTCTCGGCCATCGCGGCCAGCAGGCGCTGGCCACGTTCGTCGAGCTTGCCCGCGAGATCGGTCAGCTGCTTGCCGACGGTCGACCCCAGGGCGCTCGCCGCCGTGGACAAGGTCTGCTTCAGCGCGGGCAGCGCGGCCGGGTCACCCAGCTTCAGGTTCACCGTCGAACTCGGGTTCTCGAGCGTGTTGTACACCGCGTCCCGGGTGGCCACGTAGGTCGGGTCGGTCACCGGCCCCACCAGCGAATCGCGCACCGGGTCGGTCGAGCCGGTGCCGATCGACTCGTCGTTGTTGCCCGTCTTCTTCTTGCTGGTGCCGTAGGTCGCGCGGCCGATCGACTCGTCGTTGCTGCCAGTGACCTTGGTGCCCGTCACCAGCTTCGAGGCCTGCACCGGCCGACCGATCGATTCGTCGGTGCTGCCGGTCACGCCCTTCACCGCACGGCCAATCGACTCGTCGGTGCTGCCTGCGACGCCGTTGCCGCCCTTCACCGCGCGGCCCAGGGTCGACTTGTTGGCCACGCGATCGGCCGCCGGCGCGTCGAACGAACTCGCCGCGAAGGCGTTGCTCAAGGCCACCTTCGGCGCGGCCTCGGCCGGTTTCGGGTCGACCTTCGGCAGCGTCGGCGATGAGACCGCGGGGCGGGGGCTGTTCGAAGAGAGTTTGGAGACCATGGCTTCCCTTGATTGTCGCATGGTTGCGTCAAAGGTTGCGCGGTTGGAAAAAGGCTCAAGAAACCTTGGAGTTTCAGGTAGTTTTCGTTCACGGGTGGAACGCTTCGGCCCATACCAGCTTGGGAAGCGGCTCGGCGCCGGCGGCATGGGCGAAGTGTTTCTCGCCACCCGCGGTGCCCAGACCGTGGTGGTCAAACGCATTCTGCCCCACTTGATCGAGAACCCGCGCTTCCTGCGGCTCTTTCTCGACGAGACCCGCATCGCCTCGCGGTTGCACCACCCGAACATCGCCCGCATCGTCGAGCTCGGCGAGGCCGAGGGCACCTGGTTCGTCGCCATGGAGCACGTCGACGGCAAGGACCTGCGCGAGCTGCTCAAGCGCAGCCGCGAGGTGAACCACCACGTGCCGCTCGAGGTGGCGGTGTTCATCGCGCTCGAGGTCGCGCGAGGGCTCGAATACGCGCACGCCGCCACCGACGCGCAGGGCCGCCAGTTGAAGATCGTGCACCGCGACGTGTCGCCCCACAACGTGCTCGTCGCTCGCACGGGTCCCGTCAAGCTCATCGACTTCGGCGTCGCCAAGGCGGCCAACAAGTCGGTGCACACCGCGTCGGGCGTGCTCAAGGGCAAGTTCCCCTACATGGCGCCCGAGCAGGCCAGCGCGCGCCCGGTCGATTCGCGCACCGACGTCTTCGCCCTGGGCATCGTGCTGTGGGAAATGGTGTGCGGGCGCTACCTCTTCCGCGGCAAGAGCGACGCGGCCACCCTGCGCCTGGTGCGCGACGCCGACGTGCCCCGGCCCTCGTCGCTGCGCGAAGACGTGCCCGAGGGCCTCGACAGGCTGCTGCTCAAGGCCCTGCGCAAGGAACCCGAGCACCGCTTCCAGACCATGGCGGCCATGCGCGAGGCGCTCGAGGGCGTCGGTGTCTCGCTGCCTCTGCCCGACGTGCCCGGGTGGTTCCGCGAATACGACGACGTCGCAGGGCTCGACGACGACGCCAGCTTTTCGGGGTCGGCGCCGGTCGCTCCGGTCGCGACCGACCCGCAGGAGGCCCCCACCGTCGCCGAGGCCTCGGTGTCGTCGGTCGCGGTGCCGGTCACGCAGCGGCCGACCCGGTCCGACCGGCTGGTGTCGCGCGAGGCCCTCAGCGGGTCGGGCTCGGACCTGGCCGAAGCGCGGCGCCTGCTCGCGCAGGTCTCGGGGCGGCCCACCAACATCCGCTCGCAGCCCACCAGCTTCGTCGGTCGTGTCGCCGAGCTCGCCGACCTGCACCAGCTCTTCCGCCAGGGCGTCAGGCTCATCAGCCTGCTGGGCCCGGGCGGCACCGGCAAGACCCGGCTCTCGCTCCAGTTCGGCACGCAGCTCGTCAGTTGGTTCAATGCCGAGGGCGAGAAGGGGCGCCGACGCGGCGGGGTCTGGTTCTGCGACCTCACCGAAGCCACCAGCGTCGAGACCATCTGCAGCGCCGTGGCCACCGCCCTCGCTCTGCCGCTGGTCCAGGGAGACGCCGCCGAACAACTCGGTCACGCCATCGCCTCGCGCGGCGAGGTGCTGCTGGTGCTCGACAACTTCGAGCAGGTGGTCGCCCACGCCGAGGCCACCGTGGGCAAGTGGATGCGCGCTGCTCCCCAGGCGCGGTTCATGGTCAGCTCGCGCGAGCTGCTTCGGGTGGCCGACGAGACCGTCTTCGAAGTGCCTCCCCTGCGCACGCCGTCGGAGTCCGAAGACGTGCGCACCAGCGAGGCCGTCGCGCTCTTCATCGAGCGCTCGCGCGCGGTTCGGCCGGGGTGGGAACCCGCCGACGCCGAGTTGGCGGCCATCGCCGAGGTGGTGCGGCAGCTCGACGGCATGCCGCTGGCCATCGAACTGGCGGCGGCCCGCATGGGGGTGCTCAACCCCAGCCAACTGGTGCAGCGCCTGCCCCGCCGCTTCGACCTGCTGGTCGACCGCCGCGGTGCTTCCGAGCGGCAGGCCACGCTGCGCGGCGCCATCGACTGGTCGTGGCGCATGCTCAGTCCCACCGAGGCCGCCACGCTCGCGCAGCTCTCGGTCTTTCGCGGCGGCTTCAACGCGGAGGCCGTGCCTGCCGTGGTCTCGCTGACCCACGTCTCGCCCGACGCCGACCCGCTCGAGCAGTTGATGACCCTGCGCGCCAAGTCGCTGGTGCGCGCCTATTTCCCCCTGGGAGACGAGCAGGAGACCCGCTTCAAGCTCTACGAGTCGATTCGCGAGTACGCCCGCGAGAAGCTGGGCGAAGGCGCCGAGGCCGAAGGGGCCAACGAGCGTCACGCCACCCACTACCTGGCGCTCGGCGCGAAGCTGGCGGTCGGTGCCGAAGGCCGCCGCGCCTCGCTCGACCTGCTCGACCTCGAGCGCGACAACCTGCTCGCGGTCTTCCGCCGCGCCCTGCGCTCGCCCGGCCCCGACCCCCGGGCGGCGAGCGCGGTGCTGGCGCTCGACCGCCTGTTGACGGTGCGCGGGCCCTTTCAGGTGCTGCTCGACATGCTCGACCAGGCCATCGACAAGCTGCCGCCCGCCGACGACGCGCTGCTCGCGAAGGCGCTCGAGGCCCGGGGCCGCGCCCGTCAGGCCCGGGGGCGGTGGGCCGATGCCGAGGCCGACCTCTCACGGGTCATCGAGCTGGCGGTGGCGCTGCGCGACCGTGGCCTCGAGGGGCGCGCCGAGCTCTACCTGGGCGGGCTCGATCGCCTGCGCGGCCAGCGACAGGACGCGAGGCGTCGGCTCAATCGCGCGCTCACCCTGCTCGAAGGCGTGGGCGACCGCCGCATGCGCGGCCGGGCGCTCTCGAACCTCGGCATGCTGCTCTACGACCTGGGCCTCGAGACCGAGTCGATGGAGGCCTACAACGAAGCGCTCGAGGTGCACCGCGAACTGCAAGACCGCTGGTACGAGGGCATCACGCTCTCGAACCTGGGCGTGACCCAGCAGGCGCTCGGCCTGCTCAAGCCCGCGCGCGCCAACTACCAGGCGGGGCTGACCAGTCACCGCGCGTTGGGCAACCGCCGCGGCGATGGCATGGCGTTCCTCAACCTGGGCGACATCAACGCCGACCTCGAGCTGCCGGGCGCCGCCCGCAACCACTACGAGAACGCGGTCGCCATTCTGCGCGAAGTCGGCTCGCGCCGGCCCGAAGGCGCAGCGCTCGTCGCGCAGGGCGTGCTGCACCTGCAGTACGGCGAACTCGAAGACGCCGAGCAGCGCACCCGCGAGGGCGTGCAGATTCTCGAAGAGCTGGGCGAGCAGCGCACCCACGGCATCGGTCGGGCGGCGCTGGCCGCCATCGCCGCGCTCGCGGGTCGGTTGGGCGAGGCCGAGGAGTCGATGGCCGAGGCCACTCGCGTGCTCACCCAGGTCGGCGACGTCGGCCTGCTCGACGCGCTCGACCTCTACCGCGCCCACCTCGAGCTCGGGCACGCCCTGCAGACCCGCTCCGAGAGCCAGGCCGAAGTGCTGCAGGCCCGGGTGCGAAAGCGCATCGCGCACGCCGAGCAGGCCGGCCCGCCCGATGACCGGCACCCCGGTGGCGCGCCCTCGCCGGCCGAGCGCTCGGAATACGTGCGCTCGGCGCTCCGGTCGATCAAGGGCGCGCTGGTCGATCACGGCCTCGACCCATGAGGCGACTGGGGTGGCTGCTGGCCCTGGTCGCCCTTCCGCGGCTGGCGGTCTTCGGCGTGAACCAGAACCTCGGAGGCGACGCCATCGCCCGGGTCTGGTTGGCCCACCGCTGGCTCGAGGCGCCCCACGTCATCGGCAGCTTCGACCAGGGCGCGATGCAGTTCGGGCCCCTCCACATCTACCTGCTGGCCCTGGCGGAATGGTGCTGGCCCAACCTGCTCGAGGCGGGGCGGGTGGTGAGCCTGGTGGCGGGGGTGGCGAGCACCGTGCCGCTCTTCGCGCTGACCCGTCGGCTCTTCGGCGAGGCTGCGGCCACCTGGGCCTGCGTGGCGTTCGCCTTCTGGGGGCTGCACGTGCAGTGCTCGACCACCGCAGCCAGTGAAGCGACGAGCCTGTGGTTGGTGCTGCTGGTGGTCGAACGGTACGCCGCGTGGTCGCAGTCGTCGTCGCGTGAAGCCCTGCTGGGCTGCGCGTTGGCGCTCGACCTGGCCTGCGCCACCCGTTACGACGCCTGGTTGCTGGTGCCCCTGCTGGTCGTGGCCGCGCTGGTCCAGTCGCGGTCGTTGCGGCTGGCCGTGGCGTTCGCAGCGGCGTCGTCGGTCTTCGCCGTGGCCTGGTCGGGGGCAACGTCATCGACCGGGGTGACCCGCTCTTCCCCTTTCGTTTCATCGACGCGTTCCACCGGGC
>CAIWFK010000381.1 GCA_903911905.1 uncultured Myxococcales bacterium
CATCTTGTCGCTCACCTCCGAGCCACCCGAGGTGGCGCCCGGGCAGCCGAGCACGGTGTCGGTGTTGTACGGCGACCCGACGCGCGTGGGCCTGCCCAACACCATCATCTGGGTGGGCTGCGAGCCCGACCCGCTCGACCTGGGTCGCAACCCCTGCAACGACGCGTCGTACCTGGTCGACCCGACGCTCATCACCAACTACCCGCCGGGGCTCAAGCTGCTGGGGTTCAGCAAGACGGCGATGTACGCGAGCTCGCCCGACCTCTTCAGCGTGCTGGGGCCCGACGACCCGATTCGGCTCAACGGCACGGTGGGCCCGGTCATCGCCATCGTCATCGCCGACGAGGTGAGCGTGACGGCCACCGGCGACGAGCTGAAGGCCGTCTTCCAGCGCATCAAGGACAAGGAATTGCCGACGCAGATTGCGCTCACCCGCATCGTGGTCAGCGAGAAGCCGCAGAAGAACCACAACCCGACCATCTCGAGCCTGACCTTCGACGGCGCGCCATTGCCCGAAGGGGCGAAGCTGGCGGTGCACGCGGGGCAGGAAGTGAAGCTGGGCGTCACGGTGCCCGACTCGGCACGCGAGGCCTACGTCGAATACCAACCCAGTGGGCCGGTGAACAAGGTCGAGACCGTGGTGGGTGCCTGGTACTCGAGCGCGGGTCGTTTCGACACCGAGCGCTTCGACGTGACCGACCCCACACCCACGACCTTCATCGCGCCGGGCTCGAGCAGGTTCCCCGAAGACCCGGTGCCCGACAAGCGCGCGGGGCAGTTGTGGGTGGTGGTGCGGGACAACCGCAGCGCGCAGACGTACCAGCAGTTCCGGTTCTTCGTGTGCGACGAGTCGCTCAAGACGCCGGTGGTGCGCAGCATCACCCCTCCGGCGACCTCGACCGACACCGTGGTGGTCGACGGCGACGACATGCCCAACGTGCTCGACGTGCTCATCGGCGACAAGGCCCTGACCACCGGTACCTACGTGGCGGGCCGCGGGTTCTCGGGCTTCCTGCCCACCGACCTGCCCTCGGGCACCTACCCCGTCACGATGAAGGGGAAGAACTGCTCGTCGGTCGACACGGGGCTCACGTACACCGTGCCGTGAACGCACCGATGGTGCGTTGGCGAACTGCTCACCTCAAAGCGGGGCCGGTCTTTTGCGTTCTTCACTCCAGCATCGAGGAGCGAGGCTGCAATGAAGAACGATTCGCAGAGCGCCCAGAGGACCCGCCACGAACCACACCGACAGTGCAGCCCGCTCACGGCCGGCGCAGCGGCAGGTGCTGCTCGAGATAGTCCAGGAACACCCGCAGCCGCGGTGAGAGCTGCGCGCTCGCCGGGTAGACCGCGTGCAACGGCACCGGCGGCAGCGCGAAGGCGTCGAGCACCCGCACCACCCGCCCCTGCTCCTCGGCCACCCGGCACAGCTCGAGCGGCAGCCGGCTGAGCCCCAGCCCCGCCTCGGTGAGCTGCCGCAGCACGACGAAGCTGTTCACCACCGCGCGTGGCCTGATGGGCACCACGACCTTGCGCCCCTTCACCTGGAACGCCCAGCCCTTCGCGTCGTTGGCCGAGGCCAGCACCAGGTGGGCCTTCACCTCCTCGGGGCTCTTGAGGCGACCGTTGCCCCGCAGCCACGCCGGGCTGGCCCACACGTGCAGCGGGTTGGCCCCCAGCAACCGCGCCTTGAGCGAGGAGTCGGGCAGCACGCCCGCGCGCAACGCGAGGTCATACCCCTCGGCGACCAGGTCGACCCACCGGTCGGTCAGGTTCAGCACCACCTTCACCTCGGGCTGCTCGCGCAGGAAGGCCTCCAGCACCGGCCCCAGGTATTCCTCGGCGAAGGTCTGCGGCGCGGTGACCTTGAGCGTGCCACGCGGGGTGGCCTGGGTGTCGCGCACCTGCCGGACCGCGTCGCCCAGGCCCGTCAGCAAGGTCACGGCCTGCTGGTGCAGCGTCTCGCCGGCGTCGGTCAACGCCATGGTTCGGGTGGTGCGCCGCAGCAACTGCACGCCCAGCGCGCCCTCGAGGTCCATCACCTTTCGGCTGACGGTGGAGCGAGGCATGCCCAGCGCCTGCGCCGCGCCGCGGAACCCCTCGTGCTCCACCACCGCCACGAAAGCCCGCAGCCCATTGAGATCGAAATCGGCATTGTCCAGCATGTGGACCAGTCTCTTTCAGGAACGGGAATTGTCCAAGCGCATCAAATGCGGTTGAAGCAGTCACCACGCTGTCTCGAGCCTTGAGGAACCCCACATGACCACCACCGCCGCCTCGACCTCCGCTTCGTCGTCCACCTCCTCCGTCGGCTTCGGCACCCTGCTCGGCCAGGGCCTGTTGGGCGCGGCCATCGCCGGCGCGGTCAACCTGGTGCTCTACTTCGGCAGCCACGCTGCGGGTGTCAGCTACGAGGGCGACTTCAACGGCATGCCCAGCCTGCCGGTGCCGATGGTGTTCGTTTCGGGAATCATCATGGCGATTCCCGCTTCGGGCGTGGCCTGGGCCTTCGGCCGCTTCACCGGCAACGGCGCCCGCAACTACCTGATTCTCGCGGTCGCTTTCGACCTGCTCTCGCTGGGCGGCCCGGTCGGGGTGAAGGGCCTGGCGACGGGCGCCCTGGTGGTGATGGAGCTGATGCACGTCGTCGCCGGCCTGGGCATCGCGGGCCTGCACTTCCGCGCGCTCAAGAAGTGAGCTTTCCCTTTTGCTGGCGAGTTGGGTACACGCCCACTCGCCATGGGACTCTCGATCGGAATCGTCGGCCTGCCGAACGTCGGTAAATCGACCCTCTTCAACGCGCTGTCGAACGCCGGCGCGCTCGCCGCCAACTACCCGTTTGCGACCATCGAGCCCAACATCGGCGTGGTGCCGGTGCCCGACGAGCGGCTCTTCAAGCTGGCCGCGGTGCAGAAGCCCGAGAAGACGCTGCCCACCACGCTCGAGTTCGTCGACATCGCCGGCCTGGTGCGCGGCGCGAGCAAGGGCGAGGGCCTCGGCAACCAGTTCCTGGCCAACATTCGCCAGGTCGACGCGGTGCTCTACGTGCTGCGCTGCTTCGTCGACGACAACATCACCCACGTCGAGGGCAGCGTCTCGCCCGGTCGCGACAAGGAAACGGTCGACACCGAGCTGTGCCTGAAGGACCTCGAGACGGTCACCAAGCGCATGGACAAGACCTCGCGCAGCGTGAAGATCCCCGGGAAGGAAGGGGAGCTCGCCCGCGCCGAGATGGCGGTGCTCGAGAAGGTGAAGGCCAGGCTCGACGACGCGGTGCCGCTGCGCGCGCACGGCCTGACCGAAGACGAGTACGCGCTCATCAAGGACCTGTTCCTGTTGACCAGCAAGCCGGTGCTCTACATCGCCAACGTGGCCGAAGGGCAGTTGGCGGGCGCGGCCACCGACCCCATGGTTCAGGTGGTGCGCGACATCGCCGCCAAGGAAGGCGCGCAGGTGGTGGTGCTGGCTGCGGCGCTCGAGGCCGAGATTCAGCAACTGCCCGAGGCCGAGCGGCCCGACTTCCTCGCCTCGGCGGGGCTCGACGAGCCGGGCCTGAACAAGGTGGTGCGCGCGGGCTACACGCTGCTGGGCCTGCAGACGTACTTCACCATCGGTCCCAAGGAATGCCGGGCGTGGACCTTCCGCAAGGGCTGGAAGGCCCCGCAGTGCGCCGGCGTCATCCACACCGACTTAGAGCGAGTCTTCATCAAGGACGAGGTCTATTCGTGGAAGGACCTCATCGACCTGGGCAGCGAAGCCGCCATCACTGAAAAGGGCCTGCTGCGCGTCGAAGGGTAGGAATACGTCGTGCAGGACGGCGACTGCATGCTCTTCCGCTTCAACGTCTGAAGCGGCGTCAGGCCGACGCGGGCGCGGTGGTGGGCGGTA
>CAIWFK010000382.1 GCA_903911905.1 uncultured Myxococcales bacterium
ACCTGCTCCGGCGTCTTGCCCTGGAAGGGCCGCTGCAGGGTGAGCAGCTCGTAGAGCGTCACCGACACCGCCCACAGATCGATGGCGGGGGTGAGCACGCCGTCGAGCGCTTCGGGCGACAGGTAGTACGGCTTGCCCATCACCTGGTCGCCGCCGCCTTCGATCAGCGACCTCGCCACGCCGAAGTCGCCCAGCTTCAGGTCGCCGGTGCGCGAGACGAAGAAGTTCGAGGGCGACACGTCGCAGTGAATGATGTTGAGCAACTGCCCCTTCTCGTCGACCGCCGCGTGCGCGTAGCCCAGCGCCGCCAGCAACGAGCGGGTCAGGTAGATCGCGAAGTCGATGGGCCAGAAGACCTTCTTGGCCCGGCAGCGCTTGATGATCTGCCCCACGTCGCGCCCGTCGATGAACTCCATCACCATGTACCAGGCGCCGCCGGTGTCCTGGCCGACGTCGAGCACCTCGACGATGTTGGGGTGGTTCAGGTGGCGTGAGAGCTCGGCCTCGGCGGTGAAGAAGCGCACCGAGTCGCGGTCCTCCTGCAGCGAGGGCAGCAGCCGCTTGAGCGCGAACTCGCGACCGGCCAGGTGCCCGAAGTGCGCTCGCACCAGGAACACCTCGGCCATGCCCCCCTTGCCGAGGGGCCGCAGCACCTCGTACGGCCCGATTCGGCCTGGGCTCGTCACTTCCCCTTCTTCCCTTTCTTCAGCGACGCGACCAGGGCCTGGAAGTCGCGCTCGCCCCTGATCGGCTTGAGGTCGGGCTCGCTCTCGAAGGCGCCCAACTGGTCAGCGGGCATCATGCGAGCGGCTTCCCTCAGCGCCTTCATCGCCGGGCCCTTCTTGCCCAGCTGCGCGTAGGCCACCCCGAGATCGAACGAGGCCTGCCAGAGCAGTTCCTTGTTCGCCCCCGGTGGCGCCTGGCGGAAGGCCCTCTCGAGATCTTCCGACCCCATCTGGAATTCCTTCAGCCCCACCAGGGTACGGCCCAACCCCCACCACCCCACCCAGTTCGAGGAATCGGTGTTCACCACGAAGTCGAACTGCAGCCTCGCGCGAGAATAGTCGCCCGAGCTGAGCAGCTTCGAGCCTTCGCGGTACGCGTCGTCGATCGACCTGGGCTTCTTCGGGGCGACGGGCGTGGTCTCGAGCAGCTTCTTGTCTTCGGCCGTGGCGGGGGTGAAGAGCAACTGCGCGTTGTCGGTGGCCTTCGACGAGCAGCCCGCCTCGAACTTGATCTGCGCCAGCATCTGGTCGCCGCGCCAGAAGCCGAGCATGGGGAAGCTCTGGGTCGCGGGGCAGCCCGAGCCGGTCTGGCACAGCGTGACCTGCCCCACGAAGACGTTGCCGTCGAACGAACCGCGCACCACCAGGTCGTCGGGCGCAAAACCGCATTCGCCGCCCGCGCGGTACCGACCGACCACCTCGTTGTTCTGCACCCCGAACTCGATCAGCCCCGCTGAACCCACGTGGTAGACGCCAGACATCGCCGGGGCCGCGTTGGCCCACGTCGCCCACGCGATCGACGACACCACCAGCGTTGGGAGGAGCCTGCTCACCCTCGTCATTCCGTTGGTGACGATACCACCTTGAAATCTCCGCGCGGACCCTTAAGATCAGTTCCAGGAGGAACACTTCCACAGGCTGTTCCCTGCGGGGTGCGTGATGCTCGACCAACGCTCGAACCGATACTCAAAAAAGGGAGCTGACTCGTCCATTCGTTGGTGCAAGCCCGCCTCGAGCGGGAAGCCGAGACGGTGGCAGTTGGGTCCCACCTGAAGCCAGCACGGTTCAGTGAAGGTCGAACACACGGCTCATGGCGGGGAACGTTTCATCGCGGGGCGATTCGAAGGCGGCGCAACGGCAGCAGTTCGAGGCCCGACGGCGCGCGCTGGACCCCCGGCAGGTCGAATGGGCGGGCGGTGAGGTGCTTCGGCGCTTCACCGCCCTGTCTTTTTGGGGGCCCGCGCGCACGGTGGCGCTCTTCGCCGCGCAGCCCTTCGAGGTGCCCACCGCCCCACTCTTCGAGGCCTGCCGCGCTGCGCGCAAGACCGTCGTCTACCCGCGCGTTCGGCCAGGCAGCCGCGAGCTGAGCTTCCACCCGGTGACGGCGCTCGCCGAGCTCGCTGCGGTGGGCCGACTGCAACTGCTCACTCCACCCGACGCCGCGCCCTTCGACCTCGCGCTGGTCGACCTGGTGATCGTTCCCGGCGTGGCCTTCGGGCTCGACGGGTCGCGGCTGGGTCGCGGCGGGGGCTATTACGACACGACCCTGCCGTCGATGACGCGCGCGCGCCGGGTCGCGATCACCTTCGAGTGCTGCGTGACCGGGTCGCTGCCGACCGAACCGCACGATCAGGGCGTCGAGGTGATTCTCACCGAGTCACGTACCCTCGAGCTGTGAGACACTGCCCTGCATGCAGCACGAATCTCGCGTTCACGAACGCGCCCGCTGTCACCTCGCGGCGTCGGTCGACGGCCCCCGTGGCCCCGTTCGCGGCACCTGCACCAACCTCTCGCTCGGCGGCCTCTACCTCGAGGGCGTGCAACTGCCCGTCGGGTCGACCACCCGCGTGACGGTCGAGCACCCCACCCTCGGCCGCTTCCAGGCCTCGGCCGAAATTCGCCATCACGTGGGCGTGCCCAAGGGCATGGGCTTGTCGTTCATGCGGCTCGAGCCAGCCCAGCTCGCGTTGCTGCAGCGGCTGATCGGCACGCTCGCGCCCGCGTAGCGCTGGTGCGTCAGCGCGTCGCGAAGACCCACGTGTACACGCCCTCGCCAGCCATCGGCGGGAAGTGCACCTGGGTCAGCGTCTGCGCCAGGCACTGATCGAGCAGGAAGTCGGCAGCCACCGTGTCCCCCCATGGTGCTCGCCACCCACGCAGCCGTGACCGCCCCTTCTGCCGAGACCCGGAAGCGGAACGTACGCGCCCCGCCCAGCGACGCCCGACGCGCCAGCGCGGCTTCCCAACAGGCGGCGACCTTCGGCTGCGCCTGGTGAATGGCTTCGCGCACCGAGCCCGGTTCCAGCGCAGAGCCCAGCGACGGGCCGGGCGGCGTGAAGTAGCGCGACACGTCGCCGGTCGTCGGCGGCGGCCCCGGCCGGGGAAAGTCGAAGAATACCTCGCGCGACGAGGGCCAGGCGATGGCGCCCACCACCGCCTCGAGACAGCGGTCGGCCTCCGAGGCCGCTTCGGGGAACAGGCGCACCTGCGGGCCGGGCACGTGCCGCACCGCGAAGCGCAGGTTGCCGCGCGTCGGCCCCCGATCGAGACAGGCCCGCGCCAGCGGTGCGGGGTCGAGCAGCCCGCGCTCGGGGCCGTAGCGCGACGCCGAGAGCAGCTTCACCCACGCCAGCACCGCCCACCCGTCGATGGGCTGCGCGGGCGGCGCGACGGTGACGCTTCCATTCGGCTTGACCGCGAACGGGTAGCTCGACGCGAGTTCGCGCAGACACCGACCCGTCGAGTTCGAAGCCCCCTCCCGGGCCTCGAACACCACGCCGTCGGGAAGAAAAGAGAGCACGACGCGCTCGGCCGCGCCAGCGTCCTGCGGCCAGCACACGGCGTAGAGCGCTTCGGCCGGCAGCGCGGGCGGCTCGGCCTTCACCTCGCGGAACGAGGCGCCGGTCTTCGAGGCCACCTCGGGCGTCGCGCACGCGCCCAGCAGCAACCCGACCACCGTGAGCGCGCGCCAGGTCCGCATGTTCTTCAGAGCACCAGCCGCAGCGGGTGCTCGAGCAGCGAGCGGAGCTCTTGCAGGAACTGCGCGCCGACCGCCCCGTCGATGACCCGGTGATCGCCCGAGAGCGTGACCGACATCAACTGTCGAATGACCATGGCGCCGTTGCGCACCACGACCTTCGGCTCGACCCGGCCCACCGCCAGAATGGCGGCCTGCGGCGGGTTGATGACGGCGATGAACGAATCGATGCCGAACATGCCCAGGTTCGAGACGGTGATCGACCCGCCGGTGTACTCGTCGGGCTTGAGCGCCTTGCGCTTGGCGCGGTCGGCCAGCTCGCGAACCTCGGCGGCGATCTCGGCCAGCCCCTTCTGGTCGGCGTCCTTGATGATCGGGGTGATGAGCCCGTCTTCGATGGCCACCGCCACCCCCACGTCGACCGTGCGCAACTGCTGAATCGAGTCGCCCGCGAAGACCTGGTTGATGCGGGGGAAGCGCCGCACCGCCATGGCCGTGGCCTTGACGATGATGTCGTTGACCGACACCTTCAGTTCCTGGCTCTTCGCCTCTTCGCGCAGCGCCAGCGCCTGGTCCATCTCGAGGTCGACGGTCAGGTAGAAGTGCGGCACCCCCGGCTTCACTTCGGTCAGCCGCTGCGCGATCACCTTGCGCATCGAGGTGACGGGCAGGCTCTCGGGCGGCAGCCGAACGCCGGGCGTCGCGCGGAAGAGGGGCGCGGTACCCGACGAGGCCCTGGGCGCGCTCAGCGCCGCTTCGATGTCGCGCTTGACCACCCGGCCATTGGGGCCCGTGCCCTGAACGCCTTCGAGCGCGATGCCCTGGGTCTCGGCCATCTTCCGGGCCAGGGGCGAGGCGCGCAGGCGCTCACCGGCGACGGGCGCGGGAGCCACCGGCTTCGGGGCTGGGGGAGGCGGCGGCAGCGCGGCGACCGGCTTCGGAGGAGCCGCCACCACCGCAGGCGCGGGAGCGGGCTTCGCGGCGGGCGCAGCCGGGGTCTCGGGCACCGCCTCACCGGGCTTGCCCAACCAGGCGATGGTCGAGCCGATGGGCGCGGCCGTCCCCGCAGGCACCAGAATCTTCAGAATGGTGCCGTCGTCGGTGGCCTCGATCTCGAGGTTCGACTTGTCGGTCTCGCACTCGGCGATGGCGGTGCCCGAGGTGACCTTGTCACCTTCCTTCTTGAGCCACTTCGTGATGCGGCCCTCGGTCATCGTGGGCGAGAGGGCGGGCAGTTGAATCGCAATAGCCATGGTGTGGTTGCCTGGAGGGAACGAAAGAAGGGTTTTAGCGGTAGAGCACGGCGTTGACCGCTTCGATCACCCGCTCGACCGAGGGCTGAATGGCGCGCTCGAGGTTCGCCGCGTAGCTCATGTTCACGTCGAGCCCGTGCACCCGGCTCACCGGCGCGTCGAGGTCGTCGAAGCACTCGCGGGCGATGAAGTCGGCGATGTGCCCGCCGAAGCCGGCCCACGACCAGCCTTCTTCGACGATCACCACGCGGTTGGTCTGCTTGACCGCCGCGGCGATGGCCTCGGTGTCGAACGGGCGCAGGCTGCGCAGGTCGAGCACCTTGGCGGAAATGCCGTTGGCCGCCAGCCGCTCGGCCGCCGGCAGCACGCACGAGGTCAACATGCGCGACCAGGTGATGATGGTGACGTCGCTGCCTTCGCGCTTCACGTCGGCCAGGCCAATCGGCACCACGTGCTCGCCTTCGGGCACCTCACCCTTCGACCCATAGAGCAGCTCGGCTTCGATGAAGATGACCGGGTTCTCGTCGCGAATGGCCGACTTGAGCAGGCCCTTGGCGTCGGCCGGCGTACCGGGCGCGAGCACCTTGAGGCCGGGAAAGTGCACGTAGTTCGCTTCGAGCGCCTGCGAGTGCTGCGAGCTCAGCCGCCCGCCCGCGCCACCCGGCCCGCGGAAGACGATGGGGCAGCGCAACTGGCCGCCCGACATGTGGCGCACCTTGGCCGCGTTGTTGACGATCTGGTCCATCGCCAGAATCGCGAAGTTCCAGGTCATCATCTCGATCACCGGCCGCAGGCCCGTCATCGCCGCGCCCACGCCGATGCCGGCGAAGCCCAGCTCGCTGATCGGCGCGTCGACCACCCGCGCGCTGCCGTACTTCTCGAGCAGGCCCTTCGACACCTTGTAGGCGCCGTCGTAGCGGGCGACCTCTTCGCCCATCAAGAACACGCGCGGGTCACGCGCCATCTCTTCGTCGAGCGCGTGGTTGAGCGCTTCACGGTACGCGAGCTCAGCCATGGTTCAGGCCGCTCCCTTCTTCTGCTGCACGGCGGCCGGCGCGGCCACGGGCGATTTCGGCTCGAGGTCCCACTTCACCTCGAACTGGCTGGGGAAGGTGGGCCAGGTCACCTCGACCCCGCGCACGCGCTGCCGCGGCCGCTCGTCGGGCTCTCCGTCTTCGACCCAGGTGTGCTTCCACACGTCTTCGAGCGGCGGCTCGGGCGACTCGTCGGCGAAGGTCATGGCCTGGTCGATCTCGCGCTTCACGTCTTCGTCGATGAGCTCGAACTGGGCCTCGGGCGCGATCTTCTGCTTGGTGATGTACGCGCGCAGGGTGGTGATCGGGTCGTGGCCCTTTTCCTGCTCGACCTCTTCCTTGGTGCGGTAGGTGGCCGCGTCGCTCATCGAGTGCCCGCGGAAGCGGTAGGTCTGCGCCTCGAGCAACACGGGCCCATGGCCCTTGCGCACGTGGTCCACCAGGTCCTTCATCACGTCGTAGACCTTGAGCACGTCCATGCCGTCGACCTTCTCGCCGCGCATGCGGTAGCTGGCCGCCCGCTTGTACAGCTCGGGCTCGGCGGTCACGCGCGAGACGTCGGTGCCCATGCCGTACTTGTTGTTCTCGACGATGTAGATGACCGGCAGCTTCCACTTCGCCGCCATGTTGAAGGTCTCGTGCAGCGCGCCCTGGTTGCTGGCCGCGTCGCCGAAGCTGCACACGGTGACGCGGTCTTCGCCGCGGTACTTCGACGCGAAGGCCATGCCGGCGGCGAGCGGAATCTGCCCGCCCACGATGCCGTAGCCACCGTAGAAGTTGTGCTCGATGTCGAAGAGGTGCATCGAGCCCCCCTTGCCCTTCGAGTAGCCGGTGTCCTTGCCGTAGAGCTCGGCCATCAGCATGCCGGCGTCGGCACCGCGCACCAGCGGGTGCACGTGATCGCGGTAGGCGGTCATCACCTGATCGGTCGGGCGCAACGCTTCGTTGACGCCCACCACCACCGCTTCCTGGCCGATGTAGAGGTGACAGAAGCCCTGAATCTTCTTCAACCCGTAGGCCTGCCCCGCCTTCTCTTCGAAACGGCGGGCGAGCAGCATCTTCCGGTACATCGTCAGCAACAGATCGGGGCTGTACACAAGGAACTCCAGCGGTTGGGGAACGCGCCTGCGTATCTACAAAGCACCGACGGCGGGCACACGTTCTTTCACATGTCGCGTCGTGTCACGGCGCACTGGCCGTCAGTAGGCGAAGTGCGGCACCGAGATCACCCGCGGGTCGAGCGGCACCGGGCGGCCCGAATGATCGGTCGCCAGGTGCACCGCCAGCGCTTCGGGGAAGTTGGTGGCGTAGTCGTTGACGTGGGTCGGCTCGTTGTCGAACGCCGCCACCACCGGCCCCATGGTCTTCAGGCGCGCGTGGGTGACCCGCTTGTACTCGTCGTCGCTCTCGCGCAGCGTGGGCTTCATCAGCAGCGTCACCCGCCCGTCGGTGGTCGGCGTGGGCATGCCACACTTGGCCAGGCAAGCCACCGAGCCGGCCCGCATGTCTTCCTGGCGGCCGGTGACGTAGACCAGCCGGGTGCCCGTCGCGAGCAGCGCCGCCAGGTAGCGGGGCGCGCCCACGATCTCGACGTCGTCGATGCAGTACTGCGAGGTGAAGAAGCGCTCGCCCCAGAAGGCCTTGAGCGCGGCGCGGTGCTTCTCGTAGTCGGCCTCGCTGACGCCACACGCCACCGCTGCGCCCTTCAGATCCCACCCGGTGGTGAAGTGCCAGCCCTGGCACCGGCCCAGCGCGGGCAGGCCGTGCGCGGTGCCGTATTCGCGAACGATGCGCGCCTGGCGGGGGCGGTTGTCGAAGACGGTCGAGTCCAGGTCGAACACCACCAGGCCGTCGCGACCGTGCCTGGCGGCACGCGCGAGCACCTCGTCGAGGGTGGTGGACCAGCTCACCGCGACCCGCTGCAGGAAATCAGTCATGGGGCGCGCGCGTGTAGCAGAAAACCGGAACGCAATTCCACGGCGGGGCGCGTCACGGGGCGGTGACCGCGCAGGCCGCGGTCAGCTCGTTCATGCGCTTGATGCCGTTGCGGTCGAGCACCAGCCGAATCAGCCGCATGGTGGTGCGCTGGTGACGTCCGTCATCGACCGAGAAGCGGAAGGCGATGTCGAGGCGGTAGCTCTTGGACATGGTGACCTTGTCGACCGAGAAGTCCTCGAGGTCGACGTAGTCGAGCGCGAACTCCGGGTCGTCCATGTCGTGGAGCAGGCGGTCGACGTTCAGGCGAATGATGTCGGTCACGCCCGAGACCATGCCGTCGGCGATGCGCGGCAGCATCTCGGAATTGAGCACGATCTTCTTGCGGTACCGCACCACGGTCTCGGCCAGCTCGCCCTGGGTCACGGCGATCAGGTCGTCACGCACGCGCAGTTGCTGCAGATCGTCGGGCACCACCACCGCGTCGCCGTAGTCGATCTTCTCGTGACAGACGCCCATGTCGTCACGGGTGACGGGGTCGAGAATGCGGGTGGTGCGCTCGTACAGAAAGCGCCCCATGTACACGCTCATCACCCGGCGCAGCGATTCCTTGAGGCGGTCCTTGAGCATGTAACCGACGACGGCGATGACGAAGAAGTTGAACGAGGCCTGCGGGTAGCGCGACTGCGCGAAGAGGCCCACGCCCAGGGCGAAGGCCATGGCGCTGCCGGCGGCGATGGCGAAGAGCACCTCTTCCCAGGCCTTGCGCGGGCTGCTGCGCAGCACCTTGAGGAAGAGAATGTTCTGGCAGAACTTCTTCAAGAACCCCACGCGGTGCGAATATTCTTCGTTGTCGCCTCGGGTCTCGAGCACCGAGGGCAGCGCGAGCGAGCGCCGGTAGTTCTCGTCGGCCACCACCACGTCCATCAGCTCGCGGCGAAGGTCGAGCCAGGGCTTCGACTTCGGCACCGAGTCCATCTGCACCACGACGCGGCGGAAGTAGTGCTCGACGAGCAGGCTGAGGTACTCGTCGACCAGGCGCAGCGCGGCGCGGGTCTTCTCGCCCAGGGGGAAGCGCACGCCCAGGGCCTCGATCACCGAGCGGTAACGATGGAGGAGGGCCTTCGTCGACTCCGAGCCGCCCCGAGCCAGCGCGAAGACCGGCGAGGGCGCCTCGGTCTCGCCCGGACAGTTCGCGCATTCCTGCTTCATGGTGCGCGTGAAGCGGCGCAGCGTGCCGCGCATGATGCAGCCCAGCATCTTCGCGTCGTAGACCAGTTCGGTGTCGGGCCCGGGCTGCCCGGTGACCAGCCGCTGTTCGAGCTGCACCAGCGGAGACTGCGCCCCATGGCACAACTGCTCGAAGGTCAGGTCGGGCGTCGAGAGCCGCACGTAGTTGTGCAGGTCGGCGTAGAACGCCTCTCGCGGCCAGGTGTCGGGGCCGATGTTGAGCGCTCGGGGAATGAACAGCGTGGTCTCGACGAAGTACTGCGACTGCTTGTCGGTGCCGCTGGGCTGGTATTCGAGCTTGAGCTCGAACTGCTTGCGGTCGTGCACGTCGAGCCGCGTCTCGAACAGCTCCGGTTCTTGTGCGGTTGCCCCGTCTGCCACGAAATTCAACTTGTCACATTGCCGTCACAATTCAAATGGGCGGACTCGCGATTGTTTTTGAACCCGACGGCCTGCGACCCGTTTGGCTATAGGGGGCGCCATGCTTGTCGATGTCGAGAGCGAGGCGTTCAAGAAGCGCCGGGTCCAGAACTGGGTCTTCCTCGGGTTGATGTACGCCATGTTCTACATGGGCCGGTACAACTTCGCGGCGGTCAACGCGTTGCTGGCCGAGAAGTTCGGGTGGACCAACACCGACCTGGGCAACATCATCGCCGCGGGGAAGATCTGCTACGGCATCTCGGTCTTCCTGAACGGGCCGCTGGCCGATCGCATCGGCGGCAAGAAGGCCATTCTCATCGGCGCGGGCGGCGCGGCGTTCTTCAACCTGCTCTTCGGGTTCGGGTCGTTCTTCCTGGTGGCCGACGCGGTGTGGTCAGCCGACAAGAAGACGGTGCTCACGCCGGCGGTGCTGGCCAACGGCGTGAGCATGGGCACGGTCATCGCCACCTTCGCGGTGATCTGGGCGCTCAACCACTACTTCCAGTCGTTCGGTGCGCTGTCGATCGTGAAGATCAACGCCGCCTGGTTCCGGGTGAACGAGCGCGGCAGCTTCGCCGGCATCTTCGGCATCATGATTCAGTCGGGGCGCACCCTGGCCTTCGCCGTCGGCCCGCTGATCGTCGGCGCGCTGCCCTGGCAGTGGGTGTTCTGGGTGCCTGCCGCCCTGCTGGTGGTGCTCATCGGCCTCAATTGGAAGCTGGTGGCCAACAGCCCTGCCGAAGCGGGGCTGGGAGAGCTGATCACGGGCGACGAGGTGGCAGGTGAAGAAGGAGGCGGCCTGGCCTTCGTGCTCAAGAAGGTCTTCGCCAACCCGCAGATGTGGGTCATCGCCCTGGCCTCGATGATGATCGGCTTCGTGCGCAACGGGACCGACGACTGGTTCCCCAAGTTCTTCGCCAACGTGCACCACGCGAAGGCGGTCACTCGCGACCTGAAGATGATCGGCATCAACGTCGGCGCGTTGGTGGCCAGCGTGCTGGTGATTCTGGGCATTCTCGAGGTCAAGCGCCGGGTCGATCGCAAGAGCGAGTGGCCGGTACGCCGTCGCTTCGCCACCACCTTCTCGCTGGTGGGGGTCTTCTTCGCGGTGGTCGGCGTGGCCATCGCCCTCTCGCTCGACGGCATGGAAGACGTGCAGCGCGCCACCATCTGCCTGACCTTCGCCTCGGTGGCCATGCCCATCGCCAGCGTGTTCGGCGGCATCGTGTCGGGCAACGCGAGCGACGCGCTGTTCGGCAACCGCCGCGCCCCGGTCATCTTCTTCGCCTTCGTGGGCATGGCACTGGTGCAGGTGGTCTTCCGCCTCGTCGGGGGCGGCCCCCTCTTCGCCGCGTGGATGCTGATTCTGCTCTCGTTCTTCGTGCAGTCGGCGCACTCGATGGTGGGCGGCGCCGCCTCGATGGACTTCGGCGGCAAGAAGGCCGTGGCCACCGCTGCCGGCCTGTTCGACGGCGCGCAGTACGTGGCCGGCGCCATCGTCGCGCAGACCCTGGGCCACGTGATCGACAAGTTCGGCTGGTCGGCCTGGGGCATCACCCAGGTGCCGTTCGCGATCGTGGGCGCGATGCTGATCGCCACGCTGTGGAACGCCCGACCCCAGGGCAAGCCCGCCCACTGAACGCCGTTTCGAAGGAGTCTCACCGTGCGTCGAATGTTCGCTCTGGTCGTGGTGCTCGTGGGTGTCCCGGCGTTCGCCGAGAGCTCGTACTTCGCGCCGCTCTTCACGTCGGGCAACGGGTGGACCTTCTCGTCGGACACGAAGGTGCCCTACGCGGTGCACGCCACGATCGCCGTGCGCTCGCTCAAGGGCGGCGCCCAGGTCTCGCTGGTGACCTTCGCCGCCGTCGACCCGGCTGCTCCCGCGGGGGCCGAGCCGCGGTGGGTGCCCTCGCCGCTCTGCCTGGCGCGGTCGGCCGCCGGCCTGTTCGTGATCGACGACGCCTCGTGCACCGACCAGGCGGTGCTCCGCGCGCTCAAGCACAAGCCGGTGATGAGCGACCCGCCGAAGGCCTACACGCACGACGTGAAGGGCAAGGGTGACGACCTGCCGCTCAAGGAATCGGTCGAACTGACCGTCAAGCCGGTGCTCGATCAGAAGCTGAAGGTCGCGACCTACTCGCTGTCCCAGGACTCGGGCTTCACCCTCGGCGTGGCCGAAGACGTCGGCTTCGTTTCGCTCGCATGGGACCTGCAGGACGGCGGCGGCACCTTCGCGCTCAGCAGCGTCGAGCACGCTGCGGCGAAGCCGGCGGGCGCCGCGACCTGGGACGACCTGGGCATCGATCAGAAGGGTCGCGCGGCGCTCGAGGCGGCGAACGGAGCGCTCGAGGTGAAGGGCGAGAGCGCGCACGAGACGATCAGCGTCAGCCTCAGGGGCACGGCCGCCGTGACCGACCTGGTGGTGATCGGCGCCGACGGCAAGGAGCAGTTCCGCAAGTCGTTCAAGAAGCGACCTCCGCGCGGGCTGCGCTTCGAGCCGGCCACTGGCGAGGTGTCGGTGTTCTTCGATCTGGGGCCGAAGCTCGAGCAGACCGCGAAGTCGCTCACGTGGAACCCCCACTCGCATCAGTATGGCATCAGCGCGCGCACCGACGCGGCGGAGTGAACTCGAAGCGCGCACCCCCGCCCTTCGCGGGTGTCGCCGACGCGGCCCCGTCGCGCTGGAGCTGGCTTCATTTTCGAAGCCCGGGGCAACCCGGCGAAGGACGGCTCTTCAGCCGTAGCGAACCTGCACCGCCTCGATCAGCCCCTTGAGCGCGGCCTTCGCGCCCTCGGTGGTGGCGTGCTGCACGATGGCCCACCCTTCCCCTTCGTACCCGCTGGCCCGTGGCTGCCCCACGCGTGGGCGACGCATCTCGACCAGCGACTCGCCCGCCTGCGCGATGGCGCGCTCGAGTCCTTCGACCTGCACCACCCGATCGCCTTCCCCTTGACCGCGGAAGAACGCCGCTCCCGCAGCGCGCACCCGCTTCGGCGGCGTGAAGCGATCGAACGCGATCAACTCGGCCCACGCCCGCACCATGTCGACCCCGTGGGTCAGCGACATCAACGGCATGATGTGCACGCCCGGAGGCCTCGCGCCCACCTCGTTGACCAGCATCGCGTCGTCGTTCCGCAAGAACCACTCCATGTGGGTCAGCGCGGTCCCGGTCACCTGCGGGTCGGGGCCGAAGAGCGCCTGCAACGCGGCTTCATTCACCGGCGCGAACCGGTCCCAGGTCGGCGCCGATTCGAGCGGCAAGAGCACGCAGTACTGCACCCACGGCGTCTCGAGCACCTCGAGCGGAGTCGGGAAATAGCGCGTACCCGAGCGCCACACGGTCTTGCCGTGAATGCTCACCGTCTCGCAGGTGTGCTCGCGGGCCCGCACGAATTCCTCGGCCTGCATCACCCGGCCCGGCCCGAAGGCCAGCGCCGCGAGATCGGCCTCGGTCTCGACCCGGTGGGTGTCGCGCGTGCCCAGCCCCGCCTGCGGCTTGACGATGATCGGCAGCCCGACCTGGCCGACGAAGGCCTTCAGCTCGCCGAGCGAGCTGACCAGCGCGCTCCGGGCCACCGGCACCCCGTGCTCGCGCAACACCTGCTTCATCGCGTCCTTGTCGCGGAAGCGCCGGGCGATGGCCGGACGCATGCCGGGCACGTCGGTCAACGCGCGGGCCTCGGCCATCGGCAACTGCAACTGCTCGAGCGCGCCGGTCAACCGGTCGACCGGCCCCCGGGTGCGCGCGAAGAACCTCACCGCCGCCGCCAACTGACTGGCGTCGCCCACGTCGCGCACCTGGTAGTGCCCGTCGACGCGCTCGGCGAGCACCTGGGGAATGGCCGAGGCCGGGTCTTCGCTGATCACCGAGAGCGACAGGCCCTCGAGCGCGGCGAACGCAGCCACGTACCGGTTGGTGTTTTCCAGAAAATGGGGGGCGACGAAGACGAGGTGGCGCACGTGGCTCCAGCGTCTCACACCCCGATGCGCGCAAGGAAACGATTGAGCGCCAATTCGGTCTTGGCGTCTTGAATCACACCCTCGGCCAGGGCCTGCTCGAGCGAGGCGCGGCTGCGCCAGGTCAACACCCCGCCCTCTTCCAGCGGGCTGCCGTCACCCTCGGGCGTCGAACCGGTCAGCCCGGTGACCTCGACGTGCGCGAGGAAGATCTTCTCGCTGATGATGCCCGGTGCCACGAAGAACGGAGGCCCCAGCAGTTGCACCGCCGAAGGCTCGACGCGGTACCCCGCTTCTTCGAACACCTCGATCGCCGCGCGCGAACGCACGCCGGCTTCACCGCGATCGTCGAGCTCCATCACCCCCGCGACGATCTCTTCGCAGAACAGGTGACTGCGCGCATCGGGCACGGTGGGCACCTTCTGCGTGCGGAAATACGCCGCCGGTCGCAGGTTCTGCCGCGTGAGAAACTCGTGAGCACCGCTCGGGGCCTTTCGCCACACGAGCACCGCCACCGCATCGAGTCGCGGCCGGTCGATCACGTCGACGCGGTAGATGGGCGAATGCGAGCCGTCTTCCCGCCGGTTGCGGCACCGGAGCCGACGAACGTGCAGGAAACCTTCGTCGCAGCGCGCACTCGAGGTGAAGTCGTCGACCACCTCCAATTCCGTCACGACGGCGTTTCTCATGTCGGTGGCGCTTTACCAGAAGGTGCGAAGGCGCATACAAGCCGGGCCGCTTCTTGGTCACGGCGGGTGCACACATGCGACGAACCCTGATGTTCCTTCGACTGGTCGCCATCTTCGCGGCAGTGTCGATTCACGTGTCCTGCATGCCCACCGCGCCGGGCATCGACCTCGACCTGTCGGGGCAGCAGGTTCGGCTGACCTTCCTGCAGACCTCCGACATCCACTCGCGGCTGCTGCCGTACGACTTCTCGCCGCTGAAGACCGACACCGACCTGGGGCTCATTCCCGAGATGGGGCCCTTCGGCGGTGCCACGCGCATGGCCTCGATTCTGAAACGGGAACGCGCGAAGAGCGAACGCGCGATGCACATCGACACCGGCGACTCGTTCCAGGGCGCGCCGATCTTCAACGTGAACCTGGGTGAGGTCGAATACAAGTTCCTCTCGCTGGTGGGGCTCAACGCCGCCGCGCTCGGCAACCACGAGTTCGACGCCGGCGCCGCCAACTTCACCCGCCAGGCGCGCGACAACGCCAAGTTCCCGGTGATGGCCGCCAACTACGTCTGGGAAGACCCCAGCCAGGACAACAGCAACGGCACCGCCTTCTACACCTCGCCCTATACGATTCAGAACATCGGTGGCCTGCGGGTCGGCGTGATCGGCATGGGCAACATCAGCTCGCTGGCCTCGCTGGTCGAGCGCGGCAATTCGATTCAGGCCATTCCGCTCGAGCAGAACGAGGTGGCGCGCAACTACGTCGATCTCATTCGCCCCTCGGTCGACCTGATCGTCATCACCAGCCACCAGGGGCTCACCGAAGATCAGGAGCTGGTCGAGGGCTACCAAGCCTACTACCAGTGGAAGGTCGCCGAGCCCTTCGTCAACCGCGCCAGCGGCCCCAAGTGGCAGGTGCTCGAGTGGTTCGGCCCCGAAGGCGACCCGGCCTCGGTGGTCAGCGTGCAGATTCCCGGCGTCGAGGGCATCGACGTGCTGCTGGGCGGCCACCTGCACATCGTGCTCAACCCGCCCCAGTTGCTGACCGACCCCTCGGGCCGCAAGGTGATCTTGAGCCACGGCGGCGCTTTCTCGAAGTACGTCATTCGCCTCGACACCGTGATTCAGATGCCCAGGGCGGGCGAATCGAAGGCCGAGGGCGGCGAGGTGATCTCGCACGACTTCAAGGTGCTGCCGATCGACTCGCTCTGGTGCTCGCCTGCGCTGCACGACTACTACAAGAGCCAGTTCTGGAACCCCGGTGACTTCCCCAAGGACCCCAAGGTGCAGCAAGGCGTGAAGGACTGCACCGCCCAGGAAGACCTGGCCACCACCCAGTTGCTGACGCCCTACATCCAGGCGCTCGACTACAAGCTGAACCTGACCTCGACCTTCGCCTACGCGCCGGCCAACATCGAGCGCCGCAACAATTCGACCGGTGGCGACTCGCCGCTGGGCAACATCACCGCCGATTCGATGCGGCGGCGACAGGGCGTCGAGGCCGAAGTGGGCCTGACCAACACCCTGGGCATTCGCGACAACCTGTACGCGGGCCTGCTCAACCAGGAGGACATGTTCAACGTCTTCCCGTTCGAGAACACCATCAACATCATGTTCCTGTCGGGTCGCGAAATGCAGGAACTGTTCGACTTCGTGACCGAGAAGAGCGCTGGCCGTGGCTGTGCGGCCCAGGCGCAGATCTCGGGCGCCCGCTTCACCATGGACTGCGCGCAGAGCCAGCTCAACGCCCTGCTGCTGGGCTGCAACCCGGCCAACGGCGTGGCCGACTGCCCGAACGACGACCGCACCGGCCGCGCCCCGTGGCAGTGCATCGCCGACCCCACCTTGAGCCAGGGCGGCCGTTGCTTCGCGCACACCGGCACCAACATCACCGTCACCGACAAGCCGCTGGTCGAGACCGAGACCTACCGCATCGCGGTCAACGACTACATCGCGCGCGGCGGCTCGGGCTTCCTGGTGCTCAAGCGCAACACCACCCGCATCGAGACCGGCATTCCGCTGCGTGACTCGCTCATCGGCTACATGCAGAACTTCTGCACCTGCGACGACCTGCTGGCCAACAACGTCGACTCGCTCGGAAACGTGCTCGGCAAGCAGGGCCAGGCCTGCGGCACCCGCGACCCCGCGAACGTCTCGCACTGGGTACTCGACCCCCTCTCGCTCGCCCAGTGCACGGCCGCGAAGGACTTCCGCACCCAGCTCTACACCGCGGTGGCTGGCTCGACCTGTACCTGCCAGCAGATCTTCCGGCGCGACCCGAGCTGCGGCAACGCGGCCCAGCTCGACGCGGCGGTGCAGACCTGCCTGACCACCCTGCCGGTCGGCCCGGCGCTCGGCCGCTGCGGCTGCCGCGACGCGCTCGGTGGCGCGGTGGTGTGCGGCAACGTCACGCGGCAGACCCGCAACTTCTGCGAGAACCCGACGGCGCTGCCCATCGCCATCGGCAGCGAAGACGGCCGAATCGCCCGGAGGGTGAAGTGATGAACACGCGCCTCGTCGTCGGTCTGCT